>NZ_JCAUAR010000015.1:0-181537 GCF_059692055.1 Paenibacillus sp. J31R109 | reverse complement strand
TTTCATTATATCGTTGTCTTGAATCGCTCATGGACAAACACCTCTTAGTTCATAGTTAAGATTATTATTACTTCTACACTAAGAGACGTCCACTTTTTATTCTAGATGCATATTTGCCCTAATTTGGTGCTTTTTACGCGAAAATAGCTGAAATAGAGACTCGCAGAGTTCTTATTTCAACTAGATGAAGCTTTTCTGGACAAATAAGGCCATGGCAAGTTCTTATTTGCCCTAATTTGGTGCTTTTTACGCGGAAATAGCTGAAATAGAGACTCGTAGAGTTCTTATTTCAGCTATTTGAAGCTTTTCTGGACAAATAAGGCCATGGCGAGTTCTTATTTGCCGCCTCCCTTACCAACACGACAAAAAACCGCCCCCGACACTAATCGTCGTGAGGCGGCTAAGCGCACTAGGCGCAACTACTTATTTGACCAACGTACCTTTTGTTACCCCCAACTGGTTCGTCGCCTTCAGTGAACGCCATACTTGCGTCCCGCTGATTTGGCCATCGATCGCTTTGCGGTACAAATCAAGAATTTCCGTTACTTTCTCTGGCGTCTCTTCCAAGAACTCGACACGGAACGAGCGGATGCCCAGATCCATGAAGTGGTTCAAATACTCGGCACCAGACTGATCTATCGCGTTGTACACCGTATTCCGGCAACCTTCATCCACACGCACTGGATGGGACATCCCAACGCGATCCTGCAAGGATACGCGCTTCTCCTCGCATGGACGACCACAGTTCGTAAAGTCCGTTCCTTCGCTCAGGAACGTACAATATACACAGTGTTCCGTGTGGAACATCGGCATATGTTGATGAATGACAACCTCCAGCTTAGAGGTCTCCGCGCGGCGAAGCAAGTCAACCATCTGCTGAATGTTCAAGTCATACGAAGGCGTAACCTTGGAAAGCCCTGCAGCCAAGAACAAATCAGCAGCTTTATGATTGGCAATATTCAGTGAGAAGTCACCGATCAGCTGCGGTTGCGGTGCATCCGGATTCTCAAAGCGGTGCTTCAAGAAATAATAGGCTGCGCCTGTATTCCGAATAAGAACCGCATCTGGTTTCAGCTTCAGTATATTGTTAAAATAGCCTGTTTCCCCTGGCATATGAATCCGTGGTGTCACGAGCGCGATCTTGCGCCCAGCGGCATGTACGGCTTCAACCGCAGCAGGAAACTGCTTAATAAATTCAAAATCAGCGTAGATTAAGCCAACGTCCGTCGTTGCAAGAACTGCCTTCACTTGCTCCAAGTTACGGCACAAAGCAGTCAACTCGACCGCGTTACGATCCGCGAGGGATAAAGCAGGTGCATTCACAGCGGTAACAGCAGCGTGATGCTCGGTCACAGAAGTCGGCACGTCGTCATACACGCCGACTTCGCGCTTGATGTACGCGCGCGGCTTCTGCCGCTCGTCTTCCATGAGCTCGACAGCCATGCGGCGCATGCTGTTCAACTCGCGCATCGGCACGATCAGCGCGCCGTCCAGCTGGACATCCAGCTCGGCAAGCTCATAAATCGTGCCGCCCAGGCGTCCGAACTGCTCGGTGAAGAGCTGTTCGTCCATGGGTCTTTTTTCCGCTTGAACCAGCGGAAGTTCGGATTGTACGAAGACGGTGTGGCCACCGCGTACATCCGTCCACCAGCTCTTCAGCGTCTCGCCGAGGACGCCGGTCACTCGAACGCTTACCGGGAATGTCCGGTAAGGCTTATCCGTTTCAAACGTCTGGCGAAGGCGTTTGTCCAAAGCTGGATCGTTCGTCTTCCAGATACGATCGCCCACGTGCAAACGGCCAAGCTCTACATCGTTGCGGCCCATGACGATCTCGATCAATCCACCCTCGGCTTCACCCTCGAGTTTCTCACCCTTGCGGCGCAAATCGTAGATGCGCCCGCCTTCTTCCTTCTTCGTCGGGTCTCCCGCGTCGAAGACAAGCCCATCGCCGCGCTTCAGCGGCGCCTCCAGCTCACAGATCACCGCATCGCGCAGAATCTGCTTGATACGGCCCACGAAAACCCCACGGCTCTTCGGAAACGTGCCGTCAACCAACTGCTTGTTGTTGGTTCCTTGCAGGAACCCAACCGTAAACCCGCGTGAGAAGCTTTGCTGAAGCTCACGTACTTCTTCTTTCGACGGACGCGCGTCCTGCCCATCAAAATAACGGTCAATCGCGCGACGATATTTGCTCACGACGTTGGCCACATACTCAGGGGTCTTCAGACGCCCTTCAATTTTAAAAGAACGAACGCCCGCTTCGATTAGCTCCGGCACGATTTCAATCGCCGCCAAGTCTTTTGGCGACAACAGGTACGTGACGTCACCCATCGGTTTTTGCTCACCGTCCACCATCAGATCATACGGCAAACGGCAAGCTTGCGCGCATTCTCCACGGTTAGCGGAACGGCCTCCCCACATTTCGGAGGTTAAGCATTGTCCCGAATAGGACACACAAAGAGCACCATGCACGAAGACTTCCATCGGAAGCTTCGCCTGATCGCCGATTTGTTTAATTTGTTTAAGGTTATTCTCACGACCAAGAACAACACGTTCGATGTCAAACGGCTTCGTAAACTCAACCGCTTCTGGCGATGTAATCGTCATCTGCGTTGAACCGTGGATCGGGAAATCCGGTGAGATTTCACGAATCATTTTAACCAAGCCCAAATCCTGCACGATCACGGCATCCACGCCTGCATCAACACAAGCATCAATTAACTGCTTCGCATCGTTCAACTCTTCTTCGAACACGAGAATGTTAAACGTCAAGAAACCTTGAACACCATATAGATGAAGGAACGACATAATATCCGGCAGCTCTGCCATCGTAAAGTTATGTGCTCTCGCTCTCGCATTAAATTTCTCCACACCAAAAAACACGGCATCCGCCCCATTGGCAACAGCCGCTCGCAAACAATCCCAATCCCCCGCAGGGGCCAATAATTCTACATCTTCTCTGCGTATCGTACGCATGGCAGCAAATCCTTTCAATATCAATCCTCGGGTAATCCTCAAAGTCTTCTCTTTAGTGTAACAGAAACGATAGGTAGGAATCTAGGGCAGGAGATAACTGCACAGAAAGCCAATATTCGACAATGCTGCCATACAGCAATGCCTTTAGAAGTTAACAAACGTACCCATGAATGCTATAATGGCAAGGATAGTGACCTTTATTGACAATTCTCCTATGCTTCGCAAAGGATGAATTGCAATCTTTCTAGCAATCGAGGGATCCTTTTGAATTTGTCGAAAATTCGTGTGCTCCAATACCTGATAGGGCTAAGCCTCGGCTTATTGCTCATCGTGCTCTTGCTATTATTTTTACCAAAACATGTGGAAACTAAGCTTCTTTACGCAACAAGCGGTGATTCTTACGATACCGCAGCGTATAGTAATTTCCAACAAACCTTGCAAGCTGGTGTTCAAATTGATAGAAAAAGCATTACTTCTCTATCGGCTCGCCAATTGCGCTCCTATGACGCTTTATATCTGGATCCTGCGCTAGCGCAAGATCCCACCTGGTCTAAGCAAACAGATAAGCTTATGAGCTATGTGAAAAAGGGCGGACATCTTTTGTTGGAAAATGAGTTCGGCGACCGCTTTCCGCTAGATTTTCTTGGTGCTGAACAACTTGTTGATTTGAAAAAAGTGCCGATCGGCAACTTAGTTTTAAGCCCTCAGACCGTAGATTCGCTGACGCTTGGCTATCCACAGGTGTCTGTTAATTTACAGGGCATTCAGCAATCGTTTCAATTGTTTACACAAAGCTATCTCAAGCATAATGGCATGGACGATATGCCTGGATTTCATCTTGGATTTGGCTTCGGTCCATCTACAGGACAATCCGTAGTCAATATGTATAAAGCATTCGAGTCGAAGCAGCCTGTCTCCCTTGTCTTACACAATCGTGTAGGCAAAGGTACCGTGCTCATTAGCAGTAATTTATTGCCTAATCGCTACTTCCCTACGGGCTTCGATATGGCGAGCGGAGCCGATCCGAAGTTAGGCTTTGCCCAGTTCGCTGAGAAATACTTTATGACTAGCAAAGCAACACCAGGAACAACTTACTTCAATAAAAGAGCTCTGCCGATTGAGCCCTATTTTAACTTCGCTTTCGCGGCGGCGAATATGCAGTACCGCAGTGAGCTGCTCGCCTATGTTTCGAAGGAAACGCTCGGATACAGCGTGAAGAAGAGCCTTGGTCCTTATGGACGGCCTGCGATGGCGTTTCAGAACCATTTTGAGGCGATGCCGGCGATTGAGCAAAAAGACGGCATCGCTTGGACGGAGAAGCTGAAAGAGTATAACGAGGTTCCCTCGTTTACACTCGTGCGCAACGCCTTCTACTGGGGTGAATGGCGCGAGAGCGTGACGGTGCAGCTCAATACAGGAACGAACGCGAAGCCGTCGTTCGTGGGTGAGTTGCCCGGCTCCGGCTACGCGAGCGGACTGCACGTGATGGCTGCCGGCATTCCATTAAGGCAAGCCACGTACGGACCGTATCGCGATCTGCAATCCGCGATTGAACTGCCGTACCGCGCGTACCCCGCCGCCGCGGATCTGAACGGCGACGGCCGCACCGACCTCGTCGTCGGCAGCGCGGATGGATTCGTGTATGTCTACACGAATCTTGGCAAGGATGAGGCGGCTTACGTCAGCGAGCCGCCGCCGAAGGGCATGGCGCTGCCCGACACGTTCGGCGCGCCTGCCCGGTTATTGCTGGAGAGCGGTGCACCGCTCCAGCTCAGCCCTTACAGTGCCGTTCACGCCGCTGACGTGAACGGAGATGGCCGCACCGACCTCGTCGTCGCAGACGAGTCCGGCAGGGTGTGGCAGCTGCCGCAGCTCGCGGGCGGCAGGTTCGGCAAGCCCGCGGCTGTGCTCGCGGGCGGGAAAGCGCTGCAGCTGCCCGGAGGGCCTGCAGCGCCAGCCGTCGCCGACGTGAACGGCGACGGCAAGCTCGACCTCGTCCTAGGCGCAGCCGATGGACGAGTGTGGCTGTACTGGGGCCGCAGCGCAGCGGCCTTGGATCTTGACCAAGGCAGCACGCTATTCCCGCTGCCCAACCGCGCTACACACGCCGCGCCAGCGGTGCGTGACCTCAACGGCGACGGCCGACCGGATCTCGTGGTCGGCAGCAGTGACGGGGACCTTCAAGTGTTCATCCAAGAAGATGCTGGTTCTTGGACAGATGTAGGTCCCCTCGAGGGAACAACCTTGAACCAAGTCGGTAACCACGCGTTGGTTGCTGGTCATTATTCCGTTCCTTTATGGTTGGATCTCAATCACGATGGCAACGACGACCTCATCGTGGGTGGTATCGAATTCGGATCTCCAGTGTCAATCGATAATCCGCACTTCCCGTATAAAGCGGAGTTAAACGAGTTCATTGACTATGCGCAGAAGAATCATTTACAACTAAATCCGCATATTTTTGTACATAATTTTAAAAGTGCTGATGACGAAAAAATAGAGGTTAACCTGCATCAACAAGCTTTCAAAAAGCTTGGCATTCCTTGGCTCCATCCCGGTACGAATCAGCATACCTGGCGGATTAATAATCAAGATCATGATCAGACGCTTCTTACCGAGAAAGAGCATGGTATGTGGTACAACTTCGGTTTCTTACCTGCCGAATCACCTGTGCTCGCTCGACCAGAATCGATTTGGTCGCTTCCTTTCCTTTTGCAAGATGGGCAAGGAAAGACCGATGCAACGATGCTCATCCATGCACCGACGCCGGTCTTACGACCAGCGGGTGACAATGCAAACACCGATGTATTCGAGTCGATGGTCAAACTGGATATGCCCATTGATTATTTTGAGCATATTGAATACCATTTCCCTGATCCTATCAAGGTTGCCAATTTAACCGAATTTGCTGTGTACTTTGACAAGCTTCGTACTAAGCATGATTATAACTTTATGTCGGAAACACAGATGGCCCAATCCTTCTTGACCGCGATGCAAAGCGATGTGAAGATTAGCCAAACCTGGGGCTCCTACCTGTGGGATCGATTAAAGGATCGTCTCAGCGCAGGCAATCCCCACTTCCATGCCACATTCTCACCTGTAACGTCAGGTGTTTCTGAATTAGCGGAAGAGTATGCGAATACGTTAGGCGTCATCATTGAAAAAGGAGACAAGCTCGCGCTATATTCCTTACAAAGTGATTCTGATGTCTACACGACAATTGAGAACAAGTTGTATCTTGGATTAGCGAAGAAAACTGACATTCGTGTGGGCCCGTCAACGCAACAGTTCCATGTTGTCCGTTCAAATGTCCCTTTTACCCTTTCTGGTGAAGGCAGCACCTATCAGTTGAAGCTCGACTCCGCAGGTTTACAGCAAGTGAAATTTTTTAGTACGAGTGAACTCAAGTTCAATCCTTCTGATGATGTTAAACTTACTTTTGATGCACCAACTAACACATACACGCTGACCCGATACGGAGATGTGACGACACTTACTTTTACCGGTCCTGTCGCGCCTGCACAGTAACTCTACATGACTTTATATTTAAATCAGGAGGCTATCCCCATGTCTAATTTATTGGAAGAGCTAGAACAGCATATTCGCGAGCGTTACGAAATTGCCGAGGATGATGACGATTTCGATGTTGATGTTCATTTGTTCGATTATGGGTTCATTGATTCCGTTGGGGCGACTGCACTTATCGCTCATATCGAGAAGACATACAATCTGCAAGTAACGAATCAGGATTTGATGCTTTACCCAATGAACACGGTGAGTGAGATTGCCGAATTTATTTCCAAGAAGACTGCGAGGTAAGGGATTCATGAGTACAGTTAAAATTCCACTTACAGGCCTTGCTGAAAGCCAGCATGGTCAAGTCAAATACGCATCAGCTTTCGCCGATGAGCATATTCAAGAAATTCTTCTACTCGATGGAGAAATCATCATCACCCATAACTCTCCTAACGGCGACGAAGGGATTACTTCACGTGTTGAGCGGCTGATTGAACGTTTCTCCCATGGTGATTTCGGATTTAAAGAAAATATTTTATTCGAAAATAAAGTCGACACGCCTTATGAAGGCGATATTATTGCTGAACTGGCTGAGCGTAAAGCGATTAAAGTGCTAGAGCCTGGTCTCTTTATCTTCCGTGAACCTTTCTCTAGTCTAATGCGTTTCCTTGACTACTCGTTCGTTAGTAAAATTGCGAGACGTTTCGAAGGTGTTCAAGAAGAACAATACCCTGCGGTTATCAATAGTCATACGTTAAACAAAACGAATCATTTCACTTCATTCCCTGAGCACATTCATTTCGTGACGCATCTGCGTGAGGATCTCGATGTCATCGAGGCCTTCTCCCAAACGATCCGAGAAGCTGGTGGTTGGGATCAAGAGAAGCCTTTGGCGCTGGATAACAACATGGTGAAGCCTAACTTCATGATGAACCCTTCTACGTGTTACCACTGCTATGAAGGACTTGAGAACGAAACTTTGGAAGGCGACGGCATTGTTGTGACGGCGATTGCGAAATGTCATCGTTTCGAGTCCAAGAACCATTCCGATTTCGGTCGCCTGCTTGATTTCTCGATGCGTGAAATTATTTTCGTCGGTAAGCCTGAGTTCGTGAAAGAGAATCGTTTGAAATCCATTGAGTATTTAAAAGAGTTGGCTGTTGAATGGCAAGTAGACAGCTTATTGGAAATTGCGAACGATCCCTTCTTCACCAATGATTTTCAGGTAAAAGCGTCGTTCCAACGTAATCAGGAGATGAAGTACGAACTTCGCCTGAACATTCCGCATGTGAAGAAGTCCATTGCATGTTCCTCCGTTAATTTCCATAGCAATACGTTCGGCAACGCTTTTAATATCAAAATGGGCAAACGTAACGCTGTCACTGGCTGCGTAGGTTTCGGTATCGAGCGCTGGGCATTCGCATTCTTGGCGCAATATGGCCTCGATGAGGCGCAATGGCCTGCCACGTTCCGTGAGCAGTACAACACTTGGCAAGAGAAGGCTTTGTAAGTTCAATTACCCCAGGGTGCTCGTCTCCTATGAACGAGTCCTTGGGTTTTCATTTTAACCACTACGAAGATAATGAGTGATTCTATTGAAAGCAACCGCTGCTTTTCTCAAAAAAAATAGCTTTGCACTCGGCCTTTTGCTCGCCATCGTCGTCTCCGACCTACTCATTTCTTGGTGGAACCCGATGGCGTCTTCACGCCGTTTTTACAAAAACGACTTCACCAAAACACTCTACCACCATAGCTGGTCCCAATCGGGTCCAGTTTTCTTCGGTAATTCGGCCGTTACGGGTGCTTATATCGAAGAGAAGTCTGAGCATCCTTTGGTGGAGATGGGGCTTTCCTACGGTAAGCTGACTGATTTAAAGGGCATCCTGAAAGACAACCTGTACCAAGTACAGAATGAGCTCGTCATCGGGATCGACGTGCATACCATGCTCGACCCGCTTGAAACCGATCCCACTTACCAGTGGTTCAAACCTTGGTACCAGCCCTACGTGTATACGTACCGCGATTACTTCCGTGATTCCGGTGTGGAGTTTGCTCGCAATTTAAGCAAAGGCAGTCTGGCTTACGAGCCGCGCTGGATTGATAAGGAATTGTACCCAGGCCGCAAGGACGACGCAGCGTTAAAGCTTAAATGGGACGACTACGACAAACGGTTCGGCGCCATGACCTTGAAGGATTTTCAAGATAATCTGGATGCCCTGCAGTGGGTAATCCAGTATGCAGACGAGCATAAGCTCGCACTGCGTGTGATTTGGATGCCGTGGAACAAAGGCTATGCCGATCCTCCCTATGTCGCTTCACTGAAGGATGCGGTTAACGCCCAGCTAAAGGCTGCGAACATACCCACATTGGATTTGATGCACACCTACGATCCGCGTTATTTCCATGACCTCGTTCACCTAAACCGAGAAAATGGTGCGCCGCTATTTACGAAGGAGGTTGACACATGGTTAAATTCCTTAGGAAAACCGTCGAAATCCTCATCTACCTCGTGATGCTTTACTTGGTTTTCATTTATTTTACCGGCAAGGGATTGTTCATCTACGAGAAGTTCTAAGATCTAGCAAGCGAGGAGTTCTTTAGCTATGTTTTATATGCACATGAACGCGATGGTCGCGATGAGTGGCATGATTGCCGTTCTGATGCTCACCCGCAAGTGGGCGGATAATAAGCGCATTTTGATGATCATATTCAGCTTGTGCTTTCTACTGTTGTTTAGTAAGAAGCTCATGGTTTTCTATGCGGCTTTTACGATAATTAATTATTTCGGGTTTGTGTATCTGTGCCGAACGACGATTTGGCGGAAAGCGACCTTTATTTTCGGCATCGCCGCCAATATCATAGGTGTGTTTCTCGGTGTTCGTTTTTTCGTTATGGGTGTTTTCAGCTCACCCTTGTTCGACGCCATCATTTATTTAGGACTCATTTACAATGTTCTCAAAGTGATTGATTCGTACTATTTCGCTTATTTCTTTGGAAAAGATGGCGAAGTGCCAGCCATTGATTATGCTAATTATTTATTGTTCATTCCGACCTTCACTTCAGGACCGATTCTGAAATTCCGGGATTTCATGGCCGATAGTAAAAAGCCCTACACGGTAGATGCTAGGCTTTTTGAAGATAGTGTGAAGCGAATCATTCTCGGTTTATTTAAAAAGATTGTCGTCGTCACCTGGATGACCGGGGTGTTCGATCAAGTCTTGAAGCAAGAGCTTCATACTTGGCAATCGTTGTTCCTGCTGATCTGGTTCTACGCCCTCATCTACTTCGACTTCTCGGGCTACTCCGATATGGCGATTGGATTTGGCCGCTTAATGGGGTATACAATGCCTGAGAACTTCAAGAAGCCTCTCTTCTCGCCTTCTATGACGCAGTTTTGGCGCAATTGGCATGCCACGCTGGGTGATTTTTTCCGGGATCATATCTTTATGTTCTTCTCGCGTAAAACGCCCTCTACAGGGCTCACAGCCAGCTTATCCATCTTAATCATGGTGCTAATGGGTCTATGGCATGGCTTTACGTGGTTGTACTTTCTCTACGGTCTGTACCATGGCGTCATTATAGCCATTGAGAATATCTTCAAACTCACGACTGTGAATAAGAAAAAGGTATCTAAAGCATACTTCTACTTCCGCTGCTTCGTTACGCAGACACTGGTTACGTTTTCGGTCATTATTTACAGTTCCAACTACGATACCGTGCTTCGTATCTACAAAGGCTTGCTTCATTTTACTGGATGATAGTGATATAATTTGAACTGATTGTTTTATCAATTATGGAGGTGTAATCGAATGAAGTTAGGCGTTTTTATGGTTCTTTTCGGTGGAAAACCTTTCGAGGAAGCGTTAGATTATATTGCTGCGAAAGGCTTGGACGCTGTTGAGATTGGTACCGGCGGCTACCCAGGCACTGCGCATTGCAACCCAGCAGAATTACTTGCTGATGCAGGCAAGCTCAAAGCATTTAAACATGCGGTAGAGTCCCGCGGTTTGACAATTAGTGCACTAAGTGCACATGGTAACCCTCTTCACCCGCAAAAACACATCGCAAAAGAGTTTCACGATGCTATTATACAAACGATTGAACTGGCTGAGCGCCTTGAAGTTCCTGTAGTCAATACGTTCTCAGGCTGCCCTGGCGACCACGAGGATGCGAAATATCCGAACTGGCCAGTAGCGCCTTGGCCGAACGATTTCCAAGAGATTTTGGACTGGCAGTGGACGAATAAGGTCATTCCTTACTGGAAAGAAACTGGTAAATTTGCCGCTGATCGCAATATCAAAATCGGACTTGAGCTGCACGGTGGTTTCTCCGTACATACGCCAGCTACGCTTCTTCGCCTTCGCGAAGCTGCAGGTGAAGCAATCGGCGCCAACTTGGATCCAAGTCACATGTGGTGGCAAGGGATCGATCCTGTTCAAGCGGTGCAAATCCTTGGACGCGCTAACGCAATTCACCACTTCCATGCGAAAGATACATCGCATGATTACAACAACACGAACCGTTTCGGTGTGACGGATATGCAGTCCTACACAAACATGCTTGACCGTTCATGGCAGTTCCGTTCCGTTGGTTTCGGTCATGATATGAAAGTATGGGCTGACATCATCTCCGCATTGCGTCTAGTTGGTTATGATTATGTTGTTAGTATCGAGCATGAAGACGGCTTAATGTCTGTAGACGAAGGTTTCTCCAAAGCCGTTCAAAACCTACAACAAGTACTCATCAAGGAACCTCTTGGTGAAATGTGGTGGGTGTAATCTGAAGCAAAAAAAGCCCACAGGCTGCAGATCTAACGATCTAACGTCCTGTGGGCTTTTCTTTGGTTACCTGTATGTACTACCAGCCTTTGATCATGATAACATCCATGAAAAGGAATACGAGTAGAGCAACGGTTCCAAAACCAAGTGCAAATAGATTTCTCTTAGGGCTGATCAATTGTCGAATAACTGCAATTGCAATAATGACTGTGAAGATCAACACATAGATATCAAAGCTTGTATACGTGCTCGTTGATGCTTCAGCTGCTTCTGCGAATAACATGGTGAAACCTCCTTATAGTGCTCGGTGCAAGGCACACGTCCTGCTATTTTAATACTATGTTAGCTTGATTGGACACGAGATGCAAGTAGTTGCATCGATGTGTAACAAGTTTGTCACCTTTTGTTTGGGAATTGGCCGATTTGACGAAGATCTTCAGGCAGATTTCTTTTATATCCCTTGTACGTATAAATTGTCCATCTGTACGACTATTTATTACTCTGAACAACAAAGCCTGTACGGAATTCCGTACAGGCTTCGTTAACTTAGAACCTTGAGCTATTCTTATACGGCTAAGGCATCACGGTGATCATCATCCGCGGGAATTTTAGTGATTTCGGTGTCGGCTAGCTCTTTTTCCTGCCATGCTAGAAACCGGAAAGGATCAATTCCTAAAGCAGATACAATTTCCTGAAGCTCTAACGTCGGTTTCATCATTACTAGCCTCCACAACGTGAATTTATATTAGAACTGCTATATCTCTCAATCATCATGTTTATCGTTAGGTTAGGTAGAGGGAGATGTTCACTGTTTCTTACTATTATTATAGGCTTACATCCTTATTTATGGATAGAGGGTTAAATTGTCGAAGCCTGTATCATTCAGTTAAGTCTTAGCAAACTTTAGGCAAAATTACACTTGTAAAAATAAAAAAGCTTGGAATTGGTTAAAAAACACCACATTCCAAGCTTACTATCCGTTATCAGCTCACGGAGCCTTCGAGTACATCCATGCGCTTCGCATAGTCTTCCGAACGCACGCGATCCCGCTCCAGGATCGGCTTCAAGTATTGGCCGGTATACGACCCGGCCACCTTCACGACATCCTCTGGCGTTCCCGCCGCCACGATCAAGCCCCCGCGGTTACCACCTTCGGGTCCTAGATCGATAAGGTGGTCCGCCGTCTTGATGACATCGAGGTTATGCTCGATGACGAGAACCGTTTCACCGCTCTCAACAAGGCGGTGAAGAACTTTCAGGAGACGATCGATATCATGAATGTGAAGCCCCGTCGTGGGCTCATCCAGAATATAGATCGTCTTGCCTGTACTGCGGCGGTACAACTCCGCCGCGAGCTTCACACGCTGGGCTTCGCCGCCTGACAGCGTGGTTGCTGGTTGGCCGAGCGTCATGTAGCCTAGGCCAACATCGAGAAGTGTATTCAGCTTACGATGAATGCGCGGCAAGTTCTTGAAGAACTCGCAGCCGTCCTCAATCGTCATCTCCAACACTTCCGAAATGCTTTTGCCTTTGTACTTCACTTCCATCGTCTCACGATTGTAGCGTTTGCCTTTGCAAATCTCACACGGTACGTAAACATCAGGTAGGAAATGCATCTCAATCTTGATGATGCCATCTCCGCGACAAGCCTCACAACGACCGCCCTTCACGTTAAAGCTAAAGCGGCCTTTCTTATAACCCCGCACCTTAGCTTCGTTCGTATTCGCGTATACATCACGAATATCATCGAATACACCCGTGTAAGTCGCTGGGTTGGAACGCGGTGTCCGGCCGATTGGGGACTGATCAATGTCGATGACTTTATCGATATGCTCTAAACCAACAATTTCTTTATGCTCCCCTGGACGAACTTTTGCACCGTTCAAATCACGGGATAACGTTTTGAACAAGATTTCATTAATCAACGTACTCTTGCCTGAACCGGATACGCCAGTTACGCAAGTAAATACCCCTAAAGGTACTTTGGCGGATACGTTGCGCAAATTATTCTCTTTGGCGCCTTTTACTTCAATCCACTTGCCATTCGGTTTGCGTCGAACCGCAGGAATCGGAATGAACCGCTTGCCGCTCAAATACTGACCCGTTAAGGAATTGTCATCCTTCATCAGCTCTTCTGGCGTTCCTTGAGCAATAACCTGTCCACCGTGGATTCCGGCACCAGGACCGATATCAATGATATAATCGGCCGCCATCATCGTGTCTTCATCATGCTCAACGACGATGAGTGTGTTCCCTAGATCGCGCATATGCTCCAGCGTCTGAATCAAACGTGTGTTATCCCGTTGATGCAATCCAATACTCGGCTCATCGAGGATGTACAAGACACCCATCAGACTTGAACCAATCTGTGTCGCCAAACGAATCCGCTGCGCCTCTCCACCAGACAAAGTGCCAGCCGCACGGTGCATCGTCAAATAATCAAGTCCGACATTCACCAGAAAGCCTAGACGCGCTCTAATCTCTTTCAGGATCAAATTCGAAATCGTCAACTCACGCTCATTCAGTTGCAGACCTTTAAACCACTCTTCCGCTTCCCCGATGGAAAGAGAAGTGGCGTGGGAGATGTTCTTACCGTTAATCGTTACAGCAAGTGTTTCCGGCTTCAAACGGTGACCTTTACATTTCGGACAAGGCTTAGTGCTCATGTAGGTCTGGATATGTTCGCGAATCCCCTCTGAGAAAGTATCCTTGAATCTGCGCTCCAAGTTGCGAATAATCCCTTCAAATGGCACTAGCGCTTCCTTGGATGCGCCCATATCATTCTCGTAACGAAAACGGATTTTCTCGCCACCCGTTCCATACAGAATCACCTTCATTTGGTCGTTGCTAATCTCGGATACGGGTACATTGCGCGGGATCTTGTAGTGTTCACAAACTGCCGCAAGAAACTGCGGATAGTAATTGGAAGTACTTCCTGCCCAGGCTTCAAATGCACCTTCTTCAATCGTGAGCTTGTTATCAGGCACGAGCAAGTCTGGATCCACAATCATCTGACTGCCTAATCCATCACAATCAGGGCAAGCACCGAAGGGGCTGTTAAATGAAAACATTCTTGGCGCAAGCTCTTCGACGCTAAATCCACACTCCGGACATGCCAAGTTCTGACTGAACAAGAGTTCTTCTTTCTCCATGACATCGACGATGACACGACCATTCGCCAACTTCAGCGCAGTTTCTAAAGAATCTGCCAAACGTGTCTGTACATCATCTTTAACCACGATACGGTCAACGACCACATCGATGGTGTGCTTTTTATTTTTGTCGAGCTCAATTTTCTCGGAAAGTTCTACTGTCTCCCCGTTTACACGAACCCTCACAAACCCTTGCTTCTGAACATCCACGAATAGCTTCGTATGCTCACCTTTGCGCCCAGAAATAAGTGGTGCTAGAATTTGAATCTTCGTGCGCTCCGGGTACTCCATAATGCGGTCCACCATTTGTTCCACGGTTTGCGAAGTAATCTCGATACCATGGGTAGGACAGTGTGGCCGCCCAATGCGAGCAAACAACAATCTTAAATAATCGTAAATCTCCGTTACGGTTCCTACCGTGGAACGTGGGTTACGGCTAGTGGTTTTCTGGTCGATAGATATAGCAGGTGATAACCCATCGATGGAATCGACATCTGGTTTATCCATATTCCCGAGGAATTGACGCGCATAGGCAGAAAGGGACTCAACGTATCTACGTTGCCCTTCCGCATAAATCGTATCAAAGGCCAGCGATGATTTCCCCGATCCACTTAAGCCCGTAAGTACAACGAACTTATCCCGTGGAATGGTGACATCAATATTTTTAAGATTGTGAGCTCTCGCTCCTTTAATAACGATCTGATCTCTAGACACAGAAACCCTTCCTCTCCTATGTGAAGCTGCTACCCCTACTAGGCATCAGCTTTCATTTCCATAATCGCATCACGCAGCTGTGCCGCACGTTCAAATTGCAGGTTCTTCGCCGCTTCTTTCATCTCGACTTCTAAGCGCTCAATAAGGGATGCACGATCTTTCTTCGACATCTTAGCACCCTTCACATCAGCCAAGTAATCTGACTTCTGCTCGGCAACCTTGGTTGCTTCAATTACGTCGCGAATTTTCTTAGCAATTGTCTGCGGTGTGATGCCCAATCTCTCATTGTTAGCTTCCTGCAGGGCGCGGCGGCGATTCGTCTCCGAGATCGCTTTCTCCATGGAATCCGTGATTTTATCCCCGTACATGATGACTCGACCATCGGAGTTCCGTGCCGCACGTCCAATCGTTTGAATCAACGAACGCTCAGAACGCAAAAAGCCTTCCTTATCCGCATCTAGAATAGCAACCAGTGAAACCTCTGGTAAATCGAGACCCTCTCTGAGAAGGTTGATCCCAATCAATACATGGAAAGTCCCCAAGCGCAAGTCCCGAAGAATCTGCATCCGCTCAAAGGTCTTAATATCCGAGTGCAAATAACGCACTTTAATGCCGATTTCCTTAAAGTAATCCGTCAAATCCTCCGACATCTTCTTCGTTAACGTGGTCACAAGAACGCGCTCGTCTTTGCGAACCCGGTCCTGAATTTCTGCGATGAGATCATCGATTTGACCTTTGGTTGGTCGAACCTCAATAATCGGATCCAACAGCCCTGTTGGCCGGATAATTTGTTGAATCATGTTCGGAGTATGCTCCAATTCATAGGGCCCTGGCGTTGCTGATATATATAAAATCTGACTGACTTTCTCTTCAAATTCCTCAAAACGCAGCGGACGGTTATCTAAAGCGGAAGGCAGCCTGAAACCGTGATCAACTAAGACATCTTTCCGTGCTTTATCCCCATTAAACATCGCGCGAATTTGCGGCAACGTCACATGAGACTCATCCACCATGAACAGCATGTCGTCTGGGAAATAATCTATTAACGTATAGGGTGTTGCTCCTCGCTCACGGAATGTCAGCGGTCCTGAGTAATTCTCAATCCCTGAGCAGAAGCCCATCTCTTCCATCATTTCCATGTCGTAGCGCGTACGCTGTTCCAAGCGCTGTGCTTCCAAAAGCTTCCCTTGGTCTCTCAGCTCAGCAAGACGCTCTTCCAACTCGCGGCCAATGTTCACGAGCGCACGTTTCATCGTATCCTCGTGCGTCACGAAGTGAGATGCTGGGAAAATGGCGATATGATCGCGCTGGCCAATAATTTCACCAGTAAGAACATTAATTTCCGTAATCCGCTCAATTTCATCGCCAAATAACTCTACACGTACCGCATGTTCACTGTGTGAGGCCGGGAATATCTCCACAACATCTCCACGCACACGGAACGTACCGCGAACAAAGTTCAGATCATTGCGTTGATATTGAATATCTACAAGCCGGTGCAAAATTTCAGTACGCGACTTCTCCATCCCAACACGTAAAGACAGCAATAAATTGCCATATTCCATTGGTGACCCTAAGCCATAAATACACGATACGCTGGCAACAACGATAACGTCGCGACGTTCGAATAAGGAGCTTGTCGCCGAGTGACGAAGCTTATCAATCTCTTCATTGATGCTGGAATCTTTCTCGATGTAAGTGTCGGAGGAGGCAATGTAGGCTTCGGGCTGATAGTAGTCATAGTAACTGACGAAGTAGGATACGGCATTATGAGGAAAAAACTCTTTGAATTCGCTGCACAACTGTGCGGCTAAGGTTTTATTGTGAGCAATAATCAACGTTGGTCGGTTAAGTTTCGCTATGACTTGTGCAGCTGTGAACGTTTTCCCTGTTCCCGTTGCACCGAGCAGCGTCTGATGCTTGTTGCCTGCTTGTATGCTCTGGACGATCTCCTCAATAGCTTGAGGTTGGTCTCCTTGCGGCAGAAAATCTGATACAAGCTCAAATTTCTTAGAGCTCATGACGAGTTCACTCATCCATTATCACCCTCATTGTCGAAATAAATCGAACTTTTATCCTATAAACTTTCCCAATCGACATTCCGATATAGAAGTCTATGGAACTTTCTCTTACATATATGAAGGATTGCAATAACTATCCAACATAAGAATGTTTGTTCTCGTTTTTTCATTATACTATTTTTACATCATGGATGCAAACAGCTTTATCTGTTCTAGCCTTTCACAAGGCGGCTTTCGCGTGTTTTGGAACCTATTCTTTTTATGCTAATTAGGAGTGGTACAGTCATGGATTTGACAACAGTATTAGGTTTACTATTAGGTCTTGTAGGTTTAATCGGCGGGTATATGTGGGATGGCGGTCATATTAACTCATTGATCATCCCCAGCGCGATGTTAATCGTTTTCGGCGGAACCTTTGGTGCAGTTGCCGTCAGCTTCCCTGGCTCTATTTTAGCCAAAATCCCCAAAGCACTCGGTATTGCCTTTAAGCAAGTCAAAAGAGATCCTGCAGCAACCATTAATGAACTTGTCGATATGGCTACGGTCGCACGTAGAGAAGGTGTACTCGCACTAGAGCAACGTGCGCAGGAGCACGAGAACCCGTTCCTCAAGGACGGATTGCTCATGGTCGTAGACGGAACAGACCCCGAACTGACTAGACAAATTCTTGAGCTCGAAATGGACGCCATAGAACATCAAGTTAATAATATGTCCAAAGTATTCGAAGCAGGCGGCGGCTATGCGCCTACAATGGGGATTATCGGTACGGTTATGGGACTCATCCACGTTCTCGGTAATCTAGAAGAACCTTCATCCCTTGGCCCTGCCATTGCCGTTGCATTTACAGCTACTCTCTATGGTGTTATGAGCGCCAACTTAGTTTACTTGCCAATTGCTAACAAAATTAAAGTCCGCGGCAAAGAAATGGTTAATGAAATGGAATTGATGCTTGAGGGTATTCTTGCCCTGCAAGCTGGCGAAAACCCGCAATTGATTAAGAAAAAACTGAACTCCTTCCTCCATGATAAATCAAAAAAAGCCGTAGAGGAGGATGACCAGAATGGCGAGGCGCAGTAAGAGGCACGAA
This sequence comes from Paenibacillus sp. J31R109, assembly GCF_059692055.1. Taxonomy (NCBI): domain Bacteria; kingdom Bacillati; phylum Bacillota; class Bacilli; order Caryophanales; family Paenibacillaceae; genus Paenibacillus; species Paenibacillus sp. J31R109. Next base: position 163,293 of record NZ_JCAUAR010000015.1, on the reverse strand, counting down.
GAGCATGTTAATCATGAAAGATGGCTCATTACTTATGCTGACTTAATTACGCTGTTGCTCGTCTTTTTCATTATTATGTATGCGATGAGTAAAGTGGATGTTCAAAAGTATGCCGTTTTGGCGCAAGCCTTAAACCTCCAATTTCAAAAAGCTGACTCCGTTTTAGATAAAAACCATGGCATCAGTGGTCAAATGACCCCTAAACAAGGTGATGCAGACAGCAAAGATAAGGATTTTACAAATCGGAATCAGGATGACGAGAAAGAAGAGCACGACAAGACGAAGACAGAGGACAGTGAGAAGGAAAAGCGCGAGAAAGAGCTACAGGATCTTCTGAAGCAAATTCAGGCATATATTAAGGATCAAAATTTAGAAGCGCAAGTATCTGCGAGCGATACGGAACGCGGAGTGGCCATTACACTCAATGACTTGTTCCTATTCGATTTGGGAAAAGCCGATCTAAAAACACCCTCTTTCCCAATTCTGCAAAAGTTAGCTTCGTTGTTCCCTACCTTAAAGAGTAAGGTCAGCATCGAAGGTCATACGGATGATTTACCTCTTGCTCCAGGTTCTCCTTATCGTGATAATTGGGGGTTATCGTTTGCCCGCTCCCTCTCTGTGCTTCGCTATTTTAGCGACACGGCAAATCTAGACGACAACAAATTTATTGCTACTGCCTATGCAGATACAATGCCCCAAGTGGCCAACTCTTCGGATGCGAATCGCAGCAAAAATCGCCGCGTAGAAATCATCGTGTTACGGAATGATATCGCTCCAACTACGCCAACACATTAAGACCTCGTTACGTAGAGACAATGAAGCCCTATTTTCACTTCTAAGTGGAGATAGGGCTTCATTGTGTGTTCACTTCCAGCTCGGCTCCATTTCTCTTAAAAAAAGAGCCGCCCTCACCGTAGATGACTCTACTCGGAGGACAGCTCTTCTTACATGGACTTCGTCGATTTATTCGGCAATAAGCCCGTTAACTTATACCGCAAATAGCTGAACAGATGCATGGGACGCTGCTCCAAGAAGTACAGCACATCCTGGTCTGGCGCCAGAAGAATACCCAGCTGGTGATGATCACCTGCGAATATACCACGTTTCAGAAAGCGAACTTCCCCTTGATCGTTCAAGACTTCCAATCGGCAGAAGGCAGAGTTAAGCCCCATAGCCGCATGCAAATCTGTCTTCGTCTTTATTTTGTATCCGTTGACTTTGTGAATGATCTCACCGACCCTAATTCCTAATTCCTGAGCAGGACTGTTCGGCACAACCGATAGCACCATAAGTCCTCGCTCGGAGTGGATGTAAAAAGGCGTCTGCATCGTTTCTAACCACTGATTATAGAGCAACAATCCTTCATGTAGAGCAATACTAAGGATTGCTCCTAGCAGCACCAACGGCGTCCAATAGTGCGTAGCAACTGCTGCCCCTAGCAGGATGAGCCCATACAGGTACAGCAAGTTAGCGCTAGAACGCGCTTGTCGCTGTGGCAGCTTGGAGATTGTCAACTCCGTGAAGCCGATCATCGCAGGGAATGCGAGCATCGTCCAACCTGCGCTCAGATTAGAGGCAAACAACGTTTGCCAAGGGAAGCTCAGCTCGCTCCCGCCTGCCATTGGCACGAGGAGAAAAAGAGGAACTGGCCAGAAGCCTTGCAGCTGCTGCCCGCCAATCATTTGCCCACGCTTCCCTTCAAGGAACAGCGGTGTCGCCATACGCGCACCTTGGAAACCAACCAGTACTCCTTCCAAGAGATGCAGCACACCTACTATGACCAGCAGGGACGGGATGTCCGCACTAGCTATCGTATCGAGAAGCGTATACGATTCGCGTAGGTGCTCAGTATTAGGAAACCAAGAGAAGATCACTTGAGCAATCCCTAGTATCCCTACTGCATAAGCTAAACACAAGAAGCGAATCCGGAATATCAGCAGCACAACCGTGATGATCCAAAGTAGGAAGACTACATCCAATTGCAGGTTCACACCTACGAAAAGAAGCAGTATCGAGGCTCCAAGGCCGCCTAACCAGCCCCAAAGCACCACGCGCCATGTTTCGCTTAATAACGAGTGAAGACGTGTGTGAAATAGTTTTCGCTCTAATTGAATTTGTTTTCTGTAATGCAGAACAATGAAAAAAATACCTATATAGTAGAAAGGATTCGTAAACAACTGCCCCATAGCCAGCAGCATTCTGTCCAATAATTGAAACCACACATCCATACGAATCTAGGCTCCTTGATAAAGAAATAGGAAGGCCGCCTAAGCAACCTTCCTACACTATTTCGACTGATAATGCTTATTTCCTGCCGCTCCGAACAATTTCCATTAACTAACGGTGCTTATTTCCCAAGCTGCTTCTGAATTTGAAAGACAGCCGCTTTCAATTGCGAGTCATTCTTCGGATCGCGAATTTGCTCTAAAATCGCTTTTTCGATTTTGCCCGCTGTGTCCGCATCAACTTCACCCGTTACCGGCAAGCCATTCGTCCGTTGGAATGCTTTGACTGCAAGAACTGTTTTTTCGCTAAAATAACCATCTGTCCGCTCCGGGTTGAAACCAATACCTGCAAGCATCAACTGCAAATTCTTCACATCATCGCTGTTGTTGTCTTGTTTCAGCACATCTTTCTTCGTCAGCGGTGCTGCTTTGAAATATGCTGGTTGTTCAATCGGAATATCCGGCGTAATCCCTTTTTTGTGAATCCAATTACCATTTGGTGTTAGCCATTTGTAGACGGTCATCTTAATGTTGCTGCCATCGCCCATTTCCTTCTCGAACGTGACTTGAACCGTTCCTTTACCGTAGGACGTTTCACCAACAATTTTACTGCCTACTGCTTCCTGGAACGCACCTGCTAAGATCTCCGATGCACTGGCGCTTCCTTTATTGATTAACACCGTAACCGGATAATTCTTCCCTTTACCAGTGGAAGGTGTAGGCTCACGCTTGCCGTCCCTGTTCTCCACTTGGAGGATAGATGCTCCGCTCTTCACGAAGGGGTTCACGATATCAACAACGACATTCAACAGACCGCCTGGATCGTTACGAACATCGATGACAAGGCCCTTCATCCCTTTAGCCTCTAGATTCTTCAATTCTTCTGCAAAACGAACCGCTGTGTTCGAGGAGAACTGACGAATCTCAATTTTACCGATCTGATCCTGCATCATTTCGCCGTAGACCGTTTCAACATCAATGTTGTCGCGGACCACAATAACCTGAACGGGATCTCCTGTTCCTTGGCGGAGTAAATCCAGCTTAGCTTGCGTCCCCTTCGGTCCGCGGATTTTCATAACCGCTTGATTCAAGGTAAGCCCGTCCAATTTATCCCCGTTAACAGAAAGGACGACGTCTTTGGATTGAATGCCTGCCTTTTCTGCAGGTGAACCCTTGATTGGTGATACGATGACGAATTTGCCATCCTCAAGCGATACCTCTGCCCCGATGCCTTGGAAAGAGGACGTTATGCTCTCATCGAACTGTTTCGCTTCCTTCTGATCCATATAAACGGAAAAAGGATCCTCCAATGATTCCAACATCCCATTAATCGCACCGTTAACCAGTTGATCATGATCAGGTTGTTTCAAGTACTTACTTTCAATAAGCTGAAATGTTGTTGCGATTTTGCTTAAATCCTTGCTCGAGAGACCGGACGAAGCCGATATGGAGGTTGCTGCACTTCCCGTTGGTTTCTCCTCCCGCCCCCAAGTGAAGGATGGATCTACAATGGTTAACGTAACAATACTGCTTGCGAACATTGCTAACAGAACAAATACAATGACCGTACGACCTTTAAACTGCAAACCGGTTCACCACCTTTTTTCCTAAAACCCTTTTTTGGACTGGCCTGTTACTAGTATATGACAAGCCCTTCCACTTTTATGAAAAAACCTCTTAACGTAGGTACGGTTTAGGATCGACAGGCACTTCATTTTTCCTAACTTCAAAATGCAAATGATTGCCCGTAGACTGTCCTGTGGAGCCCACGCCAGCAATTTTCTGGCCGCGCTTCACGACGTCGCCTACTTTCACATAAATCCCATCGTTCATAATATGACCGTATAGCGTCCATAGGCCATTCCCGTGATCCACGATAACACAATTTCCATAACCGTTCATCCATGATGCATAAATAACAGACCCATTCTCCGCTGCAAGGATTGGCGTGCCTTTCGCCGTACCCAAATCGATGCCTTTATGATTCTCTGCCCGCCCTGTAACGGGATTAATCCGCGCGATGAAATCAGAGGTCATTGGTGCCTGTACAGTCAAGGGATAGCCCAGCTTGCCACCCGCATAAGTAAACGGTGACTTCGCATTCTGCGCTGCCCGCTTCTTCGCTTGTAAATCCGCCTCTTGCTTCGCTAGCTGCGTAATCATTTTATCGCTTTCTTCCGAAATTTCCTCGAGTTCTCTCTCTTGCTTGGATAGGGAAGCAATCTTCACTTCCTTCGCCTTCTCCTTCGCTTGCAGATCATCTCTCAGCGCGTCAGCCTCCGCATAAAGCCCTTTCACATTCTCAAGTTGCTTCTCGGTGTCTGCCTTCTTAAGCATGACGGTTTCTTTATCTTTCATATTGGACTCTAGTATTTCTTTATCTTGATTAACAATAGATTTCAAAGCTTCGACCCGATTCAAAAAATCAGAAAAACTCGTTGCACTCAACACCACGTCCATATAGGAAACGAAGCCGTTCATATACATCAAGCGAACACGGGATTTCAGCATATTGTCGCGGCTTTCTACACGTGCCTCGGCTTCATCCAATTGCTTAGCACTTGCTTCCAGAGCATCTGAAACTTGATCGATTTGTTCGTTCAATTGTGTCAACTTCTTGCTAGCTTCGTTAACTTGGGAAACGAGGGCATTCATATCCTTCGTTGTCTGAGCCTTCTCAGATTGCACTTTGGTAATTTGACTTTCGGCGTTGTTAGCCTTCTGCTGCGCTTCCGCCTTCTGTTTCTTAAGCTGTGTCAACTGCTGGTCGATCTTGTCCGTTGCCGAAGCGGCATAGCTCGCGGCATGAGGTATAGCAAGCGATACCGCCATACCTAATGTTAAAACGACAGGTAGAATCTTCTTCTTCAAGCACGTAACCTCCCCATTTTCAAGCGTTTAATGCCCCATGTATGGTTTGAATCTCTTACGTTCTGAGTCTAGGAATCTATGAATCTTTGAAAATGAAAAAACCGAAAGAAAAGATGAAAAAGGAGGCAGAGAAACGCTCCACCCCAGTTTCATTCAAGGTTTCCACTATACGCGAAGGAATTTGCGGACGGAGATGAGGGAACCCCAAACTCCTATCACGATGCCTAGTCCTAGTAGAAGTACAGTCATCGTTGGTGCAATATTTTCAAATGGTGTTAATTTAATCATCAATAAGTTCAAATTCAATGAGCTCAAATTCAACAATTTCCAATAACCTGCGAGAATAATGGCAGTTGGAATAGCCGAACCAATGAATCCAAGCAAGGCACCCTCAATGAAAAATGGCCAACGAATAAAAGAATTCGTCGCACCCACGAGTTTCATAATTGAAATCTCGCGTTTTCTGGCCAAAATCGTAATTTTGATCGTGTTCGCAATCAGGAATACCGCTGTAAAGGACAGCAATACAACGATACCAATACCAATCCAACGAGCAATCTTAGTCACTTTAAACAGTGCCTCAACGGTTCCTTTACCATAATTGACCTTGTAAATAGGCTTAGGATCCTTGCCAACGTTAAGTGCTGAGATCTGGTCAGCTACACTCGCCACATTCCGTGGATCATCCACTTCAATCGTGAACGCATCGTTCAGCGGATTGTTATCCCCCTCGAAACCATCTAAGAGTGCCTTCCCGCTATCTCCTAGCTTTTCGCGCAAATAGACAAGCCCTTCTTCCTTCGAAACGAATTTAATCGTTTTCACTTCCGAAATCGCTTGGATTTGCGTTTGAAGCGCAGTGATTTGATCCTGAGGCGTGTTAACCTCCAGGTATACGTTAATCTCAACCTGTTGCTCAATTTGTGTAGCTACATCATTCACATTTAAAGTGATCAGTACGAAAATACCAAGAATAAATAAGGAAATCGCAATGGAGCTGATCGACGCGAACGTCATCCAACCATTTCGCACGACATTTTTCGTACCTTCTCGGAGATGTCGAGAAACAGTACTAATCTTCATAACCATATTCCCCCCGTAGTTGATCGCGAGCAATAAGGCCATTCTCAATTGCAATTACGCGCTTACGCATCGTATTTACGATTTCTTTGTTATGCGTAGCCATGACGATGGTCGTACCTCGGAAATTAATTTCCTCCATCAATTTCATAATCCCCCATGATGTTTCAGGGTCCAAATTTCCTGTCGGTTCATCGGCGATAATGACGGAAGGACTGTTTATTATTGCCCGGGCAATGGCGACACGCTGTTGTTCGCCGCCGGATAACTGCGATGGGAGGGAGTTGGCTTTGTCCTTCAGCTTAACGAGCTCAAGAACTTCCATGGTACGTTTCTTGATTTGCTTCTTAGGTGCCTCAATTACTTCCATGGCGAAAGCTATATTTTCAAATATCGATAATTTCGGAAGTAAGCGATAATCTTGGAAAATGACGCCGATATTTCGACGAACATAGGGAATTTTGCGTTGTTTAAGTTTTTCTAAGTTAAAACCATTCACGAAAATCTGACCTTTCGTTGGTCTTTCTTCTCTATACATCAACTTCATGAAAGTAGATTTACCTGCGCCTGAAGGTCCAACGACATAGACAAACTCATTGCGGTCCACTTTTACATTAATACCTCTTAATGCATGCGTCCCGTTGGCGTATGTTTTCCATACGTCCTGCATTTCGATCACAATATCACATCCTAATTATATAGATAGCCTATATCCATTCGACACAAAAGCTGAAAATCCTTCTAAATCCTCTCGGAAATTCATGGGGAATACCGTCAGTATACCATGTATTGTACAACTTTTAGCCGAAACAGGATTCTGTACTAAATTGGCAGCGAGATCGATACATATAGAGAGACAGGCCGTATCACATTCGTATGTAAAGGAGTGGCTCTTCATGACACGCTCATTACGATCATTCAGAAACCCCATCCTCTATTTCTCGGTCGCTCTTGGATTATTCATAACGTGCAGCACAGCACTCTATCTATATGGTTCTCAAACTACCTTCCCTGCGAACGTCACGATTGCCGGTTGGCGCGTAGGCGGCATGCCATATGAAACCTTTCAGTCTGAATCCGAGCAGCGTCTGAAGCGATTGTCCGCTTTCCCGGTCCTCCTGCATTCATCCTATCCTGAGATTCCCGCCAAAGAGCTTTCTCTTGGCCAACTAGGCATCCGCTATGACAAGAGCCTCCTCACCCAATCCCTACAGCAATTATTTGGCGGATCTCTTTTGGAGCGGATCAAAGCGCGCTGGACCCTGCGAAACGCGAATATTCCATTGGCCGTCTCGGTAGATCCCACGCAACTTACGGCCACTGTTAAGGGAACGTGGAAAGATCTATATGCGAAGCAGCCTGTTGCCGCCAAGCGACTCCTTCAATCTCGTGATCAAGTCGGCTACGAACCCGAGCGAAATGTACTGCGAGTTGATACCGCGCATCTGCAGGAGCAACTGCAAATCATCGCCCCTAGTCTTGGTACACTCACGCATACTGCACCGCTTGGCCTCACTTTACCTGTGTACGAGTTGAGTCCGACGGTCACAATGGCAACCTTGAAGCAGCAAGGCATCGATGGCAAAATAGCTGAATTCACGACCTCGTTCCCTTCATCCGGTGAAGGACGGGTCCACAATATACGCGTTACGGCCACTTCCATTCAGGATTACTTAATGGCACCAGGAGATACGTTTGATTACAGTAAAATCATTCAACAGACAGAAACGAAATTCGGCTACAAGGAAGCGCCTGTTATTCTCAATGGCAGTCTTGTGCCTGGCATCGGCGGCGGCATTTGCCAAGTATCGACTACGCTTTATAATGCTGTTTTGCGCAGCGGCCTTGAAATCGTAGAACGACGCAATCACTCTCTCCCCGTCAGCTACGTTCCGCTTGGGCAGGATGCGACATTCGCAAGTGGTTATATCAATTTTAAATTCCGTAATAATACCAACAGCTATGTTTGGATTCGTACGATAACGACGGATTCGGCTGTGACTGTGAAGCTTTTTGGCCACCAAACGCCAACTGTGACCTACGACATCGATTCCAAAATCGTGGAAACGATCCAACCCCCGATCAAATATGTGAACAATCCAAGCTTGAGCCCTGGCTTAGAACGTCCCATCAGCACAGGAAAAGTCGGATACAAGGTAGAGACTTATCGAACGAAACGAGAAAATGGAACTGTTGTGAGTAGAGAGTTAATCTCCAAGGATCAGTATTCACCTGTGCCTACCGTCATCGCAGCCAACCGTAAAGATCTTCAAACAGAGGACCCTGCGCCGAAGCAACCCATGGTGGAAGATGGCGTAAGTACGCTTGCTGTACAATGATAACGAATAAATGTGATGAAATCATGAAGGTCATGTGACTGTAGTTACTACGTCATCATGACTTTTTTCTTTTATGATAAGACTATCGAAAGAGGATTGAAGGAGGCATAACGATGAGCAAAATAGATTATTTCAAAGAATTGAACTATCGACTGCGCGGACTTCCTGAGAAAGAGCGCCAAAATATACTTAAAGTGTACGAAGAATTATTCCAAAAGGCCGTTGAAAATGGCAAGCATGAAGATGAGGTTTCACAGTCTCTTGGCTACCCGCGGGTTCCAAACTGGGATGCTCACAAAGAGACCTCTCCTGTAAAAGAAGAAACCCATAAGCGACCAATGCCTGCCTTCGAGACTGAAGAATTGAGAACAGAGGAAGCACCTGAACTCGGCGAGGAAAATCATCAAGATAGAGAGATACCGTTTATCAAACAACCCGACCCTGTCATCGAACCTAAACGTCCTGTACAAGCTCCTGAAGCATGGGAGCCGCCTGCCTCTGCCTACACACAGACACAGACGCCACAGTCGAATTATCCGCCTATGTACAGCAGCACCCCTTACCCGCCCCCTTATGCAGCAGCTAGGCCAGAAACAGGGTTTAAAGCGATTATCATTTCAATTATGCTCGGCTTCTTTAATCTCGTGTTCGTAGTAGGTCCTTGGCTTGGGGTTTGCTGTGCGTTGATCGCTTTCTTTGTATCCGGCTTCGCCTTACTGGTCGCCCCGGTTATCGGTGTACTAACTAGCTTAGCAGGAACATCGGGAAGTGATTTCCAATTCATCTCATTTTCACTCCTTGCCTGCTTCGGCTTAGGGATTATTATTACGACGCTCAGCTCCTGGCTGCTTAAGCAGTTCTTCAAAATTAGCTGGAAGTACATTCAATTCAACGCCAAATTGATTAAGGGGGTTTAAGCCATGCAAACGAAAGTGAAATTTTTCTTAGTAACTGGCTTTATCTGCCTTGCGATAGGCCTGATTGGAGCAGCTGTGTCATTTCAGTCTTTAGATTTAGAGTCAGGCGTTGCCAACATAGATATCGAGAAGAAAATAGCCGCAGCAAATATTGATACCCTCATTATTGAAAATGATATAACAGGCGTAACCTTCGTCCCTAGCAACTCCGATGAAATTAGTGTTCATCTTGTCGGTGCTGCGCGATCGGAAACCGCACAGAACTGTACCGTCGAGGCCACGACAGAAGGCACAAACACATGGCGGGTGGATGTGTGTACGAATAAAAAAGCACATATTAACTTCGGCTTCGACATTAACGAATTAAAGAGTCTATTCGGCGGTCAACGCCTTCGTCTACGTACAGAGGTCAGTCTACCCGATAAGTTGTACAAAGCCATCACCGTTAGCACAGATACAGGCAGCATCATCTTCAAGGAAGTGAAAGCAGAGAAGTTAACAGCTAGTGCAGATACCGGGAGCATAACGGTTGACCGCTACGAAGGAAAAACATTGAGTCTTCAAACCGACACAGGCAGTATCCATCTCAATGATGGGCAGGGCAATATGAAACTCAGAACGGATACTGGCAGTATCACCGCGTCTCTTCGCGAGCTTGGAGATACTGTTTCCATGCAGTCAGACACGGGTTCTGTGCGCCTACAGTTAAATCCTGTACCTACGGATGCTTCCTTCGATCTGACTACGGATACTGGCAGTGCCAATCTAGATGTGCCTGGTGTGAGCGAACAACGATCAAGTCGCAACAATGTGAAAGGCTCAATCGGAAACGGCAGTAAAAAAGTAACGGTTCGTGCTGACACAGGCTATGTTGAGGTTAAAGGCAGATAAAAAGAAAGAGCTCTTCTCGCGCATCCATCATGGGATGTCGGGAAGAGCTTTTTTCTGTGGAAAAGACTATTTGCTTTTCTCTAAAAAGTCATGCAACCACGCTTGCGACGCTGCCAGCACTTGCTCCGCTCGGCCAATCGCCTCGCTCACTTGATTGCTCGCTGTTCCGCCGAACACGTTACGTGCATTGACGACTTGCTCGGGTTGAAGCACAGCATAAATATCGGACTCGAATAGCTCGGAGAACGTTTTGAACTCCTCGATGCTCATATCGAGCAAGTATTTTTTGTTCTGGATGCAATACAGGACGGTTTTACCGATGACTTCATGCGCTTGACGGAAAGGAAGACCTTTATTCACTAGGTAATCCGCAATATCCGTAGCGTTGGAGAAGTCTTGGTTCACAGCTTGGCGCATGCGCTCCGTGTTCACTTTCATCGTGGACACCATCGGTGCAAACAATTGCAGCGCACCTTGCAGGGTACGAACCGTATCAAACATGCCTTCTTTGTCTTCCTGCATGTCTTTGTTGTACGCCAGCGGCAGCGACTTGAGTACGGTCATCAGACCGAACAAGTTGCCATAGACGCGGCCTGTTTTGCCGCGGACAAGCTCCGCTACGTCCGGGTTCTTCTTCTGCGGCATGATCGAGCTGCCGGTGCAGAACGCATCATCGAGTTCGATGAACGCGAACTCGGTCGAAGACCAGAGCACCATTTCCTCGCTGAAGCGAGAAAGGTGCATCATAATCATGGACGCGTTAGAGAGGAACTCCAGGATGAAATCGCGGTCGCTGACCGCATCCAAGGAGTTCTCGTACACGCGTCCGAACCCGAGCTGCTCCGCCACGAAATGGCGGTCGATCGGGAAGGTCGTGCCCGCGAGCGCGCCAGCGCCGAGCGGGAGCATGTCTACGCGCTTGTAGCTGTCCTGCAAGCGCTCAAGGTCACGCTGGAACATGCTGACGTAAGCCATCAGATGGTGCGCGAACAAGATCGGCTGCGCACGCTGCAGATGCGTGTAACCAGGGATAATCGTATCGAGATTAGCCTTTGCTTTCTCAAGCAGGGCTTCCTGCAGCTTGATGAGCAAGCCCACGAACTCCACCACGCGCTTGCGCAGGTAGAGATGCATGTCTGTCGCCACTTGATCGTTACGGCTGCGGCCCGTGTGCAGCTTGCCGCCGACAGGACCGATCAGGTCGATCAAGGTTTTCTCGATATTCATGTGAATATCTTCATTCTGAATCGTGTACTCCAACTCGCCGCGGCGAATCATGCCCTGCACTTGCAGCAAGCCGTCTTTGATTTTTTCCACATCGTCAGCAGGCAAAATCCCGCATTTGCCTAGCATCGTCACGTGCGCCAAGCTGCCTTCGATATCTTCTTCGGCAAGCTCTTTGTCGAAAGTAATGGAAGCTGTATATTCTTCAACCAATTGGTCGGTTTGTTTCGTGAAACGTCCACCCCAAAGCTTTGACACTGTGTATGACCCCTCTCAATTGCCTTGATTTCTTGCGGCACACCTCTGCGCCGCTCTTAATAGCCCAAAGGCTTTCCTCGAGGGAAAGCCAGTGGTTAAGCTCTTATTTCTTCGCGTTTTGTTCCACGCCGGAACCTACTTTCAAGCGCAGCGCATTCAAGCGGATAAAGCCTGTTGCGTCGCCTTGATCGTAAGCCTTCGTTGGATCAGCTTCCATTGTCGCGATATCCGGGTTGTAAAGGGATACTGGGCTTTTCACGCCGGCGCCGATTACGTTACCTTTGTACAATTTCAAACGAACTGTACCGGATACGTTCTTTTGGCTCTCGGACACAAGCGCTTGAATCGCCAAACGCTCCGGTGCGAACCAGAAGCCATTATATACAAGAGATGCATATTTCGAGATTAGGGAATCACGAAGGTGCATAACGTCGCGGTCCATCGTGAGGGATTCCATTTTGCGGTGAGCGGTGAACAGAATCGTACCACCTGGTGTTTCGTACACGCCACGGCTCTTCATGCCAACGAAACGGTTCTCAACCATGTCCACACGGCCAATTCCGTGTTTGCCGCCAAGTTCGTTCAACGTTTCCATCACTTCAAGTGGGGAAAGTTGTGTACCATTGATCGCTACGCAATCACCTGCTGCGAACTCAAGCTCGATGTACTCTGCTTGATCTGGTGCATCTTCTGGGTCAACGCTTAATACGAACATATCTTTGTTGGATGTTGCTGATGGATCGAACCAGGGATCTTCCAACATGCCGCTCTCAAAGGAGATGTGCAGCAAGTTGCGGTCTGTGGAGTAAGGCTTCGCAGCAGATGCCGTTACTGGAATGTTATGCTTCTCAGCATAAGCGATCATTTCTGCGCGGCCTGGGAACTGCTCGCGGAACTCTTCCAAACGCCAAGGCGCGATCACGGAAATCTCAGGCGCAAGCGCTGCTGCCGTTAGTTCAAAACGCACTTGGTCATTCCCTTTACCCGTAGCGCCGTGAGCAATTGCTGTTGCGCCTTCTGCGCGAGCGATCTCAACCATACGCTTCGCGATCAAAGGACGCGCGATGCTCGTGCCGAGCAAGTATTGCCCTTCATACAAAGCAGCCGCTTGGAACATCGGGTTGATGAAATCTTTCGCGAACTCAGCGCGAAGATCGTCGATGTAGATTTTGGATGCACCAGTTGCGAGTGCTTTTTCTTCCAAACCGTCTAGCTCATCTTTTTGCCCAATATCCGCTGTGAATGCAATGATTTCTGCGTCGTATGTTTCTTTTAACCATTTGAGGATAACTGATGTATCCAACCCGCCTGAATAGGCGAGTACGATTTTTTCCTTAGCCATGTCTACGCTTCGCTCCGTTTCTACTCTCACTAATTAGGATGAAATTTATATCATTGTCGCGGCCATAATGGCCTTTTGCGCATGAAGACGATTCTCTGCTTGATCAAAAATAATGGAATGCGCGCCATCAATGACGCCTTCACTCACTTCTTCCCCGCGGTGGGCAGGTAAGCAGTGCATGAACAAGTAATCCTGCTTCGCATATTTCACCAAAGCTTCGTTCACTTGATAGTTTTTGAACGCGATTTCCCGCTCTTTTTGCTCCGCTTCTTGGCCCATGCTCGCCCATACATCGGTGTAGATGATATCAGCATTTTCAATCGCTTCGCGTGGATCGTTCGTCACCAACAGGCTGCCGCCAGTTTGCGCCGCATTTTCCTTGGATTGACGAATCACTTCTTTATCGGACTCATAGCCCTCTGGGGAAGCAACCGCGAAATCCATTCCTAGCTTACTAGCACCCATCATCAGGGAGTGCACCATGTTGTTGCCATCCCCGATATAGGCGACTTTAATGCCTTTCAAGCGGCCTTTCTTCTCCAAAACCGTCTGATAATCAGCCATCACTTGGCAAGGATGTGCATGATCGGTTAATCCGTTGATAACAGGGACCGTCGCTCCGCGTGCCAAATCGATCACCTTACGGTGCTCGTAGGTACGAATCATGATCCCGTCCAAATAACGGGACAGGGTTTGAGCGGTATCCCATACCGTCTCTCCGCGACCCAGTTGCAGGTCATTTTTGCTCAAGAAAAGCGCTTGACCTCCAAGTTGGTACATGCCCACTTCAAAGGAAACACGCGTACGCGTGGAGGATTTCTCAAAAATCATACCCAGCGTTTTACCCGCCAGTACAGCATGAGGCTCTCTTGCCTTCTGCTTACGCTTCAACTCAATCGCATAGTGGATCAAATACTCGATTTCTTCCGGTGTATAGTCAACCAAAGCTAGAAAGTCCTTGCCCTTTAATTGGGCAGCCATTTCTTCTTGGACCGTGCTATTCATATCATCCAACCTCTCTACAATGAACTTCGGTTAGACGCTGCTAATGGTGGATGCCTTCTGGGAGAGGACACCGCACACGACATCTAACGCTTGATCTAAATCTGCTTGCGGTATTGTTAAGGCCGGCACCAAACGAATTACGTTAGGTCCTGCTGGAATGACCAACACGCCTTGCTTGTGAATTTCGCTAATAATTTCGGCACTTGGCTGTGCACATTCGATACCGATGAGAAGGCCGATGCCACGGATGCTTTTCACTAGCGGATTACCTGCCAGCTTGCTCTCCAACTTCTTCACCGTGTATTCACCTAACTGAGCTGCACGCTCCGACAATTGGTTATCCAGAATCGTACTTAACGTAGCGTGAGCCGCTGCCGTTGCAATCGGTGTACCACCGAACGTGGATCCGTGACTGCCTGCGCTGAACGCTTCTGCCAAGTAACCTTTCGCTAGCATCGCCCCGATTGGGAAGCCACCGCCAAGACCTTTAGCTAATGAGAAAATATCAGGCTCTACGCCATAATGCTCATAGGCAAAAAGCTTACCAGTACGTCCTACGCCCGTCTGGATTTCATCCGCGATCAAGAGCAGATTGTGCTCTTTGCATAGCGCAGCCAATTGTTTCACGAACTCTGGATCAGCTGGCAATACGCCGCCTTCCCCTTGCACGAACTCCAACATAACCGCGCACGTATGCTCGTTTATGAGACTGCGAACAGACTCGATATCGTTATAATCGGCATAGACAAAACCTTCTGGAAGCGGCAAAAAGCCTTCCTTTACTTTGTCCTGACCTGTCGCTGTTAATGTAGCAATTGTACGCCCATGGAAGGACATGTTGAACGTGATAATCTCGTAGCGGCCGTTGTTCAGTACCTTTTGCGAGTAGCGACGTGCGATTTTGATCGCAGCCTCGTTCGCTTCTGCTCCCGTGGAACAGAAAAACACAGCATCCGCACAGCTGTTGTCGGTCAATAAACCAGCCAACTTTTCCTGATTCGGAATATGAAACAGGTTACCCACGTGCCAAAGTTGATCCAATTGCTCAATCAACTTCTCTTTTACCACTTGTGGGGCATGCCCGAGAGCCGCAACCGCAATCCCGCTCATCATATCGATGTATTCCTTGCCCGTGTCATCCCACAGACGACTGCCTTCACCTTTCACTAGCGTAATTGGATATCTGGCGTACGTTGGAAATAGCGAGCTTTTCCCTTGTTCTGTCATGTCCATTCCCTCCTAAAATCAAATTAACGTACAATGCGTGTGCCGATGCCTTCGCCTTTCAGCACTTTACTTAACACGTTCGGTTCGGAACCGTTCACGATAACCACTTCTTGTACTTGCCCTTGTATACAAGCAATTGCTGCACGAACCTTAGGGATCATGCCGCCATAGATGTCGCCACTTGTGATCATTTCTTCAATCTGCGCTACACTGACGACAGGGAGCACTTGCTTCTCGCCATCTACGACCTTCATAATGCCGGGCACATCGGTCACAACAACCATTTGTTCCACACCAAGATGAGAAGCCACAGCGCCAGCCGCCGTATCGGCGTTGATGTTGTAGCGTTGGCCGCCATCTGCGCCTAAGCCAACCGGGGCGATAACAGGAATGTAGCCCATGCCTACGATGCCTTGAATCAGCTCCGCATTCACTTTCGTTACATCGCCTACTAGGCCAACTTCATGGCTGTTCGCTACGGGCTTCGCTTCGATCAAATGTCCATCCACACCGGACAAACCAAGCGCTTTCGCACCTGTCAGTTGAATACGGCGTACGATTTCTTTGTTGATCTGACCGGATAGCACCATTTCTACAACGTCAAGCACCGCTTCGCTCGTAACGCGCAAGCCGTTCACAAAGCCAGACTCAATGCCGAGCTTCCCAAGTGTGTCGGAGATAGCCGGACCGCCGCCATGCACGATGACGGTAACGATTCCCTCAGCTTGAAGCCGTTGCATATCTTCAAAAAAACTAGTTGGCAGCGCCGCAAGCGTGCTACCTCCACATTTCATGACAAAGCAATTGTTCTTCACTGCTTTTCCCCCTTACGTCCGATATGCCGCATTAATGCGGACATAATCATAGGTCAAATCGCAGCCCCAACCCGTTGCTTTGCCTTCGCCCATATGTAAATTCACATGAATTTGTATTGTATCTGTTTTCAAATATACCAATGCCGCTTCCTCGTCGAACTTCACGGGACGCGATTGTTCCAACACCGCGATATCGCCCAGACGAATATCGACCGTGTTCACGTTCACTGGCTGACCGGAGTAACCAACAGCTGCAATGATCCGGCCCCAGTTTGCGTCTGCGCCGTATACAGCAGACTTCACAAGGCTCGATCCGATGATCGACTTCACGATCTTACGTGCCGCATCGTCGCTCTCCGCGCCGATGACTGTCGTCTCGATCAGCTTCGTCGCGCCTTCGCCGTCGCGCGCAATCGCTTTGGCAAGGTATTCGCCAACGTATTGGAACCCTGCCGCGAAAGCTTCCCAATCCGGGTGACCCGGATGAAGGGAGTCGCCGCCGGCAAGCCCGCTTGCCATCACCACGACCATGTCGTTGGTGCTTGTGTCTCCGTCAACGGTGATCATGTTGAACGTATTATCTGTAATCCTGCTCAGCAACAGCTGCAGGTATTCGCTCTCAATCGCTACGTCGGTTGTCATGAAACCGAGCATTGTCGCCATGTTCGGGTGAATCATCCCCGAACCTTTAGCTGCTCCGGCAATGTGAACCTCTTTGCCGCCAACAACCACACGGACGCACGTCATCTTCTGCACGAGATCCGTCGTTAGGATCGACTGGCAGAAATCTTCGCCACCGTCCAGCTTCAACTTCGCAGGCAGCTGCTCGATGCCGCTCAGCACTTTGCCCATCGGCAGCAGCTCGCCGATCACGCCTGTGCTCGTCACGCCGACGTGGTGCTCTTCCACGCCAAGTGCCTTCGCACTTGCGGCGCGCATAGCGCGAGCATCGTCTTCGCCTTGCTGGCCGGTACACGCGTTCGCGTTACCGCTGTTCACGATCATCGCCTGCAGCTTGCCGCTGTGGGCGATGCTCTCTTGCGTCACGCGCAGCGGAGCCGCTTGGAACGCGTTCAGCGTGTACACGCCTGCCGCTGACGCTGGCACATCACAAAGGATCGCGCCTAGATCATAGCGCTCCGTCTTCTTTAAGCCACAGTGCAGGCCGCCTGCACGAAAGCCTTTCGGTGTTGTTACAGTGCCCTCTGGCACGATAGTGAAGCTAACTTGTTCCGACATGGTCGTCTACTCACCTATCCTCATCTTCTAGTTATGGATATACCGGTGCGAACAACAACCCTGTCGTTTCGTCCCAGCCTTGCATAAGATTTAAATTCTGAATCGCTTGACCAGCAGCGCCCTTCACGACATTGTCGATGACCGACACAATCGTTACCCGACCTGTACGTTCGTCCACAGCGAAGCCGATATCACAGAAGTTCGAGCCCGTTACTTCTTTCGTTGACGGATATTTCCCAAGCGGGCGAATCCGTACGAACTTCCGTCCTTCATAGTACTGACGGTACTTCTCGACGAACTCCTCAGCTGTATGCTCACCCGTTAGCGTTGCATACATCGTCGCCATAATCCCACGAGTCATCGGTACGAGATGTGTCGTGAACGTCGTCACAACCGGTTTGCCTGCAATGCGGCTTAACGCTTGCTCGATTTCCGGGATGTGCTGATGTTTATTTATTTTGTAAGCCGATAAGTTCTCATTCACTTCTGCATAGTGCACACCTAGACTAACACCGCGACCTGCACCAGAGACACCCGACTTGGCATCAATAATAATTGTCGATGGGTCAATCCACCCCGCTTCAACGGCAGGAATAAGACCTAGCAATGTCGCTGTTGGATAACAGCCTGGGTTGGCGATCAGATCGCTGCCCTTCACTTCGTCCCCGAACACTTCGGATAGACCATAAATCGAACGAGCAAGTGCCTCTTCAGAAGCGGCCGGTTTTTTGTACCATTTTTCATAGTCGCTAGCTGACTTTAATCTCAAATCCCCTGAAATATCGATAACCTTCAGACCTGCCGCGATCAGTTTAGGCGAAAGTCCTGCGCTCACACCAGCTGGTGTAGCTAAGAACACAACGTCCGCTTTCCCTGCGATCAGATCAACGTCCAGGACGTCGAGGATATCCACAATCACTTCTTGCAAGTGTGGAAAATGCTCCGCCAAAGGTGCTCCTGCATTCGAAGTTGAAATTACCGATGTAATATGTACAAATGGATGTGCTTGCAAAAGACGAA
Organism: Paenibacillus sp. J31R109; assembly: GCF_059692055.1. Taxonomy (NCBI): domain Bacteria; kingdom Bacillati; phylum Bacillota; class Bacilli; order Caryophanales; family Paenibacillaceae; genus Paenibacillus; species Paenibacillus sp. J31R109. Next base: position 144,840 of record NZ_JCAUAR010000015.1, on the reverse strand, counting down.
TTAATTCCGCACCACCATACCCTGTTGCTCCAATAATAGCCGCTCTAATGCTCTGACTCATCTCTACGCCCTCCCGATGTTCCGAAAATATATGTATCATTATACATTCGTATACATAATAATACAATGAATTTTTTTGCGTGCCGCGATTGCTAAAAATCGCTCTCCAGCAAGTAATTTCAAGGCTTTGGCAGACTTTAATTTGCGATTTTTATAATGACAGAATAGTCTGACTATATAAGGTTATATGCACATTATGCATCAAAATTACGCATGTCGTGCATAAAGATTGTCGAATCCCTTTTTACTAGCTGCCAAAAGCCTATTCCTTCGCCAATATCCATTATCACAAACTCTACGGTTAGAAGGCAAATAATGTTAGTATTCCTCAAGTTATGCACATCTGTGCACAGGCATTGTGTATAAGTGGGGGTATTGCACACAGTTTGCCAACAAGTTATCCACAAAAAAAGACCATCAGGCTAAATTTCTCCTGACAGTCCTCATCTTTATCCACCATTTTTATGCATGGCGCTTAAAGCCTTCACCCAATACTTCATTCGTTTCACTCAAAATCACAAAAGCCTGTGGATCCACCGATTGAACCAGTGTTTTGAGGCGACTGACTTCATTCTGTTTCACCACGACCATCATCACCGTTCGCGACTCCCCTGTAAATCCACCGGATCCATTGAGTTCCGTTAAACCGCGATCTAAATCATACAAAATCGCCTTCCGAATAGCATCCGTATGATCTGAAATGATAAAGGCCACTTTGGCATAGTTGAAGCCGAGTTGCACGATATCAATGGTCTTGGTGGTAACGAATAAGCCGATCATGCCGTACAGCGCATTTTCTGGCGTGAACACCAGGGCAGAGCTGATGATAACGAGACCATCGAATATCGCAACGGAGAAGCCTAAGCTTAAGCCGGAGTATTTATGCAACATTTGAGCAGCTAAACCTAGTCCACCTGTGGATCCGCGGCCTTTGAAGACGATCCCTAAGCCCAAACCTACGCCAATACCGCCGTATACAGCAGCAAGCAATGGATTATGCGTCGGCACGCCTAAATGACTGGTAACGAGTACGCAGAACGGGAAAATGACCGAACCTACAATCGCTTTAATTCCGAATTTCTTGCCGAGCAACCACAATGCTAATAACAAAATAGGAATATTCAGCGCCCACTGTGTGTACGCAGGATTTACGCTCGTGACTTCTTGTAAAATCGTGGAGATCCCTGAGACCCCACCTGTTGCGATTTGATTAGGGTTCAAAAAACTATTAAAACTCGCCGCCATAATCAGCGATCCGACAATAAGTAATATGTATTCAAAAGCAGTATGACTCGGACTTCCGATCTGTAAGCGCGGTTCTCTTCTGGACACGAATGGTCCTCCTTCGTTCGTTTACATGAAAAATCCTACACCCATCAGGTGTAGGATCAACGTTTATGTCTCGATGCATGCATACGATCTTCAAATCAGATCTTATGAGCTGCACATTTGTTGTGCGTGTTACTCCGGCTTACGAATTTGATGACGCAGATAGGCATCGATAAAGGCATCAAGGTCACCGTCCATGACCGCTCCAATGTTCCCTGTCTCTGCTGATGTTCGATGATCCTTCACCATGCTATACGGATGGAAAACATACGAACGAATTTGGCTGCCCCACGCAATATCCGACTGCTCGCCGCGAATCTCGGCAAGGTGCTTCATTTGCTCTTCGATCTTACGCTCGTAGAGTTTGGAACGAAGCATCTTCATCGCTTTCTCGCGGTTCTTAATCTGCGAGCGCTCTTGCTGACAGCTCACCACAACGCCGGTCGGAATGTGCGTAATCCGCACAGCCGAGTCCGTGGTGTTAATGTGCTGACCGCCCGCGCCGCTCGCGCGGTACGTATCGATCTTGAGATCCTCAGAGCGGATCTCGCCTACGTCGGTGTCGTCTTCGATCTCTGGCATGACGTCACACGATGCAAAAGAGGTGTGACGACGGCCAGATGCGTCGAACGGCGAGATCCGAACGAGACGATGCACGCCCTTCTCAGCCTTCAAGTAGCCGTAGGCGTTGAAGCCTGTGATCTGCAGCGTGACACTCTTCACGCCGGCTTCGTCGCCGGGCAAATAGTCGAGTACCTCGACTTTGTAGCCCCGCTTCTCCGCCCAGCGGCGGTACATCCGCAGCAGCATCTCTGCCCAGTCCTGCGACTCGGTGCCGCCGGCGCCTGGATGCAGCTCTAGGATCGCGTTCAGCCGATCGTACGGCTGATTGAGCAGCAAACCAAGCTCGAAAGTTTCGAGCTTTTTGATTAGCGCCGCGATGCCGGTTTCGATGTCTTTGACAAGACCTTCATCGCTCTCTTCTTCCTCGAGTTCCACCATGACCTGAATGTCCTCGAACGTGTTCGTGAATCCTTGAAACTCATCAACGACACTCTTGATCACGTTGAGCTCAGCGATGGTCTTCTGGGCACGTTCATTATCGTCCCAGAAGTCTGGCGCGCCCATTTTTTCCTCAAAATCACCGATTGCTTCTAGCTTATGATCTAAGTCAAAGAGACCCCCGTAATTCAGTTAGTCGCTTCGCTGTTTCTCTTAAGTCTTGCTTCACTTCTGGTTCTAGCATGTCGTACACCTCGTTTATTCTGCTTGCATGTACCTAGGCAAGTTGTTGCGTCGCTTACTACATGCCTTGCCCGTGGCACTGCTTGAACTTCTTACCACTGCCGCATGGGCATGGGTCGTTGCGTCCAATACGCTGTTCTTCATCGCGTACAAGCGGTTTTTTGCCGCCAGCTTCATTCTTCGTGTCGACAGCCTGACCTTCTGCTACCGCTTGGCGCTCCAGGTTGCTCTGTACATGTGCTTTCATGATGTACATAGCGACTTCTTCACGAATGTTATCAATCATCTCTTGGAACATCTCGAAGCCTTCGAATTGGTACTCACGCAGTGGATCTGTACCGCCGTATGCACGTAAGTGGATACCTTGGCGCAACTGATCCATCGCATCGATGTGATCCATCCATTTGCTATCTACCGCACGCAGTGCTACAACTTTTTCAAATTCACGCATGAACTCTGCGCCAATTTCCGTTTCACGCTCATCGTAACGTTTGCTTACAAGCCCTTTGATTTGCTCAACGACCTCTTCTTGCTCTTTGCCCCATAAATCTTGCTCTGTAATCTGAGCATCGTCATGCAGCAAATTGTTATTTACAAAGTTCGCAACTTCTTGCAGTTCCCACTCTTCCGGGATCGTTTCTTCCGGACAATGTGCTTTTACGATACGCTCGATTACAGCACTGATCATGCCTTCAATAACCTCGCGGATGTTCTCGGATTCCAGCAGCTCGCGGCGTTGTTTATATATAATCTCACGTTGTTGATTCATAACATCATCATACTGTAGGACGACTTTACGCACATCGAAGTTGTTACCCTCAACGCGTTTTTGCGCGGATTCTACCGCACGGGAGATCAATTTGCTCTCAATTGGCTGGTCCTCTTCCATTCCGAGGCGGTCCATCATAGCCATAATATTTTCAGCACCAAAACGTTTCATCAATTCGTCCTCTAAGGAGAGGTAGAACTGCGAAGAACCTGGATCACCTTGACGTCCTGCACGTCCACGCAGCTGATTATCGATCCGTCTGCTCTCGTGACGTTCAGTACCTATGATATGCAAGCCGCCAGCATCGTGTACGCCTTGACCTAGCATAATGTCTGTACCACGGCCTGCCATGTTCGTAGCAATCGTTACGGAACCTGGTTGACCTGCACGTGAAACGATTTCCGCTTCCTCAGCGTGATACTTGGCATTCAATACTTTGTGTTGAACGCCTTTCTTCTTCAGCATCTCGGAAAGTCGCTCAGAGTTCTCAATGGATACAGTACCAACTAGTACTGGTTGATTTAGCTTATGGCGCTCTAGGATTTGTTCTACGACAGCTCTGAACTTACCGTTCTCTGACTTATACACCACGTCCGGAAGATCCTTCCGAATCATTGGGCGGTTCGTCGGTACGATAATAACTTCAAGCCCGTAAATTTTCTTCAACTCTTCTTCTTCCGTCTTCGCCGTCCCCGTCATCCCCGCTAGCTTGCGGTACATACGGAAATAGTTCTGGAACGTAATTGTAGCGAGTGTCATGCTCTCATTCTGAACTTTCAGTTGCTCTTTGGCCTCAATGGCTTGGTGCAACCCATCACTATAGCGACGGCCTGTCATGATACGGCCGGTAAATTCATCAACAATCATAACTTCTTCTTGAACGACATAGTCCACGTCACGTTTCATAATGAAACGCGCTTTGAGCGCTTGTGTCGTATGGTGGTTAATATTTACGTTTTGATGATCAAATAAGTTCTCAATACCAAATGCTCGCTCCGCTTTCGCTACGCCTTCTTCTGTCAGCGCAACGGCACGCACTTTAATATCGATGGTGTAATCTTCTTCTTCTTTTAGCGTCGATACAAAGCGATCAGCCGTAAAATACATATCTGTCGATTTCGCGGCTTGTCCCGAAATAATCAAAGGCGTTCTCGCTTCATCAACTAGGATGGAATCCACCTCATCGATAACCGCATAGTACAACGGACGTTGAACCATTTGCTCTTTGTACAACACCATATTGTCACGCAGGTAATCAAATCCGTATTCATTATTCGTTCCATACGTAATATCACAAGCATAAGCTGCTTGCTTCTCTTCGTGTGACAAGTCATGCAAGTTAACCCCAACTGTCATGCCGAGGAACTGATAAATTTGCCCCATTTCGCCGCTATCCCGCTGAGCCAAATAGTCATTGACGGTAACGACGTGTACGCCTTTACTAAGCAACGCATTCAAATAAACAGGAAGTGTTCCAACGAGTGTTTTCCCTTCCCCTGTTCTCATCTCCGCGATACGGCCTTCGTGCAGTACCATACCCCCGATAAGTTGAACGTCATAGTGACGTTTCCCTAATACACGCCAAGCTGCTTCTCTAACGACAGCAAAAGCCTCCGGCAACAAATCATCGAGTTCTTCGCCTTTCTCAAGACGTTCTCTAAACTCGACTGTTTTCCCTTTTAACTCTTCATCGGTCAGCGGTTTAATGCTGGCTTCAAGCTCGTTGATGTAGTCAACGGCCTTAAGCATCCGTTTAATCTCCCGTTCATTGGAATCACCAAAAATTTTCTTCACTAGTCCTAGCATCGGTGAACCCCTTTCCATTGCGTTCGTATCCTTAAATTGTACCACTTATGACAGTCTCGTCGCAACAAACGTGCACTCTCTTCCACAGAAAACCTATAGAAATAGGACTTCAAAACCATACTTTTCGTATTTCATAGTATGAAATGGAGACGCTACTAACATGCATGGCCGAGATGATGACTTCTAGCTTTAAAGGAAAGAGCTTAATCCGATGACATCGAATTAAGCTCACTTGATCATTTTTGTATAGGAATGTTAATTGAATGTATTAGGCAATTTGTTTATGCATTACATCGCCGGTTCGATTAAACCGTACTTACCGTCGTCTCGTTTGTAGACTACATTAACCGTGTCTGTTTCCATATTGGAAAAAACAAAGAAGTTATGGCCCACCATATTCATTTGAAGAATCGCTTCTTCTACGTCCATCGGCTTCAGATTGAAGCGTTTGTTACGTACAAGCTCGTAATCCTCTTCTTCCTCCATGTAGGAAGCTGCCGCGACTTCTGCTTTGAACAGATCACGTTTGCCGCCATCTTGGCGAATTTTACGGTTCGTTTTCGTCTTGTGCTTACGAATTTGACGTTCTAATTTGTCCACAACCAAATCAATGGATGCGTACATGTCCGTGTTGCGTTCTTCTGCACGTAGTAGCACGCCTGTTAGCGGAATGCTTACTTCGATGGCTTGAAGACCTTTAACCACACTTAGCTTTACTTGTACATCGGATGTAAGGGGAGCTTCAAAATACCTCTCAAGTCTATTCAACTTCTTGTCGACGTAGTCTCCGAGGGCTTCAGTAACTTCAAGGTGTTCTCCGCGAATGCTAATTTCCATAGTTAAACATCTCCCTTCCTACTTACATTATACTACATTCCACTCCAACTTCATAATTCCTTTAAATTCCGAGCCAATCTTTCTAGGCAAAATATAAAAAACACCCCAGAATGGTTCCCAGGGTGATCTTGTTCGTTGGTGTATGCAATGGCACTACACATGCCAAATAATTATAGTCTGCTTACGTTTGCAGCTTGTGGTCCGCGCGCGCCTTCAACGATGTCAAACTCAACAGCTTGACCTTCGTCCAGCGTTTTGAAGCCTTCGGACTGAATCGCTGAGAAATGTACGAAAACATCTCCACCATCTTCGCGCTCGATGAAACCATAGCCTTTTTCTGCGTTAAACCATTTCACTTTACCTTGCATAACGTACACAATCCTTTCGTTTTGAAAAATATAAAATGAATTTCAATAAAATGTAAACCCTTACATTTTGACTATAACACCGATTTGCTTGACCTGTCAATTTCTAACTTTATATAAATTTAATATTTCTGAAAATTCGTGTATATACAATCCGTGGATAACTGCAGAATTTGTAGATTCCTGTCGTGACGGGCTTGTTTACATGTTATTAACAAAGTTATTCACAGGTTTATGCACATTATCCACAGGTTGTGTTATTAACTCACAATCAAAAAACACCTCCAGATGATCAACGGATTCGTCTCGAAAATCCACTGATCATCTGGAGGTGTCTTATAAAAATTTAGAGTTATTTCTTTTTATCAAAAAATGCACCGTATGGAGAGGCATTACCTAGTCCTCCATACTGGTCATTAACAGCTTTGCTTCTTTGCAGGTTAGCTATCTGTGCTGCCATCTTGTCCTTTTCCTGACTCATCAGCGCTACAATTTTGATATTCATTTCATACGCAGGCTGCATAATTGTTTGCTTTTGAGTCTCCGTTAACGTGACGCCTTCTCTAAATAAGTTCGTAAGCTCGTCCATAATAACTTGCCGTTGAGAAACAAGTTCAACCCACAGTTCTGGATCGCTTTCTTTCTCCGATACAACTTGCTCTAGGGAAAGTGTCAGCTGAAGTAATTGGTTCAGCAGTTCATCAAGAACAACACTTTTCATAACATACTCTCCCTCTATGCATGCTGTTTAGACAAACTCATAGCTGCCTTCCAAGTGTCTCGGAACTGTACCAATAAATCCTCTACCTCGTCTAACATGGCAACATCCTTCTGGATGTTAGCCTGAATCATCCGCCAATTCATGTAATCGTACATGATCAATAATTGCTCCGAAACGGGGTATGATCTATCCACAGTTATAATTAGTTCACTGATGATATCTTGCACCTTTTTGCTAAATTCATTTGCCATTGTTTGATTTTTTTCTTGAACGGCTAATTTTGCCTGTTTAATAAACTTAATTGCACCATTATAAAGCATAAGGGTCAGTTCTTCGGGTAGTGCTGTATTCACTTGATTATTTTGATATTTCTGAGCTGCAGTATACATTATCCCATCACTCCTCTTGTTTTAGCCAGTTTGTTGAGATAACCAGGCACTTTGCGAGTTAGCCTGACTCATAGCCTTCTCCATAGCAGTGAACTTTCTCCAATAACTGTCTTCCTTTTTTTCCAAACGTTCTTTCCATGAACTTATATTTGTATCAAGTTCCCTTAACTCCTTGCCCAAAACACTCTTATCACTCAAATTCAAACTACTACCAGCTTTATCTGTTAAATCTTTAATTGAATTGTTAATTTGTGCATAAAGTCGTTGAGCGATACCACTCTCTTTAAAGTTGGTCGGACGATCTGTGCTCATGCTACTTTTCGTAAAAAGATCCATCACTTGCGTACCATTTTGACTGATGGCTTGACGAAGTTTCGCTTCATCAATATAAAGCTTCCCATTCTCTTGATACCCACCAGTCGTAATACCAATTTCACTTAGTGTATCAAACTTAGTATCAATTCCCGGTGCTTCAACCCTATCCGTAAAAACTTTACGGATATCGGTTAATGCACCCGAAAGTATGGAATCTCTTCTCAATAAACCGCTTTGCGCTTTCGCTTCCCACTTTTCAATTTGCGTTTCATTCATAGCTTCTTTTTCTTCATCTAATAGAGGCTTATAATCGTTATATTTTGACTCGGTCAATTTTGTATTAATTTTGCTAATCAGCTCATTATACTTATCAGCAAATCCTTTAATTGAATTGAATATGGCATCTTCATCCGTCTTCATATTAACTCTTGTTGAACCAACACTTTTCAGATTAAATTCCAAACCATCAAAAGTTATTGAAGAACCATTGAAAGCATAGTCGATGCCGTTAATTTTTACATTCCCTAGAGTAGCATCCTTCGATGCTTGAAAAGCATTTGCTCCTGTAAATGAGACACTATTTTTATCAACCGTGCCCGCAGATAATCCAAGGTTATTTGAAGCCCCAAATGCTCCCCCAATAGTAACATACGCAGCACTGCCAGTTGCTTTAGATGTAAAAGTAATGGATTTGTCTCCCTCAACATAGCTGGCAGTTACTCCGGTTGTTGAAGATTGTGCATTAATCTTACTAATCACATTGCTCATTGTGTCCGTTGCCGCTACATCTATGCTTTTAGATCCTACTGTAAATGAGAAAGTCTCACCGATCGGTGTAGTACTATCTACTTTAGTTGTAAACTTAACCGATGCTGCCTTAGCTGGCGTTGCAAGACCTGTCACATTGATATCATAAGATGACAAGGTCGGATTACCTTTTTGTGTAGCAGTAACAACGCCATCATTGTCTGAAGTAATTGCTTTTTTCAGGAAATTAGACTGTAATCTTAAGCCTTCTGAAACTTTTCTAAAATCAAGTAATAGGTTATTCATTTCCCTATACTGATCACGTTTCCACTCTTCGGATTGCTTCAATTGGAGCATCTTGTTTAAAGGCGCTTTCTCAGCTTTCATTAAATTCTTAATAATTGTATCTGTATCAAGGCCTGAAACGATACCACCCATACGAATTGGACCTGCCATATTATCTGCACCTACCTTTTCTGATCAATTAACAATCCAACCATCTTATTCATCTCTGCAACTCTATCTAATACCTTCTTAGAAGGAATCTCACGGATAACTTCCTGCGTCTCGTCATTAATGACTTGAATATAATATTCATTCGTTTTTTCATGCTTTTGGAAGCTAACGTGCGTGTAGTTCAATTGCATTAATTTATTCAAAACATCAATTGATTTATCTAACTCTTGTTCTGAATATTCTTTCTTGAGATTATCGTCTGCTTGTTTAGAAATGTAGTCCACTTGCTCTGGCAAGTCAGATTTACTAGATGTTGCCGACCCTTGAATCTCTAGTTTAGGACGATCATAACTTTGTTGAGGAAATGTACCTATCGCAACTTTTGATATATTCTCCACAATAACCCGCTCCTTTTAGACTGATTACTATTATATCGGAAAAAATATGAGAGTATTTTAGAGGTATTTTCAAGTTAAAGAAACCCTAGCATAATTTATGCAGGGTTTCGGATAGACAAATAACAAATATTAATTTAAGTTTTTCTATGAAAGCAATAAATCCAAAGATAAAGGCGTTCCCTTTTTCACATCTTGGCTCACTTTTTTTCCAAGCACAACTTCCATATATTTCGGAGCAAGGCCATTGCCTGGACGAATCGCACGGACATTTTCTTTTGTCAATACGTCCCCTGCCTGCAAATCTTTCGCAATATATAACGAGCGCCGATGTTTCAAGCTTGGTTTTTCGACATCCGATGCACCATATCGAATATTTCCAAGGGCCTGCCATGCACGTTCAGCCTCCGTAACGAGTGCTTTCATTTCATGCGGCTCCATCGAAAAAGCGGAATCGACTCCACCATCTTCGCGCGCTGTTGTGAAGTGCTTCTCAATGACTGTACCACCAAGTACAACTGATGCTACTCCCACGCCAACCCCCATTGTATGGTCCGATAGCCCAACTTGGCAATTAAAGAGATTACATAAGTGTGGAATTGTATTTAAGTTAGAGTTTTCTGGTGTAGCCGGATAGGTACTCGTACATTTTAATAAAATCAAGTCACGGCAACCGGCTTCCCTAGCTGAGCGAACCGTTTCATCGAGTTCTGCAATAGTAGCCATCCCTGTGGAAATAATAACTGGCTTCCCTGTTGCTGCAACTTTACGGATTAACGGTAGATCTGTATTTTCGAAAGAAGCGATTTTGTACGCTGGAACATTCAGTCCTTCTAGAAAATCAACTGCCGTTTCATCAAATGGCGTGCTGAATGCCAACAACCCTAGCTCCGCGCAACGCTTGAAAATAGGCTCATGCCACTCCCAAGGCGTATAAGCCTGTTCATATAAATTGTACAAAGAATTTCCTTGCCACAAATTATTAGGATCATCGATAAAAAAATCACCTTCATTAATGTTCAATGTCATTGTTTCAGCTGTATACGTTTGAAGTTTTAACGCATCAACACCCGATTCCGCTGCAAGTTCTACAATCTTTAAAGCTCGCTCTAACGACTGATTATGATTGCCAGACATTTCAGCAATAACAAATGGCTTATGTGTTGGACCAATTAAACGATGGCCAATTTGAATATCTCGAATCATCAATTATCCCTCCAATATCGTCTGAACAACTGGATGCACACCAGTCTTTACTGATTTACTTAATAAACTCAGCGCATTCTCACTCATCATTTCCAAATCTACCGAACTTATTAATGCTTTATGTAAAACATCCCTATAATCTTGAACTTGTACTTTCTGATGAAACCCAACATTCCAAATAGCTCCAAACTGTGCCGTTGCCTCTGTGGTTTCTCTTTGATTATCAGCTACAATGGTGACCGCAGTTGGAAGACCGAGAAAACAGCGTTCCCACATCGTAACTCCACCTGCACCAAATGAAAAGTCAGCCGCACTCATCAATGAACTTAAGTAATCAATCTGACAATGATACTCATAACCAAGACGTGTACATGTATCCTTTATCTCTGCCCGAAAAGGATTTGCGTTTCCTACAACCACATCCACCTTGATCCCACTAGCCTCGCTAACCTCGAACGCTTTTAAAACTTTCATCGTTTCATTTGTCGGATCGCTTCCACCATAGAAAACAAGAATCCTCTTTATATCGCCTTTGCGTGTACGAATATTCTTACGTTCGTGTAAAAATTCTGGCCGCAGTAAAATATAAGGTGGTCCCAACAACAGCCGACAGGAAGTAGGCACAAGTGAGTCGTAGCGTTGCTCCAAGTTTGGTACATAATTTTGATCAAGAAGAAGGTCACAGTCATGCTTACGATTGGCTAAATCGTCAATTACTGCTATATGTTGAGCATAGCTTCGGATGTTCTTCTCCCAATGTGCATCTAACCCATAATGATCTACAATCAACCAGTCAACGGGATCTTGCTCTTTCAGGATCTCAATGACTTCTTCCGCATCTTCACTTTGCGTAAATAGTCCACCAAGCATAGGGAACACATGAAATCCTTTATCTGCAACCCAATCACATAGATGACCTTGTTGGGCTCTCATCATGAAGGAGACGGTTGCTCCTGCTTTTACGAGCATTTCCGCCAGTAGAACGCATCTCATGACATGGCCTGTCCCTATTGATGTTGAGCCGTCGACGCGTATGAATACATGCATGATGATACCCCACCCTCTATTTCCCTAAAGCTAAACGACTAGTTTCTGCTCAATATGTGCATTTAATGCTGCTATATCAGGGTTCTTAAGCAGGAACTCCACTACTTTCGCAGAAGCAACAAACAAATTATCTCGGAAATGAGCTCCGATACTTTCACACACTGCGTAATCCTCTTCTGTATCTAGTGTAATTCTGAGATGCGGTTGGTTAAGCACAGGCTTTATTCTATATAATTTCCGCGTAAATTGTTCCCGATGTTCATAGGCATAATAAGTTACATGTTCGCGGTGACGCGGCTCTTTACCTATTCGATTCATTCTTTCTAAAGCTGAGAAGGAAACAATTTCAACTACAAGGCCGCGAGGAAGTTCTCCCTCTACATCTAAGATATCTACCTGCTCACGCTCCATCATCTTAACGAGATCACTCGCCATTTCATAATCAACGAATGGACAATCAGATGTTACACGAATAACATAATCCGGCGAATATTGGGCCGCGCACTTGTAGTACCTCGACAATACATCGTCCTCCGAACCTCTGAAACAGGCGACTCCGTTTTGCTCACACCAATCTGCAATAGCATTGTCTTGCGATAAAATAGACGTAGCAACAATAACTTCCGCTACTCCCACTACTTTGCGACAACGCTTTACAACATAATCCAATACAACAGTCTCACCGAGAGGCAACAATACTTTCCCAGGTAGACGAGAAGAACCCATTCTCGCTTGAATAATGATCAATGTTTTCATGATGTTTACCACCTATTCTTCAAAACTACCAATATATCGTTTAAATTTATCGCCGTTCCTGTTCCATTCATCTGCAAGCATTTCGTACATATACACGTCATGAAATGAACCATTTTTATATATATGATCCCGATAATGCCCCACTTCCGTACAGCCATGTTTCAAGTGAATCTTTCTTACATTTTCGTTATGAGCCATAACCTCACCAAGCAATTTATGAAAACCCAGCTTTTGAAAAACGTAATTATATAAGTACGGCCCGATCATCGCACCTACTATATTAAACTGTGTATCACCGATATAATAGGCCCAATAGGCTCTAAAATTATTCCAGTCTATATTCGTTAATGAAACTAAGCCTATCAACTGCCCCTTAGTGGCAATTACCCAGTACTTACTCGTTGCATCTCGCGAAATACTCTCGAACCATAACTTTTGATTATCCAAGTTGTATGCGATATCTGTAAACATATACTTGGTGACATGATCACTTGTGCGCCATTTCAAAATCTGTTCTAAATGCTCCTCCTTCACTTTCAAAAACTCCACCTATTTCTCCTCCTTAACGCAAATCAACTTCCCTAGTAAAGTAAGTTAATAAATTGTACCCATCCCATATCTCCGCAAAATCTAACGCTTTCCCAACCGGTATGATTCTATCTATTCCTCGTCCTTGTAAGGAGTAAATGAATTCCTTCAACTCTTCTTTTGTAAACCCAAAATAAGATAATGTCTGGTCTTTATCTGCGACAAATGTCGCAAGTTGTAACAACGACACACATGATAGTTCTAAAAATAACCCTCCACCACAATGTGTTTCTCTGATTTGTTCATTGATTTCAGTCACTTCAACACGTGTTGGGGTATGTAGCAATGCCGTAGATACAGCATCTGTATACGTATGTGCACCATAGAAAAAGGCAGTCGTCAATCGAGATAATTGCAAGGCTGTTGGTAACTCGTACTGCTCACTTTGAAGCTTTGCTGTAACCGCGCCCCAAAACCTTGTTTTCGCTTCTTCAATCTCTCTATCATTTCCGACCCAGCAAACAAGCCTTGGTGAAGAACATGCCATCTGCTGAAACCAGAACGCATCATTATAAAAATCATGTACAAGTTTAGAAAATTGTTCATCTTCTAAATGGATAAGTTGATCTGCCGAGAGTACGACCGTCGAAAAACGATCTGCAAATACGAGCTCCGTTGCTAATGGCGGCAAAGGAATATCCCTAATCGTTCGAATCGTTTGATCTCCCCCCCAAATGACCCGAACGTGGCATATGCCTGAGAGGAACTGCGAGATTTGCTGGTTATGTGCATATGTTACAAACAGCGTCCGCTGTTTAATATCTTCATACTTGTCTTGATCCATTACACTGCCGATTATTTCAAGTAAAACCTCGAGCTGCTCATTTCTTTTTTGAGATAGGCGAACAATATTTAGGTTTCCCGCTAGCATAGATAGCACCCATGAATACAAAAAAATTGTATCCACATTGGAAGGTGCGAAATGTAAAACTGTTCCTCTAGCTAGTGATATTAAGTTCTCGTTACGCTTCATAAAATCTTGTTGAATTCGAACAATATTTGCTTTTCTGAGCCAATAGCCCGTAGCCATCAGTTCTGGGTAAGCGCGCATTTGTTTATTCTTTAAAATGATGGCAGACACTTCATTCAGAAACTGCACAACAACGGGAGAGAAAGGATGCAAAGGTCTCATCTTCGCCATTTTCGTAGCATGTTCTTGCCATCCCTCGATGACCAACCTCTTTGGCAATAGAGATTCCATTACACATTCACTCCATTCTGTTGGTCATAAGTGTGCGTATCACTGCAACCCCTTATTTCTGCCTTAGGAACTCGACCTTCAATAGTGAAGTGTCTCCCCATTCGACCACAGGGGCAATTATCCTCCCCATGTAAGGTTCCTACATCCTCCGTCAGCAAGCTATGTCCAGGATAACTTTTCGGAAGAATACTAATGACTTGAACAATGCCCTTCTTTTCAATCGTAACTGGCTCCAACGTGTCAAAATCTCTAATCAACACATCTGCAAAGTTAGGAGTATGAAAATGTCCATGCTCACACTCCATAAAAATCGAACCCACTTGTTCAACCATACCATAATAGTTGTGAACCAGAGGAATATGAAATTGCTCGAGTAAGGATTGTTTGAAAATTTCGTTACTGACAGATTCATCGCTTAATTTTTTCCATCCTCCACCGTGAATTAAAATACTATTATCAAGTGGAAGTTGAATGTTTTTATCACGACAGATTTTATAGAAGTATTGCCAAATCATAAATGTAAATCCAAATAATAAGATGCGCTCGCCTTTATGCTTTTCCAGAAAAGCGTATAAGCCCTCCCAATCTATCTCCATGTTGTCATCCAGCAAATACAAGTGGTTACGTCCAAAGTTAGAAAAACCGACTATTCCAGCTCCTCTTGCACTGAAGGATTTACGATCCTTTATCACATTTTTCGTATCAATGATGATCATCGGTAGCCTTTGTTTCCCAATGAAATCTCTCACGATGGATACAAGCGCTTTCGACTGCAACTCTGACGTCTCACGGTTAATGTAGATTTTGGACACTTGCTGCGAAGTTGTCCCACTTGAGGTTAATGTTTTCATTACTTCTTCTTTCGGGACAGAACATAAATCAAGCATCTTAAAAAGTTGGACCGGCAAATATGGCATTTGTTCCATGCTAGCAATTTCTTCGTCAAATGGAACTTTCGTTAAAATTTGCTCATAAGGTTTACAATGATTCTTATGAAAAACTGTTAATTTCTTTAACTCTTCCACCAAAAAAGCCTGTTTATCAGCAAGTTTCATCTCAAAAGGAGATTGAAAAATGGTTTCATTCATAACATCATTTCCTTTAATTTGGTGTAATTCATTTTTCCATTTTCCAATCGAGGCAACATCGGCACAGCTTTCACAGAGAAAGATGATGCATGTAGTTTGTACAAATCACGTAGAAACTCTTTAATTCGATCAATATTCGTCTCATCTTCTGTCAGAATAATTAGTTTATCATCATTTCCAGTACATGCAACAGTCACTGACATGGCCGCTTCTAATTGCTTTTCAATCTCATCTAAATTCATTCGTAAGCCAAACAGTTTTATAAACCGCTTCATTCGCCCTTTAATATACACGAAACCTTCATCATCCATATCAGCTATATCACCCGTATGAAGTTTCCCCTTCAACTCGTCTCCTTTTGCTAAATCCTCTCGAGCTTCGGCATAACCAAGCATCACATTTGGTCCTTCGTAGATAAGCTCTGATGTTTCTTCATCAATATGAAATTCTCCGTTTGGAATAGCAATCCCAACAGAATCTACTTTTTTTGAAAGTTGTTCTGAGGGAACGTAGCTCATTCGCGCCGTCGCTTCTGTTTGGCCGTACATCACGTAAAACCGTCTCCCCGTTTCCCTTGCAACTTCATGGAAGGATTGTACGAGATTGGTCGCTAAGCGTCCACCAGCCTGTGTAAAATAACGTAATGAAGGCAGCTCCATGGATCCAAATCGAAGACGATGAAGCATTTGGTACGTATATGGAACGCCCGCTAACGATGTTGCCTCTTGTTCTTTAAATAAACTCCAAAATTCCTTGGATAAGATTGAAGCTTGGGTCATAATTAAAGTGCCGCCAACAAGAAGATGGCTGTTAATGACCGATAAACCATATGAATATTGGAAAGGCAATGTTGTAATCGCCCGTTCTGTCGCATCTAATTGCAAATACGTCGAAATCGACAATGCATTGGCTTGCAAATTATCATAGGAGAGACGCACAAATTTGGCGCTGCCCGTCGTTCCTGATGTGCTAAGTAGGACGGCCAGATCGGGGTGAACGTCTGCAGCAGACACTTCTTCTTCAATCCATAATGTAGAAGAAGCTTTCTCATAATTCTCAAATGTTTGTATAGTTGACGAAGAAAAAATCCAATTTGGTTTGTATGTAGCTAGTATATTTTTAATTAACTGTTTATCTAATTGTTCATCAATCAGCATAACCCCATAACCCGCCTGTAAACTCGCAATATAAGCAACTAGTGTAGCTGTATCATTGGAACTAAGCAGAAGACCTAACTGTTTCTTAGATGATTTAGGTAATGCTTTTTTAAAGTCCTCTACACGCTGTTGTAATGTACGATATGAGACATTCTTATGATCCATCGAGACAACTGCGATGTTCTCTGTATTATGATTAAGACTCCAAAATGATGTCACGATTAAACACTTCCTTTAACCTTTACCTAGACTCTCATATTATATTATCGGTTTTTTCAAACAAAAGTATAAATAAAAAAGATAAAGTTGTATCAAAAAGTACAGTATTGCACCTTTGGACAACCTTATCTTAATATTTACTTTAAGTATTCCTCAAACAACCATTCCACCATCAACACCAAGCACTTGACCGGTAACATACGTAGCCAAATCGGATGCTAAAAAAAGAATCGTGTTCGCTACTTCTTCCGGTTTCCCCGCTCGCCCCATATGAATGTTAGATAAGCGATCCTTATATTTATCTGCAGATAGCTTTGCCGTCATATCCGTTTCAATAAAACCGGGCGCTACTGCGTTCACCCGTATGTTGGAAGAGGCAAATTCTTTGGCCGCCGCTCTTGTGGCTCCAATTACAGCCGCTTTACTCGCAGCGTAGCCAACTTGCCCAACATCCCCATAGCGTCCGAGAATGGAGCTAAGATTAATAATTGATCCGCTCTTTTTGCGCATCATTAAACGTGTCGTGTACTGCATATGTGAAATGGTAGCCATAACGTTAACTTGATACATCTCGTCTAGCTTTTCCTTTTTCGTAAAACCAAGCAACCCATCGTGTAAAACTCCAGCGTTATTAACAAGAACATCAAGCTGATTATACTGGGCATTGATGCGTTGGAATGCCTGCTTAATCTCACCTTCATCTGTTACGTCATAACGCAATACTAATGGTGCATGTACCGAGAATTCCTTGATCTCGATCGCTAAAGCTTGCAGCTCCTCTTCATTACGTCCGTTCAAAATAACGGTAGCACCCTGCTGTGCAAGAATAAGAGCCGTCGCTCTGCCTATTCCTTTTGAAGCTCCTGTAATCAATGCTACTTTACCCTCAAGCAACATTTAGAACGTCACTCCATATTTGACTAATATCTCTTTCGCTTTAGCAAATGAGCTCATATCAATAACATCATCGGTATCCAACATAATATCATAACCTTCATCAATCGCAGCAATAAGAGACATATGGGCGATTGAATCCCACTGTTCAATACTGTTGTAGGCTAGGTCATTTACAATCATATCCTCTGGAATGTCTAATGCTTCTGCAAAAATGGTTTTAAGCTTTTGTTCGTTCATGTGAGTTCCTCCTTGACGAATTAGCTACTCATTACACGATAAATAGGAATTTATCATCTTTTTTACCCTTGATAACTTAATAGTACTGGCCTTAATTCCCTAAATGTGAAACGGTAGCTCTGATGGTCGTGTTTATTTGCATTACATGCATTTAAATTTATTGTAGCATCCACATAGTTAGGATAAAGTTCTAAAGCATTTTTTATCAACTTCTGCCCTTGAACGAAATTGGATTTCATTGCATATAGTACAGCTAAATTATTTAAAGCGGCTCCGTGATTCGGAATGATTTCAAGTATTTCTTTGAATAAAAGTTTACTTTGCTTAAACTTTTCCTCATTTACGTAAAACATTGCTTTCAAAAATAAAATAGATCCCTGTTCTCCTGCATCACTGGACGCCAAAAACTCTACTTCTGCAAATCCTTCATTCCATTTTTGAAAGCGAAATAACATCGATACATAATCTAGTATATTTCTCACTTCAGAATAGTCGCGATTCAGAACTGCAATTCTGATTACATTAATGTCATATTGACCCAAGACTATCTTTTCTATCGAGCTGGCTACACTTAACGTACTCGTTGCATTGCTAGCGTGTCTTCTAATTTTAACTAATGGATCATCAATATATCCAATAGCCCCGAATTGGGCGAGGCGTAGCCATAAATCCCAATCTTCATTTTTCGAGCTTAATGATTCGTTGAAATTTCCATGCTTTTGCACAAACCGCCGATTTAAGAGTAAACCTGATGGAGTAATGATTAGATTGCGAACAAGAAGTTCGCCAAATGCTTCCTTTTGCTTTAACGCTTTCCCTCTAATAGTACCATCAAGAGTCTTCCCTGATATATCAATTTGTTGATAGGCAGGGTAAATTAAAGCAAATTCATTAGGATCTTTTAACCTTTCTAAATATTGAACATGCTTCTCCACAATATTCGGCTCCAAAATATCGTCAGCGTCTAAAAACAGCACCCAGTTGTTTGTTGCCTTTTCGAGTCCGACATTACGAGCATGAGAGACTCCTTTGTTCTCATTCAACTTAAAGAAGTTGATTTGCTCATATTGTGACGACATCTCATTAACAATTTTCGATGTATCATCTTGACTACAATCATCAACAACGATAATTTCATGAACATGATAGGTTTGCTGAATAACACTCTTCAATGCTTCCTTAATATAAAAAGACGCGTTATAGGCAGGAATTATTGCAGTAATTTTATACATGATTTCTCCTTACAATTGACTCACATAATCAACATTTACTTGAAACCCTAAAGAGGCAAGTTGTTTTTCAATTGCCCTATGATGAACACTTACAATAATAATACCTAATTCTTCTTTTGGGTAATCTAGTAGTTTATCAGGAGAATATATTTCTTTCTGCAACAGCTTATGTCCCCATTTGTCTTTGCTATTATCAACAAACCCAATTATTTGCAACTCCAAGGCTGTTACAAACTTCTCCCCTAAAACACCTGCCCCAAAAACAAACAACCTCTGCTTTCGCTGCAGCAAATTTTTTAGTTCAGTATGAACAATCGGAAAGTCCTTAAAAGGCGTATATTGAAGATAATGGTAATATTCTTCCTTATATGGATGAGTACTTGATACATGCCATGGCTTTGAGGCTGTTGTGTAATGAATAATAGAAGGGTTTTTCTTTGCTAAAGCTAACTCAACTTTTTCAAAATCCTGATTCTCATCAGATTCCTCATACATGCTCGTTTGTACGTTCCATGTCGTAGGAATTTGGATCCAGTCACTATACAAAACTGCATTTAAGGCATCCTGATCATGATATTTAAGCTTCTCACGATTATTAGTAATAAAAGCAGCGACTTTATTAGCGATGCATTCTCTTCGCCATTTCTTTAAATTTATTAAGACTATTCCTGCATTAAAATAATTATGTTCTTCAGGAATCCCTAACTCTTTTAAACGCAGATACCCATGTTTGTCTTCAACTGCACCAACCGAATAGTCTCCCAAATCAATATCCCACAGTTCGACAATATCTTTACGAACAATAATATCAACATCCAAGTAAAGTAATTTCTCTATCTTCTCATCGAAAATAGTTGGAATCAGAAGGCGATAATAGGTGGCTAGACTAAAGTGCTCAGTCACATTAAAGTCTTTAAAATTATCTTTATCTATTTTAAGAAAACAAATTTGTAAACCTAAATCACTCGTGCATTGCAATATTTGATTCGTATTAAACTCGCTCAGACCATCGTGAATTAAGTGAACAACAAGTCGCTCTTTTTCATTCGTATTTTTCTCGATCGATGCCAACATCGTGCAAAAGTGCTGAATATAATTAGAATCTATTGTAGAAACAATGTGGATTTTTTCCATTCTTTCACCTCTTAGTTAACCAAATACTTCCCCCTGATTCAATAGGAGTAGATAAAATCTGGTATACGTTATCTTTATGGAGTGAGAAAATAAAATCATTCCAAAACTCTATACTGAACTGCTCGTTATATTGTAAGAATGCTCTTAAGAGATATGCTTCATTCCAATACCTACCTTCATAAACCCAAACAGATGGATACTCAAAAGGATAATAGATATCATGGAAATGTATTTTCACACCTGACTTCAGTACGGGTAAGATATTAAATATAACATGATTTACATCGCTTCCAATTCTAGTAATATGTGAACTGTCGATAAATAAAATATCATTCTCTTCCAATTCTCTAAAAACCGATAAAGGCACATCTTGAACTTCCTTTTCTAGAACCGTTACTCTTTCTTTATCAGACTCTGTTAAAAGTGAATGTAAGCGTTGTGGATTCGGATCAATAAAGGTCATTTGAATATTTAAATCACTATTCAAATCATTTGTATCAAGCATTAAAGCAGAAGAAAATCCAGAACCAACTTCGACAATTCTATTTGGAGCATTCTTTCTAATTAGCGAGTATAAGACAGCTGCATCTACTGATTCAAAGTAGGTATTGTCCGTACCTAGATGGAATCTTGTGAACTTCTTTTCTCCATATAATTGAAAAAATTCATTCAGATATGATGCAATTTTTGAAAGTAATTTAATCTGTGCTTCGGTATTTAACTGAATTCCTAAAAGCTCTATATCCTTACTCTTATTAAATAAAAACTCATCTTTCTCTTTCACAATTTTTAAATCTGGAATAGGAGAATAGAAATGTCCAGGTTCAAAAGCTTGACCGTGATGAATAATCTTTAGAATATCATCTAAAGATAATACATTTTCTTTATATTTAAACCCTAGTTTATCCAGTTGAAGCACAATCTCTTTTTTATACATACTTGTTATAACAATAAAGGTATCTTCTTTATTCTCAAGTGCTAAGGAATCGGGCAATAAGATGTTCTTTTCCAGAAAATTTTTACCATTTTTATTAACATCATTATCTAGGAAATGTGAAAATTTGAAGTTAGGTAACGCACTCAAGAAATTTTCTGCAGCAGTACTAGCCCCAAATAAGATTACTTTACGTCTTATTAGAACTTCCATTAATTCCATGTATTTCATACTAGCACTCCTTATTGACTAATAAATTACAAAATAATCATTTAAATGCTTGAACTCTCTATCCTCCAAAATCTTTGCTATTTCAAACTTCCCGTATGATGATGCGATAATCACTTTATTAGAAGTTATTTCATTGGGTGAGATAACCTCTTTACCCAAAAGACTATTCCCGACTACTGACAAGTTTGAGTCAATAAAATAGTTAGCTTCAACACCGAAAATATCTAGTAATATATTGTGAGTTTCACGACCTAAGTTACCTGTTCCCCAAATGGCTATCTTACGCGTATC
Source organism: Paenibacillus sp. J31R109 (assembly GCF_059692055.1). Lineage (NCBI taxonomy): Bacteria > Bacillati > Bacillota > Bacilli > Caryophanales > Paenibacillaceae > Paenibacillus > Paenibacillus sp. J31R109. The sequence goes on along the minus strand of NZ_JCAUAR010000015.1, from coordinate 123,188 downwards.
TTTGTTAATGAAGGTATTGATATCATCTTTTTTAATTTTTATAACACTACTCAATATCGATTCAACTTTATTTGATGTTACAGAGCTATCCGAAATTCTAACATGAACGAGCACATCATCCATTTTTGCAAGTTTGTGGCATTGTTTGTTCAAACTATAGAAAACAAAATAGTCTTCCCCAACCCTCATCTCAGTGGGATACCCGATCTTTTCTATATCTTTTTTCCGTACCATAATCGTAGTATGCACAAGAGAACAGTACCAGTATAATTCTTTTTCAATATCTTCCATTGTTTTCTGCGCATTCAGTTGTGTTTCATATGCTGCTTTTAGATCCTTGTATCTCTGCGAACTTTCTACATTTTCGTTGTCCGGGAAATAATTAATATTTGATGAAACCAAGGACACATTTTGATGCGTGTCGAGGTAGCTAACCTGCTTAGCCAAGCGATCTAGTTCGCTAATATCGTCTGCATCTAACTTCGCAAAGTATTCTCCTTTTGCCTTTTCCAAAGCAAAATTGTTAGCATAGCCTACTCCTCTATTAGATTTCAATCTATACTTGTGAATACGTGGATCTGTATAACTTTGAATAATATCCCAAGTAGAATCTATAGAAGCATCATCTACAATGATCAACTCAAAATCACGAAACGTTTGATTTAAAATGCTGTCAATTGCTTCTCTAATATCCTTTTCTCCATTATACACAGTCATACTAACGCTTACTTTTGCCATATTATCACTCGATTCATCTAGGATGCATAGTTTTAGAGATTTTAGCTTTACTAGCAGAGCGACTTCTTAAACTCATGAAGCAAATAGTCGATTTTATATCAAAATACGCCTTACTTCTTTTATAGTAACTGCTGATCAAGAAACTCTTTAATATTTGAGGGTGAGAGTATTCTAGCCTGAAGTCCCATTAAGCGAATCTGGGCCTCAACCTCTTGTTGCCATTTTTGTGTTGAGATAAAAATGATATCAATCTCTCGATTCAATAATTCTGTAGGCGGATAAATCGTACACGAATAAGGGTGCATAAGCTCCCCGTGCTTACTTGTACTCCCATCCACGACGCAATCAATAAGCTTAGCTGCATCCCCAAGTTGAAGAAATAGAAGCTTTGTTATATCACCAGCGCCCCAAATTGCAATTTTTTTCTGAGCACTTAAATAGAACTTAACAATTTCTATCAAAAATTGAGCAGAATACTCATATGACGCCTTAAATACAGATGCTATAGCTACTCCCTCATAATCCTTGATCATTTTTTGTATAAACTTAGGTACTTTTTGAAGCTCTATAGATAGATCAATCCGTTCTTCACTCATATCAACCCCTAGTTGCTCACAATATAATATCTGATTAATTGCTTCTTTATAAACCTGAGTGCTGCTCATTGGATGATGAGTAAGCTTTGCAGAGAATTTTTTCCTGATTGATTCATAGTCGCTCATCACAGCGTTGTACCATGTTTTCAAACGAACACTGGAAAATTTATAAAAAGGATCAAGTGAACCACCTGCTGATAATTCAAGAAAATCTTTCAATACAGGATCGTTATACTTTTTTTGTGAAAACTTCACGCCATTGCTATAGCTCATATTAAAGTTTACTAACGGGGCTTCAATATAATAAAGACGATCGAAATAAGCTAACTGTACATACATCGACGAATAGTCCGGCGTGTATGCTTGACAAAATGATACATTTTGTTCCTTACACCAGTCAATTACAGATCGATGACACCAAGAGAAAATCATCTTAGGTAATATTGGATCTATGTGATTTTGCGATTCGTGGAGAAACATTTGAATCACTTCAGTGCTTGAAAACGAATATACCTTTGGATTTTCACATTCAATGAGCGATTGGCTGCTTTCGTTCACTTCATATCCCATAACTATTATTTGTGCATCACTTATAGTTTGTGTAACTCGATATACTTGCTCAAAAGCATTAGATACATAAGAAGCTTTATCTTCAAGTATCGTAATGTAAGTACCAAGTGCGTATTCGATTCCTTTTTGCCAATTATCATGCATTGCTAATTCGCCAGTTCGAATATATCTAACTTTCTCATTTAAATAAGGTTGTACAACATCGTACGTATCGGACGTTGTATCATTATCAACAATAATAAGTTCCCAATCTGAAAAAGATTGATCCAACACGCTTTTTATTGCTTTTTCAACAATCGTGCTTCTATTTCGAGTCGGCAAAACAATTGATAATAAAGGTGCTTTACTCATTTTACACCACTCCCACTATAAAGTTTACTTTCTCATTAATTCTCAATATTTCAACATTGACATCTTATGTGGTATTGTTATAGAAATTAGCATACACCTTATTTAATGCATTGACGTAAGCAGGAACAGAGCTTGTAATCGTTTAGATTCAAAACTGTGAAAATTGGATAAGTTGCATGGTTTGATCTACTCACTCACTCCTATGTCACACACGGTCTTTGCACTTACATTCCTTTGGTCGTGTGAATGCCCATTTATGCGGCTTATATCTCCATTATAGTGTGTAGTTTTTTGGCATCTCCGGTACTTCGTTTGCCATTGTAATACACAAATAAATTAGTGGAAGAATCAGGTTAATAGCTGTTGATTTAAGCGGCTCTCTGATACATGCTGGTTTGATGAGCAATCAACACCATTGCATTGTATGCCTTACTCAGCTGTAAAATACAATGAAACACCAATGCTGCCCTTAAACGAGAACGTTCTCGTTTACTTATCCCCGTCTGCTTTTGCGCTTACTTGAAATATTCCCTACGAGACTAAAGCCCGCCTTATGTTCTACCCTCATTTTACGCTTCAAATAAAAGAGCCCCTTTCTGTATGTGGGTTTTTGTTCAACCAGAACATTTTCCAGTCTACTAGGGGCTCTTTTATTCATTCAAAAGCTCAATGACTTACTCCATTACAGGAATGGCTGATAATTTATCACTATTAAGACTTTTTTATTTAAACTTAAAAGAATATTAGTCTTACATTAATATATAAATCCCATGACCTATAAAAGTTACTACCAAGGGATTACTTATACTTTTATTTAATTTTAATTCAAAAACTTAGAATACAGAACAGCATGAGAAATTGTGTGCTTTTATTTAATACACTGAAATTGGCAACACTTCCATTGACATTATTATTACTGTTTGATGAACTCTCAGTGCACAATCTTTTTTAGTACTTAAAGAAATTTGTTTTTATAAGTCTTCAAATCACACAATATGAGATATAGGAATCAAACGAAAATCTTTCAATACTTATATTACGAATGCCTAATATTTCATCTACTGCAAGTGTCTCTCCAGGAAACATCTTTGCATTCAATTCGTCAAAGACAATGATAGCACCCTTAGGCATGCGGGGCACAAAAGTCTCTAGAGCAGCCTTCGTGGGCTCATACAAGTCAACATCCAGATACAACATGCTCACAACAAGTTGAGGATTATCGGCTAAATAAGCAGGGGCTGTCTTACACAAATCTCCTTGAATTAACTCGACTTTTGGTATATGTGAAAGTGGGCGATTCGTGTCATACAAATCTATAGCTCTTTTTACATCATCAATAGCAGAACCCTTTAGACCACCAACATTTAAGTGTGAGGAATTCCCTTTTTGGCTATCTTTCTCGTGAATACTTGGAAATCCATCGAAGGTATCAAAACCAATAACTTTTCTAGTATGATTTGTTGGTTCAAAAATGGATGATAACTTTGCATAAGTCAAAAGTCCACCACCGTGTAAGACTCCACACTCGATAATAGAACCATTTATTGGTATGATTTTTTTAAAAATTTCATATCTTGCTAGAAATTTTGCCATGGCTTGTCTTGAGGAGAATTTTGGAAATGCGTCCACTTTATCCGCGATACTTCCTTCAGCCTGCATGAAAACATCTTCCATAAGCTTAAATTGATCAATATCTTTTATTGACTGATTTTTAGGTTCTCTAATCATTACTAGCACTTCCATTTCATATGTTTATTTTATCTAGAGCTCATAAAGTTGTCCCATTGCTGTATTTACTGGTTTTGAAGGGTCTGTGTACCTTGCTTGAATCGAATATCTTATAGAATCTGACAAATTTAGATTGGATGAATGGAGGAGTAAAGAATTAAAGAAAAGCACGTCACCTTTATTCATCTCAATCATACGAATTTCATTGCTAAATATATTGCTTGGCACCCATTTTTTTAATCCAATTTTCATGTCATGATCTAGGATACCTAACTTGGCGGATTTAGGCATGACACTTAAGCAACCATTGTTAAAACCAACATTCTGAAGTGGAATCCAAGCTGTAATAATATCTGTGTTTCCTTTTACATAAAAATAATCTTGGTGCCAGTGTGCCATTTCCAACGTATTTAATGGCATATCAATTCTAAAAGGGATTTTTTCAAAAATCGTGACTTTCCCCCCAAGAAGTGTTTTAACAGTATTGACTACTGAAAAATGAGTCGAAATCTCATGTGACCATGGTTTTTCTCTGATTTTGTCATATATGTAAGACTCAATATGTTTATTTTCTTTAAAGAAATCGACAATCTCTCTCCCATGAGGATCAATAAATCTAATGCCAGTAATCTCATAAACAAATTGGAGGTAATTGGTTAAAAATGTGTCCACAGATACATCTGGAATGCAGTTCTTAACTAAAATAAAACCATTGTTTTTATATAATTCAATTAATGGCGTTTCCATAATAAATGACCTCCTTCATCCTTGCTTCAAGTTATTTTCTCACCCTTTTCAACCATGCAGCAGGCCAATGAGTAATATTCTCCGTCAATTCACTCTCATTAAAAGGCCAATTCGGTTGAAATAGTTGATATTCAGGGTGTTTTTCGAGAAATTCCTCGACTGCGCTAACAGGGTTATCCTGTTTCCAATTTACTTCTCCGCGTGGAGTATCATACAAATCCTTCATAATTCCATCTGTAACAACAATATATGATCCTTCTGAAACCAACTCATGATAAGCTTCTAGCTCTTTGGCTACATGCTCCTTCGAGTGATTAGAATCTAGTAAAACCAGCACTTTTTCACCATTTTTAATTAAGGACTTAACTTTGCTTAGTGTTGTTTCTTGTACAGAATCGCCCTCTACCAATGAAATAAATGAAGATAATTCATGATTTTCAATTTCTTTACGATTGTTCTGGCGTATTTCAATATCAACACCAATGATTCTTCCGTGATTCATTGCCCTACTTAAGGTTGCGTAAAAAATCAGAGACCCGCCATGTGCAACTCCCGTTTCAATGATAACGTCCGGCTTTAACTCATAAATAACCTCCTGAATACGTATCATATCCTCAGGAAGTTGAATAACAGGCCTTCCCATCCATGAAAAGGTGTAGCTATATTTCTCATTCCAACCCACTTTTACCCATAGATCCGAAATAACTTCGAAAGCTTCTTTAGAATAGAGTGGACGTTCAATTAATTGGTGTTCTGATTGCTCAATGAGTAATCTTTTCTCAGTATCAATGGTTATTCTCATTATAGGTCTCCAATTCAATCAAATTTACTTTTATATTATGCTGCTGTACTAAGCGTTCTATTTCACCTTTGTAATTCAGATTCATTACAACTACATTGGAAACATTAAAGTATTCTAACTGAGTAATACCTACAATTGGATGGCCCGTTCCAGGCAAATACCTTCCTTGCTTGGCTGGATTAATATCCACGATACAACTGATTAGTGTACACTCTGGATCTAACAGATTTGCGATGGTCACACCTTTGGCACCTGCTCCCCAAACCGCGATATCTCCAAGTAATTTCAATGATTGAAGCGTATCTTTCCATTTGCTAGTTACAACTAATTCATTCTGAGTAAATCTTTCAGCTATCTGATTAGTTTTTCTTGAATCAATTTCCGAAACCGACTCCTTAACATCACCTAATGTCGCTTCCATCCATAAATACTGTCCTTTGAATATATGAGTAACTCGTTCAGCTTGAAAACCAGCTCTTTCAAAAGCGGTTGTTAGAGAGCTTTTCGTAAAATAGGAACAATGTTCATAGAAAAAATCCCAGTAAACTTGATTTTCCAATATCCAATCCACACATGGAGTTTCAAAAAACAATTTAGTATTTGTACTAGAAAGTAATGTTCGCCGAACAGTACTCAATAACTGTACAGGAGTTTCTATGTGTTCAATTACATGCCTACATATCACTATATCGGCATTAATCTGAGCATATTTTCCATCATAAAATTCTTTTATGAAGGTCAGTCTTCCACCCTCGCAATCATTATCCCCCTCGTAGCTAGGGTCAAAACCAAAACCCTTAACATTGGGGTTAGATTGCACTATACGTTTAATGAAATCCCCCTTGCCACAACCAATTTCGATTACAGTACAGCTCTTATTTCCAACTAATTCGGATATACGCTGTACAAGGTCATTGACATATTGATTGAAAAAAGGGGAACATGTTTGAGAATTGTTATATTCGGAGCTATAGTTCATTTTCGCAAGGTCGAAATCTCGATTAAACACAAATCCACATGAATGACAAACATGTAAAGAAAGGTCTCCACGGTTTATGTTTCGCGCACTCACTTTACTCTTCATTAGTAAATTTTGGTGTACAGGCACTCCTTCTCTTTCTAAAAAACATTTAGTTTCTATAGATTCACAAATTGGACATTGAGGGATAGAGCGCATGCTTCCTCCTAAGACAACTGATTTTTCCACCAATTAATTGTATTTTCCAAACCGGCTGGCAGTGAAATCGAAGGACTCCATCCCGTTTCACGAGTAAGTCTTTCATTACTTCCAACTATAAGAGATGGTTCATTTAAAGAGGATTTAATAGTTCCAAGCTTAACTAGCTCTTTCCTTTTTAGTTGCGTAGCAACTCCCAGAACGATCTCACTTAATTTTATAGGCAGACCAGAGGATATATTTACTGCCCCGTGGACTTTACTATTAAGTAAAGATATGAAGGCTTTCGCCACGTCGCTAACGTGTAGAAAATCCCTGAGTTGATTCCCATGTGTACAATGCGCTTCCTCATTCTTTAATAATGAGGTTACTACAGAGGAAACTAGCTTATCCACATGCTCATAAGGTCCATATAAGAAAAAGACTCTTCCCCAAGCATAGCTTAAGCTTACTTGTTTGGCATATGATTCTAGAATACCCTGAAGATGATTTTTACAGGCCGCATAAGGAGTTGAATAACTCAGTGGTGTTATTGTCTCTTGTAAATAGCCATAGTTCCAATCATATTCAGCACAACTCCCTGCAACAACAACTCGTTGTCCGCCAGACCTATAGAATTCTTGAACCAAATAAATACTGGCTTGCAACCACTCAAAATTCTCTAAAGAGGACCAATACTCTTTGGGCTTTGTATACCATGCTAAATGCAGTAAATGTGTAGGCCTAACTTTATCCAGCAATGAAACTACTTGTTTGCGATCCATTAGATCAATATGATGATATTGCACATTAGATTCATCGATTTGCCGTAGTAAATCTCTAGTAGTCCCGTGAACTTCATATTCTGTATTTGCTAACTGAAGTATTACGTTTCTTCCAATAAAACCATTTGCTCCAGTTACTAGTACTCTTTTCATAATGGGTACCCCAGATAACTTCTATCTTTTTCTGAAATAATACTATTTCCCATCTCAGGCCACTCAATCCCAAAAACCGGATCGTCCCACCGTACACCTCTCGAACATTCAGGATAATAAACCTCACTCATCTGGTAAAATACTTCCGTATCATCCTCTAATGTTTGAAATCCATGAGCAACGCCCTCTGGAACGTATAGCATCGTTCTATTATCCGCAGTTAACTCGACTGAGATCCACTTCTTATATGTCTCTGAATAAGGACGCAAATCAACGATAACATCGTAGATAGCCCCTCTAGTACATCTGACTAGCTTGGCTTCCTCGTGAGGTGCACATTGATAATGCATACCTCTTAATGTCCCTTTTTTCCTGTTATAAGAAATATTACACTGAACCAAATTAGGATTCATTCCTCGTACTCTAAACTCATCTTGGCACCATGACCTTGCAAAAAAACCACGTTCATCCTCTAGCTTCTGTAACTCAATGACATATGCACCCTTAAGAATTGTTTCCAGGAATATCATCTATAACACCGCCACTTCAGGAATAGGAACGACAAATTTCCCTCCCCAACTGTGGATGTGGCTCATCTGAATAATAATTTCATCTTTAAGATTCCAAGGCAGAATAAAGACATAATCAGGCTTTGTTTCTGCGATTTGATTCGGGTCATAAATTGGAATATGTGTACCCGGCAAAAACAATCCTTGCTTATGAGGACTGCGATCTACGGTGTAGTCAATAAAATCAACACCTACTCCGCAATAATTTAAAAGCGTGTTTCCTTTCGCGGGAGCACCGTATCCGACGATGGTTTTACCCTCATTCTTAGCTTTAATGAAAAATTCAAGAATTGCGCGCTTCGTCCGCTTTACGTTTTCCGCAAATTCTGTATATGTGGATATATCCAAGATTCCGTAATCCACTTCTTTTTTTAATAAATCGCTTATCCGGCTACTAACCGGATGTCTTCCCGTTTCCTCATGTTGCGCATAAATGCGAATAGAACCTCCATGTGTAGGGAGCTCTTGAACATCAAACACGGTTAATTTCTTTGAGGCAAAAATCTTCTTCACAGTCATAAGTGATAAGTAGGAAAAGTGCTCGTGATAAATAGTATCAAATTGGTTTTCCGACATCAGACGAAGAAGATGCGGGAACTCCATCGTTATAATGCCATTAGGTTTTAGTGCAATTGCCATACCTTCTACAAAATCGTGAAGATCCGGTACATGGGCTAAAACATTATTACCAATCAACAAGTCAGCTTTTTTACCTTTTAATGCAAGCTCAGTTGCTGTCCTCCTGCCAAAAAAATCAACCTGCGTAGAAATCCCCTTCTCTTGAGCAACTTTGGCTACATTCGCTGCTGGTTCAACTCCTAGAACGGGAATGTCCTTTTCCTTAAAATATTGCAGTAGATACCCATCGTTACTAGCGATTTCAACGACTAGAGAGTCCCTTGTTAAAGTGAAGGCAGATGTTATCTCATTCACATAATGTCTCGCATGCTCAAGCCAACTATCTGAATATGAACTGAAATAGGCATAATCACTAAAAATATGCTCAGCAGATTCAAATTTCTCTAATTGGACTAAATAACATTCACCGCAAACGTATGCATGTAGTGGGTAGTAATTTTCTTTTTTATTTAACGCATCCTTGTGCAAATAAGAGTTAGACATCGGCGTCATTCCTAAATTGACACAAGTCTCGGTTAATTCTGTATCACAAAAACGACATTTTTTATTATTCATAAGATTTGCTCCTTAGCTTTGAGCACTTAGTTTCTCATACTTCTCAATTTGTCCTAGAGTTACTTGGAGCATGTTTTCTTTACATTGGAACTGTCGAGTCCAATCTATAATCCACTCTATGGTTTCATCACTTGAAAGAAGCGATTTCCAATTCAGTAGGCTGCGCGCTTTTGTGCTATCCAATCTTAGCGTAGCGGCTTCATGGAGCGTTTCGCTCGTATTATGAACCACCTGCGTGTTATTCCCGCCCCAAAACTCTATCATTTTACAGGCTAGGTCATTCACTGTCATTTCCCCAGCGTGAGAAGGCCCGAAATTCCATCCACCAGATAAATACTTAAAATCCCACAACTTTTCAGCCAACAGTATATAACCACTTACTGGCTCAAGCACATGCTGCCATGGTCGAACAGCATTCGGACTACGCAGAATAATATTTCTACTCTCAGATAATGCATGTAGGATATCTGGGACTAAACGATCTGCTGCCCAGTCACCACCGCCAACAACATTCCCCGCTCGTGCAGAAGCAATGGCAATCTCTCTAGTTCCGAAAAACGAATTATAATAGGCGGATGTTACTAATTCAGAACAGCCTTTACTCGCACTGTATGGATCGTATCCACCCATTGGATCAGTTTCTCTATAAGGCCATATCCACTCTTTGTTGTCGTAGCATTTATCGCTAGTCACGTTTATAAATACTTTAACACTTTCTTGCTGCCTAACAGCTTCTAGGACCGATACAGTCCCCATAATATTAGTTGAAAATGTGGTAACAGGATCTACATAGGAAGGTCGAACCAAGGATTGCGCCGCTAAATGCAGTACGATGTCAGGCTTTTGTTCATTCATTACTGATCTTAAACGTTCTACATCTCTAATATCGCCATTAATCGTAAGGTATCTGTTAGCTAAACCAACAGTTTCAAATAGGTTGGGTTGAGTATTTGGTATCAAGGAGTATCCCGTAACCTCAGCCCCTAATTTCGTTAACCACAGCGATAACCAACTTCCTTTAAAGCCAGTATTTCCGGTAATAAGCACTTTCTTTCCGTACCAGAACGTTTGCTTCATGACCATACCTTCCAGGGTGCTTTCCCAGATTCCCACAGTTCCTCTAACTTTACTTTATCTCTTAACGTATCCATAGGCTGCCAAAAGTGATGATGGCGATAAGCAGATAACTGTGAATCTTTAGCCAGATTCTCAATCGGTTGTTGTTCCCATGATGTTTCATCATCCGATATATACTGGAGAGCTGCGGGCTCAAGAACAAAAAACCCACCATTCACCCAAGCTCCATCGCCCATAGGCTTTTCCTCAAATGAGGTGACCATATTGTGATCCATATCTAACGCTCCGAATCGCCCCGCAGGTTGAACTGCTGTAACAGTAGCTTTTCTTTTTTGCTCTTTGTGTAATTGAATAACTTCCGCAATGTTAACGTTACTTACACCGTCACCATAGGTAAAACAAAACGTCTCGTCACCGATATATTGTTGAACTCTTTTTAATCGACCACCGGTCATTGTATGTTCACCTGTATCAACTAACGTTACTTTCCAGTTCTCCGCATTGTTCTGGTGAACTTCCATGCTATTTTTAAGCAAATCAAAGGTTACATCCGACGTATGGAGAAAGTAGTTAGCGAAGTACTCCTTAATTACGTATCCTTTGTACCCTAGACAGATAATGAATTCATTGATTCCGTAGTGTGAATACATTTTCATGATGTGCCATAATATTGGCTTTCCACCAATCTCAATCATCGGCTTTGGTTTCAAATGTGTCTCTTCACTGATTCGTGTGCCTAGCCCTCCAGCCAGAATGACCGCTTTCATTAGTATCCTCCCTCACCATTTGATGATCATCGTATTATTTCATCGGTAATTTCATGCCGTTATGTAATAGTTTAATACCTTTTTAACCGCCTCAATAACAGAGTAGGCATCTTCTTCAGTCATTTTAGGGAATAGTGGCAATGTAATAACTTCCTCATACCATTTCTCAGCAATTGGACAAAGGCCTTTTTCGTAACCTAAACCTTGATAATAGGGATGAAAATATACAGGAATGTAGTGAATGTTCACACCAATATTCTCTGCTTGCAATGCTTTAAAAATTTGTTTACGGTCCGCACTTAATTTCTCGAGATTTAGACGCAAAATATAAAGATGCCAACTGGAATCCGTATCCGCGAGCTGAAACGGTGTTATTGCACCGTCCAAGTGTTGGAATTCTTCATTGTACATTTGGATCAATGCTTTTCTGCTATCTACGAACTCATCGAGCCTTTTTAATTGAGATATGCCCAAAGCAGCCTGAATGTCGGTCATTCGGTAGTTATAACCCAGAGCAGTCATTTCGTAGTACCAAGGTCCTTTATCTTCGGCGATATCTTCCCGCGTAATCCCATGTGAACGAAATAACTTCAGTTTCTTCGCATAATCAGCATCGTCTGTAACAATCATGCCGCCTTCACCTGTTGTAATGTGCTTCACTGGGTGAAAGCTAAACATGGTCATATCCGCTAATGATCCGACTTTCTGACCTTTATAAGTAGCACCTAGTGAATGCGCGCTGTCCTGGATAATTGTAAGATTATATTTATCCGCAATTTGCTTGATTTTGTCCATATTTACAGGTTGTCCAGTAAAATCTACGGCCACGATCGCTTTAGTCTTTGGGGTGACTGCAGCTTCTATTAAATCAGGATTAATATTATAGGTTTGGTCATCAATATCCACAAAAACAGGTTTAGCCCCCATATACAGTGCACAATTAGAACTGGCAGCGAAAGTAATTGGCGTGGTAATGACTTCATCTCCCTGTTCAATCCCACAAGCAAAACAAGCCGCATGAAGTGCAGCGGTACCATTAGAAAATGCAACTGCATATTTTGCGCCTACGTAATTAGCAACCACAGCTTCAAAATCTGCTATCTTCGGCCCTTGTGTTAGAAAATCAGAACGTAAAACTTGGATGACCTCGTTAATATCATCGTCATTCAACCATTGCTGTCCATAAGGTAGCATTTTACTTCTCACTGAAGTACCACCATTGATTGCTAGCTCCATGTCTTTCCCTCCGGTACAAATCGAGTCACCTTATATAAGGTGACTCGTTTTAATCCATTCTTCTGTTCTCCTGATTCCTTCTTCTAAAGTGATTTCAGGTGCCCAGTTCAATAGCTTTTGCGCTTTTTCGTAGTTACATAGCAATTTTTGAATTTCACTTTGTGGATGAATGTGCGTCACGTGCTTAATTTTAGATGGATCTTGTATAATTAGAAGCGCTAAATCATTAATCGATATATCACGACCAAGTCCAGCATTTACGATTTGACCATTCACTTGATCAGAGTAACCAGCTTCCACAACAAATCTTGCACAATCTTCAACATATAGCAGATCGCGTGTTTGTAGGCCATCCCCATAAATATTCAAATCTTCACCTGAAAGCTTTCTTTTAAGGAAGATGGCAACTACACCACCTTCACCGCCCGTCTTCTGAAATGGCCCAAAGGTGTTGAACGGACGAATGACAACAGTAGGTAGTTTATAGGCATGGTAGTAGGAAATGACCATATTTTCAGCAGCAATTTTTGAACCAGCATAAGGGGACGCCGGGCTAATTGGATGTCCTTCTGTGATTCCGGCTTCATCCGTACAAGCTGCATACACCATACAGGTACTCATAAATACCATTTTCACCTGATGCTTACGGCATTGTTCTAGGACAAAGAAAGTTCCAAGTGTATCATTATTAAACGTTGTTCGAGGATCATCGATAGAGTCTTGAACGTTGATTGAAGCACCCAAATGATAACAAATGTCAAATTGGCACTCCGAAAAAAGTTGTTCTAGTAACGATTCATCTTTAATATCACCGATTATAACCTTGACCAAACCATCGTTACCTTCAAATTCCTTTAGGTTGTCCGCGCTTCCATTGGAGAGATTATCAAGTATCCACAATTTGTGACCATCGTCGAGCAATCTTTTGGCAACCCATCGCCCTATAAATCCTGCGCCACCCGTTAGTAATACATTCATGTCATTCCATCTCCTAAATGATTGAATCAATTAATTGCTTGATTTCCCTTTTTGACAGCACTGGTTGGTCAATTGAACTGTATGTCATACATTTTGCAGGCCTTGCATTTTCCAAATGATATTCTTTAAATGGAGAAGGGATAAGGAACATATCTTGAAGTTCAAGTGCACTCTTTGACTCTTCCAAAGTCATAAGTTCCTCATACATTTTTTCGCCTATGCGGGCTCCAGTCGTTTTAATCTTAATTTTCGAAGGATTAACTCCATACTTGTCCACTACAAGTTCAATGATACTATCAATTAAATCACCGATTTTTAACACCGGCATTTTTAAAACAAACACTTCGCCGCCTGTGGCTACTTCCATAGCTTTTAACAGTAAGTCAGTTGCTTCTGTTAGGCTCATCATAAACCTAGTCATTTCTCCGTCAGTTAAGGTGACTTCCTTACCTTCTAGAACCTGCTGCTTGATTAAAGGGACTACAGAGCCACGAGAACCCAATACATTTCCAAAACGTACAGCAGCGAAAACAGTTTTATTAGAACCTTTATGATAGTTTGCTGCAGTAATTAAACGTTCCGCCATTAATTTAGAAGCTCCATACGTATTTGTGGGAGAAATAGCTTTATCCGTACTTGTTAATATGACTTTTGAAACGCCGTTAGCCATCGCTGCCTGAATGACATTTTGCGTTCCAATAATATTGGTTTGAACCGCTTCAAACGGATTGTACTCACAAGATGGAACATGTTTCATTGCCGCACAATCAAACACAAAATCAATGCCTTCCATAGCCCGAACAAGCCGCGAACCATCCCTAACATCACCAATAAGATATCGCATCTGATTATGGTTCTGGTATTCTTGTTGCAGTTGGAATTGCTTATATTCATCTCGACTGAGTATTCGTATAACTTTAGGTGAACATTTTATTAGATGTTTAATTAAGGATTGGCCAATCGTGCCCGTTCCACCTATGATTAATATAGACTTTTGAAAAAACATGTTATTGATACTTTCATTATATGTCATGTTGCCTTCACCTCAAAGATCTATATGCCTTCATATTATTTCCAAACGTTATACATTCTTATCGATAAACATGCGCAACGGCTGATGATTCCAACCATCAAGATAAGCGCCGCCCTCCGTGCAATTGTAAAACCCCATATTCTCCTTGCTTATCACATACCGCTCGAACCATTTTTTATAGCTGAGTAAATTCCTTGATGTTTGCACATGTCCACTCTGATCGTAATTAGGAACAATTTCAAGATTAAACCCGTCTGTAATCTTTCTTTGGGCATGAGTGCTAGAAGCATGAGACAGGCCATCTGTGTAAGCTAAATCTTGCCCGACTAATCCTATTTTCGCAGGACCCATATAAACCATTAAATCCAAGAGGCAAGTCGCAACTGATCCACCCGTATTTATTAATGGCTCTCGCTTTAACATAGCCAATTCTTCTGCTTCCTTATAACCCTCCTGCCACACGATATGTCTTGGTCCTCTATACTGCTTGATGGCAAGATGATTCGCCGTGCTCAAATAGAATAATGGCGTATCAGGCAATTCAATGCCCATCAATTGTTGAGTTATTCCAACCTTGGCATCTGATATCATGATGAAATCAGGAGTAATGCCTGCTCTAACCAAGGGAATTACTCCTGTCCCAACTACGCCAATAATAGCTATTCTGTTATCTGAAATATGTTTCAACAGTGGAAGTTGTTTGTTAAGTGAAGGACCTGCTGATACTAATAGCATCATTCGATTGTTATAGTACTGCTTCCACTGCAATATACCTTTGTCATGTAGTAGTAGATTGTCAGTGAAATTGATCTGCATCTGCTCTTCTTGGCTTTGAATTGATTTCTTCTTGAGAAGAAGAACTTTTAGTACGAACTCAATATCTTTGTATTGTTCAGGCATTAACCTAATGGAAGATTCTAAAATTAAAACATTTTCTGGAGGACATCCTTCAAATAAGTTTGTTTTTTCTTTCGAACTTAATTCTTCAAATGACTGAATAGTTACATTTTTTAGAGCTTTCATATCTGCATGAAAAGCACTTCTTTGAAACCACTTATAAAAGTGTGGATTAAATTCAACTACTTGTACTCGTGATGGATTTAACTTCTCAATTAGATGTTTAATGTGATGACCAGCGCCAAGTCCAATGACAACAACTTTTTCTGAACTTATCAAGTTTTGCTCATACTTATGAACCCAACTTGCAACTTCCTTAATTGGATCATACTTGCTATGAAGAAAGGTGTCTGTTCCGTCAATAGTTAATTTAATTGTTGGGACTGTTCTTGTCGCAACGATCTCTATGATCACTCGGAATCCCTCTTAGATTCATTAAATATTTCTGCTAAAATTGGGTCAACCTCATATTCTAAAATATCAGCAACCACTAGAAAATCTCCTTGTGCAAGTCCCTCGTTGATCGCATTTAAATGTTGATTGAATGTACTACCTACAGGAGTGAAAACATTTTCATGATTGTTAATCATTTGACTTGCAGTTAAGACCCACTCTACCCCTTCAATAAAGCCATTCAATAATTGCAGCGCATCAAATTCTCTATCTTCTCTAAAATCTTCAATTAAGTGTTGGTTGGCCTGAATTAGTCTAGGCAAATATTCAGTCATTGTCTCTAGGGTTTCATTAACAAGATCATTGTTCATAGTCGATGTTTCCTTTCTCTATATCCTGAACTCGCTCATTTATTTTAAGCAAAACCTCTTCAACATGAGGTAAAATTACTCTTACGCATTGTTCAATTGTGTTATACATACGCAAAGACTTATCATAAATAACCTGCCGGTTCTCATTTTCGTCGCTAGTTTCTACATTGTCACTTCCATATGTAATATTGTTTATTAAAGGAGTCAAAATAAAATATAGAAAGTTGTCCTCCATACATTCAGCCAAACCTTTATCAAATCGATCTAGTTTTCTTAAAAGCTTTATCGTAAATTCCTTGTTGTTTCTTAATTCCATATAAGCCTTGTTTGCTATTTTTTGTGCTTTTTCTATATTTAAGTAAATCTCATTTATAATTTGTTGGAAGTTTAACCATTCTTCTTTCGTTCTTACATTTCTTTCAATACCTTGAATGAATTGAGGAATTCCCTTACCACTGTTGCAATAATTGTTAATATATAATTCAAAAGGCACTTGGTTCATACCTTCAATTTTCGCTCCACCTTCAGTACAATTATAAATATTTTGCGCTCTATTCGAAAGCTTGACAAAGTCCTCAAACCATCTTTTCATGCTTACAAATGCACCATCTGTCAATACTTCGTCCCCATTGTAACCTTGTGTATAAAACATGTTTCTTTCTCTTTTATAATTTTCGCTAATATTACTTTTGTGTCGATTACCTTCTGCATGTGTTTGATTATCTGTATAAGCCAAATCTTGTCCAATTAGGCAGATAGGTCCCTTTGAAATATAGGCTGCAATCGCAAGGCTCACATTCGCAACAGAAGCCCCACCCGGGAAAACTGCGATGTCAGAACCGTATATTTTTGCAACTAAATCATTATATGTTCTGTGATGCTGAAGATGGAAGACAAACTTCCTTCCCTTGTATTCTTTAGGGATTTTTGCATGAATATGAAACGGAAATGCTAAAGGCGCATCTGTTTCTATATTTTCGAAATGATTATAATTATGAATCCCACCATCGATCGAGACTACTAAATCCGGAGAAATTTGTTCCCTTATCAAAGTTCCTATCGTTGAACCTGCACAGATCAAGAAGAATTTATCTCTGTGACTTCTCAAAAGGGGTATTTGTTTCATTAATGAAGGCCCTCCCGATGCAACTACAACAGGGCAGTTTAATTGATCCGCCAACTGGGACGTAGAATGGGCTTCGAACCCCGTATAAAGATTGTGAATAAAATTCACTTGCCAATCTTCTGCAAACCTATTTCCTGTGTTTAGAGAAATGATCCCATACTCAATAAGCTCCTTAATTAACTTAGTAATTCCTACATAGTCTTCCGGGAATGCTTTCTCATAATTAAGTGAAGTAATTAAGGTGAATTTGTTTTTATAGTTTTCAAATAAATCAGAAAAATATTGGCCTAGAAGATCTCGATTTTTTGAGTGGATAATACAAACATTTTCCAAGTCCAACAAATTTTTATTTTGTGCTTCTTGCAAACATTGTTCTAATATTTCTTGCTCCGGCTCTAGGATTAATAAATAATCGCTATCCGACATTTTCTTTACCATTTCTTGTGCAATATAACCCATACCTATCCCGTAAAGAATATGTAAATAACCTTCCCGATGATGCTTTTCAGCGATTTTCAATGCCTCGGATTGTGGGTTATACATACTATGTAAGAAATAATTATTGTATTTGATCGTGAAACCATCATTCGCTTTCGTCGCTATCAACTGAACTTTATTCTCGTGCGACATTTTCAATCCCCCGTAAACTATGATCGTTTAAATCTCATATAGTGAAAAAGCAACCATTTCGGTTGCTTTTTCATAGCCGTATTCAATATTTCAAAATTATCTAAGCAATTGAAGTACGCCTTGTGGTTGTTGATTTGCTTGAGCCAACATCGCTTGAGCAGCTTGCGCCAAGATGGAGTTCTTCGTTTGTGACATCATTTCTTTCGCCATGTCCACATCGCGAACACGGGATTCAGCAGCAGTTAAGTTCTCTGAAGATGTTCCCAGGTTGTTGATTGTGTGCTCTAAACGATTTTGCATAGCACCCAGCTTTGAACGCTCTGTAGATACAGTCGAAAGCGCAGTATTAATTGTAGTAATAGCTGAGTTAGCATTAGATTGGGAGCTAATCGAAATACCACCATTTGCACCACTTACAGCAAGCTTCCCTGCACTCATGGATCCAATTGTTAATTGAACACTTTGAGATGCATTAGCTCCGATATGGAATGTTTTAGCAGAGAAGCTACCATTCAATAATTTTTGAGTATTGAATTCTGTGTTATTAGCAATACGTGTAATTTCTTTACCAAGCTCATTCACTTCATCTTGTAATGCTTTGCGGTCAGCTGTAACGTTAGTGTCGTTCGCTGATTGAACAGCTAGTTCACGCATACGTTGAAGGATGCTGTGAGTTTCGTTCAATGCACCTTCAGCTGTTTGAATCAAAGAGATGCTGTCTTGAGCATTACGAGTAGCTTGATCCAAACCACGGATTTGACCGCGCATTTTTTCGGAAATTGCCAAACCTGCAGCATCGTCGCCCGCACGGTTGATACGAAGACCAGAAGACAATTTCTCGATGTTTTTGCTTTGTGCTTCAGTGTTACCCATCAATTGACGGTGTGTGTTTAGTGCTCCGATATTGTGATTAATTCTCATGATTTACTTCCTCCTGAAGTTCATACCCCACATCCGTGTGGTGGTTTGATTTTTTATTTTCTTGATGGCGAGTTCGAAAGTGGTCGGCCGCCCAACTACTCTCCCCCGCTATAATATGTATATCGGAGGGATTCGACAAATAGTTTATAGCAAACGAATAAATTAAATATTCTTTTTCATAAATCTCGATAAATCACCAATCTTCGCAACAGAGTCAGATGCTTCTTTATTCGCTTCCCTGATCGCTAAATGAATTTCTTTTCGTAATATTCTTTGCTCTTGCGGAGCAATAATACCAAGTTTTACTGTATCACCCTCGGTTCCTAACACGATAAGCTCAATTTGATCACCAATCATAACCGATTCTCCAACTTTTCTTGAAAGAACAAGCATGCTATTCCCTCCTTTTTGTTCTAAGTTGATACCTGCATTAATTCAATTAGCTTATGCTTTGTACGATATTCCGATTTATGCAATACGACCTGCTTTGCTTTCTTGCCCTTTTTATTAAGGATGATTGGTGCCAGCAGATTAATCGTTGTCTGTCCGACATCTTCATTCATCGTAACAAGTGACCACACTGCCACATCTTCCTCCGCCTGAATCCCAAGCTCTTCTCGATCAGCTTCCTCAAGCACAAATTCATATTGCATATACACATAGAATGGATTTATCATCGCAAAATGCAATAGACTGTCTTCAATGGATTGCAGGTAGACGATCGCCTCATGATCATTTGACTCAATGATTAAGTATTTATGAAGATCCTCAAATCCTGGAATTCCCTGATTAAAAGTAATAATGTCTTCTTCTTCGTATTTTATTTGTCCAAGTGACAGTGTATCGAGAATCATATTAACATTCCTCTCTGCTTTGTAATAAAATAAGCTATAGTGCTAAAAGCAGCTATAGCCTTATTGTTGCATATTTTAGAATTTCAAATCAATTTGCGGCGGTGTAATCTCAATCTTAGGCTGTTGAAGCATATAAATATCCAACTTTCCTCGCTGATATTCAATAATAGGAACATGAACAGTCACGTTGGTTTCAACTTTCGCAGCTTCAAAATGCATGTCAAACTTCCCCGACTCATAATTGATATCTATATTGTCCAGTGAGGCTTCGCCTACAACTGTGCCCTTAAAGATCTCAATCTCCTCATTCATGCTTTCCTTTGCCAGAGATTTAATGACATTTTCTCCAGTCTGTATAGCAGCCATTCGATTGCCTTCTTCAACAATTTTCGAAATTGCCTGTAGACCAATATTGCTCGCTTTTGAATAGATTCGACTCATCACATCAAGAGAAGGGCCAAATCCCAGTGCGTCGTGCCATCTCGTATTATTAATTTGCAACTTACCTGGTTCTGCATCAATCTCTAGTCTGGATGGAGTTGTCCTTATCTCTAGCGTTGCTCGAGGCTGCTGAATCTCCAGTTGCCCCATATCAGCATCGATACCAATTCGTCCATACTGCTGGTGAATTTGTATTTGAGGAAGGGGAAGAATGCCCATTTTATTATCCCCTTCCTATCTTAGGAAATCAATCAGGCTCGTACTAATGATTTTTGATCCTACAGATAATGAGGCTTGGTACACATTTTCATCCGTTTTAAGGTTGGTGATGACTGCGGACATATCTGCATCTTCTGTTTTGGATTGCAACGTTTGAAGGTTCAGACCAATATCCTGTAACCGGGATTGGGAAAGACCAATACGATTTGCTCTTGCGCCAATATCCGATCTTGCTTCTAGTAGCTTATCATGCAGTATATCTAATCTTCCAATAATATTATCACTTACTTCTTTTATATCACCTGAAGATAAAGCTGTACTCAAATCTTGAAGCGCTTTGAATACATTGTCTTTCGCAGGATCAGTAGCATCATAAGGTACGCCGAATGCTTGCTTGCCAAGTACGTTCACTGGCATTCTTACGCCTACGCCCATGTCAAACTTGATTTCGCCATCGTCGACTGTTCCTGTGTCAGCATCTGCAGTCGCCTCACTATATGGAGGTTTATCTGTTAATTGACCATTAAATACATATTTCCCATTAAATTGGCTATTTCCGATGTTAACCATATGTGAGAAGAGCTGCTTTACCTCTACGTTAATTGCATCCAGAGCTAGTTGCGGGTTAGAGCCAGTAGATCCCTGTACTGCCAGCTCACGGGCACGCTGCAACACATCGCCAGCTTGTCCAAGCATCCCATCTGAAAAGTCGACCCAAGAAACCGCCGAATCCGCATTGCTTTGATACTGATCGTTGACAGAAACTTCACTTCGATAGCGAAGCGAAAAGCTAATACCTACAGGATCGTCCGAAGGGGCATTAATCTTTCTACCCGTAGATAATTGATTCTGGCTTTCATTCATTCTTGATAAGTTAGCCGAAATATTCCGAAGTAATTGATTATTCATCATACCCTGCGTAATTCGTGTGCCCAAGGCTCAGACCTCCCGATCATATCTATTTATTACCTTCTATCGTCCAACGAGACCCATGCCGTTAATAACCTTATCTAGCATTTCATCACATGTCGTCATAACACGGGCTGCCGCGGCGTAAGCTTTCTGGAACTTAATCAAATTGGACATTTCTTCGTCTAACGAAACCCCGCTAACTCCTAGTCGATTGGAATCAACTTGATCCACTAAGATTTGTTGATTCTCAGCTTGTCTAGATGCTTCTTGACTCTGAACACCCAGTTGACCAACGATAGAGCGGTAAAATTCATCGAAAGTACCATCTTGAAGAACGGTACCACCTGTTGATGAGGCATCGAAATTAATTTTCTTATCTTTTAAATTTGAAAGCAGCAAAGCCATATCGTTATTACCTTTAACTACTTTTTCCACGCCATCCGTATCCATATAACTTCTAACAGATGATGAAATATTCGATGGGTTCTTCAGAATTTCCGAATTGATAGTAACACTACTTGCATTATATTCCGTAGCTCCTGGTTTTAATGCGAAGAATGAAATGCCAGACTGTAACGGACTCGACGCAGAGTATCCTAACTGATGTAGGCCATTAAATCCCTTTACACTTACATTCAAATCATTGGGCAAAGTTCTGTCCTGAATCGTGGTGCCAAAAGTCCTTGGTGTAAGCGTGCCATCCGGGTTCACGACATTCAACGTCGTTCCAGCCGGGACCACCATTCCACTTGGAAGAGAAACTTGGATATCACCTTCAACGATTGCTTTCAGCATAGAATCTAATTGAAATTGATAGTTACCCACATAATTGTCGCGAGATTGAATCATCCCGTAAACTTCGCCACTATTTAAGTCACCAGTAGTCGCAGAAGCTTCAAGTGACTCCGTTGTGAATGTGGTGTTTACTTCTTTACCTGTGATTAAATTGACAGAGCCCATTCTTACGTTATATCCACTACTTACTTCTGTATGAGTAATGTTTACAATCTTCGACAAGTTGTCTAGGAGTAGATCACGTTGATCTCTCAAGTCATTAGCATTGTCACCGAGACCTTCAATTCGGAAAATTTCTTCGTTTAATTTGGCAATTTGTTTAATTGCAGTATTGGCCTCTGTTGCTTTAATGCCGATATTCGTCGTCAAATCTCCGGATAAATCTTGTAACTGCTTAGAAGACTGATTAAATGCATCTGTCATGGCCAACGCGCGCTCTTTAACAAGTACACGAGCCGTCGTATTCTCTGGCGACTTACTCAGTTCTTGCCACGCATTCCAGAAATTCTCGACTGTTTTACGAATCCCAGTGTCAGAAGGCTCATTAATAATCGCTTCGAGTTTTTCCAATGTATCTTTACGAATAGACCAATCACCAAGGTTTTTATTTTCATTATGGAACTGATCATCCAGAAATTTCTCTCGAATTCTAGTGATAGAATCAAACTCTACACCTTGACCCATCTGCCCAGGAACGTTGCTCCGCTGTAAGCCAGGATACTCGAGTGGGGCCGCTGCGACCATGTTGACAGTTTGTCTTGAATAGCCTTTTGTATTTGCATTCGCAATATTATGACCAGTGGTTTGAATTGCCGCTTGGTGTGTAAACAATGAACGTCTCGATATTTCTATACCCGTGAAGGTTGAACGCATGATACCGAATCTCCTCTCGTGTTAACAGATTCTAAGCTTTTGTATCAAAAATCCCCATTCTTTTTGTTCCGTAAGCTTGCTGATTTGGATGCTGATACACCATGTTATCCTCAGGTCCGCCTAAAACGAGATCGACCGTATAATCGATAAATGCAAGAGACTGTTCAATCAATTGCTGATTGATCACATTGCGCTCCTTCAGCCGTTTAATGATTTCAAGAAGCTTTCGCTGCGCTTCTATTAACGCAGTTTTTTCCTCAGCTTTAAAAATCACCTTAGTCAGGTCACTAACTGTTATCTTAGGATTCGGGTTGTATCCTCTGGAAATTAGGTATGCGCTTATGAGTTGAATGCGCTGTTGATTCGCCTCAGTTATTAACCTAATCCATTTGTTTTCTTTATTAACTATCATGTTTAGTTTATCAACATCGTTGCGAACGAGAGGTTGTGTTTTCTCTTGCGCAAGCTCAAACAGCGCTTCATGAGCTTCACTAAGCTTATCCATCGTTTCTAACAACGACTGTATCGACGACATGTTCGTTCACCGCTTCTTTCTCATGTTGATTACTTCAAATATGGCAGGAGTTTTGCAGCAATCTTCCCCGCATCTACATGATACGTGCCCGATGCAACAGAAGATTTCAATTGTTCGATTCGAACAGACTGCTCTTCCGTACGAATTCCTTGAGCGCCAAGAAGTTCCTTCGCTTCAGCGGAAATTTCCACTTGATCCTTGGCTTTACCTTTCTTGCCAACCGATTGAGCGTAACTGGCGTCCCCTGTTTTCTTATAAGAATTAACTGCTCCGATGCGCCCATTATCATTAATTTTCATACTATAACACTCCTATGTTCTCTGACCTAAAAAATAAAAAGCCGATAATCGTTAAACATATTATCGGCATTTCGTATATAAAACTTTAGATTATCTATGTATCTTTATTTATGTCGATCACGAAGGCGATCCTTGATGTTAAAACTCAATTGATTCTCCTTCTTTTCGTTAGCAACCCTGCGCAACTCATCTTCCGAATTATTGCGTACGTCCTTAACGAGCTTCATACGGCAAGGTTCACAGATCGTATTTTCACGGATTAACGTTCCGCACACTTCACATGGGTAAGACATATTAGGTGCATTCACAATAGAAATGCGACCTTCACGAATAAACTTAGTAATTTGTTTAACACTTACACCTGTTGCTTCGCTTAAATCATTTATATTGACACCCTTAGACTCCCTCAGGTATTTCACGCATTTCTCATATTGCTGTTCCAAGTCTTTCATGCAGTTCGGACAAAGCTCTGCAAAGCCTTTCACAAATATCTTTCCACAACGCGAACAATTCACCACATTCATACCCATCGTGCGCCCTCCTTTAGTATTCCCAATTCCCACTTTTTAATTCCAGTTTACCGCAATTCGACAGCTTTTGCCTAATACTATTTTCATAATAAACAATACCTTCCCGCATCACCTTGCCCAAGTAATTCCATAAATTTCGACAGGGATCGTCACAACCTCCCTCAACGTCTTCGCGCACTGATTCATCGTACTTCCTGTCGTATACACATCGTCCACGATATATATGATTATGGCCTCGCCCTGTTCTCCAATTTCACAGTGCCCCTTGGCATCCACTTCAAAAACATCCGCAAGATCGTCAATTCGCTCACTGCGGTTCTTAAAGCTTTGCTTATCCGTATGCTTAGAACGATTGAGTAAGCTAATGACTGGGATTCCTACTCGTCGCCCTAACTCGCTTGCCATCTGCTCCGCCTGATTGAAACCACGTTCTTGCATTCGGCGTTCACTAACTGGAACATAGGTAATGAATTCCCGCACCTGTCCAACTTCTCCTCTTTCCAGCTGAATCAACTGAAACGAATGGACCAACATATGACCAAAAACAGACTTCAAACGCTCGTCTCCTCGGTACTTATATCTAGCCAGAAGCTCTTTCATTGTTTCATCATATCTAACTGCACTTCGGCTTCTTTTAAATTGCGTGTGCGGGCCCCGACGACAATCCGGACAGAACTCTCCCCTGCCACAAGTTGAACAAACAACCTTTCGAATCCACGGGATTCGGGCGTAACAAGCGTGACACAACCCTAACTCATCTCTTTCTAGATTGGTCTTCTGTTTGCATAATAAACACTCTTCCCGCTTAGGGCCTAATAGCGAAAATAACACGCTACCTAGCCGGCTCCACCTTAGGTTCATCCTTTGCCTCCTTGTAGAAAACCCTGTTTGCGTGCAATTCGATTCATCGTTTTAATCTGCCTCACTGCTTCCTTCTGTGATGCGGTTATTTCTGCAGCTGCCAAATACACCTTGCCATGCGGGTCGTCCTTCGACCTTCCTGCGCGACCTGCCATTTGAACAAGAGCTGCTTCATCGAACAACTTCGAGTCTGCATCTAAAATGAAAACGTCAGACTTGGGCACGGTCACCCCTCGTTCAAGAATGGTTGTCGTGACCAGTATACGAATCTCCCGATTGCGGAAAAGCTGTACCTTCTCCGTACGCGATAGATCTTTGGAGGAAGTGCCCTCCACGCGAACAGCTACATCACCTTTTAACTTCGTTCTTAATAACGCAACCATCGGCTCTACGAGCTGAATATTTGGGACGAAGACAAAAACCTGCGCACCACGTTCAATAGAACTTTCTAATCGGGATTGAATGGATAGTGGAATGGTTTGTGCAGCAATGGACTTTCTAAGGGGAGGGGTCGTTATTAACAGCGGTACTGGCAGAGGATGTTTATGAAAACGGACAGGCACCCGTACATGAGGGAGACATCCCCGTTCGGCCGCTTGCCGAACACTGGTCGGCGGTGTTGCTGATAGCAGGATATTGGTTCCGCTAGGCTTACATACTTTGTCAGCTGCATAACTAAGCATGGGGTTATTGTGGTAGGGGAAAGCATCAATTTCATCGATGATAACGAGGTCAAAAGCTTGATGAAACCGCAACAACTGATGCGTGGTTGCGATCGTGATTTGCCCTTGCTCCCAGCGCTGCTCGCTGCCACCATACAGCGTGACCACGCTGTAATCGGCGAACGCCCGCTGGATGCGCGGTTGTAGCTCTAACACCACGTCTTTGCGTGGTGTAGCAATAAGCACTCGCCCGCCACGTGCGGCGGTGTAGTGTATGAACGGGAAGATCATTTCGGTCTTCCCGGCTCCCGTAACGGCCCAGATGAGGAACTTACCTGGGCCATCAGGTTGCTTCCCTTGGATGTAGCTCAATCCCTCAAGGGAAGCATGGGTTTGGGCATCGCTGAGTCCCCAAGGCGTTATGTAGGTTTGTAGATCTTCGCCAGCCTTGGCAATAGCTGCTGCATCACCTGAGCCTCCAAGAACAAGCAGAGAGCAATGACGAACCCTGCCCATCGTGAGACACTCCTCACAATAGGGACAAGCTTGCCCGCACTCTAAGCAAGACGACCAGAACATCCGTGATTCACCGCTACCACAGCGCTTACAGGTGTAATGCGAAGCTTTCTTAAGCCACCTTCGCCAATCACGTTTTTCTTGATTAAGTAAACCATTCGTGAGCGCCGCATCCCCGTTGAGGTAAGCGAGTTGCAAATAGGCTGGCCATGTCGTGTCTAACCCTGTTAACTCAGAACCAGATGCCTCAATTAACTGCTGAACTTCATCAACTAGCAGAGAACGCCCTCTGCAAGCTTCAACGAGTGTTACATAAACATCTGGAAGCAATTTAACTCTCGGCATATGTCCCTCACGCCATGACGCGTAGTCTATCATTTTCAAAATGTACTTCCTGTTATCTATGCCAATCGTCGCTGCTTCCCGCCTAACCATGGCGAGTAACTGATCCTCACTAACAGTCTTAGAAGCCACTCCAATTGACCTCTTCCTCAATCCTTCGAGCAGCCGCACACCTTGCCCTAACGAAACAAAAGGTTCGAACAATACGAGGCCGGCGTCGGCTGCGTAATGCTCGAACCAATATTGAATATCTGTTTGGGCGTGTATCGTACATTGCCATTCCCATACCTGATCTTTGCGAACGGCATAGAGCTGAACCTTCATACCTCACCGCACTCTCTTCTTAGCATCTAAATTTGAAAGCGTTTACCCTTAGACCACAGGTATTTTAATAAGTTCCTCCCTATTACTGAGATGAACGAGTACAACTGGATCTTCGTCATGCTGACTTAAAAAACGATCAACCGCATCATACTCAGTCTGAAAACGCAGATCTAACGCATACGTTTGGGATAAACGCTCAACGATCTCTCTCGTATCATCCGACGAACCTTCGTCAATAATCGTTGCTTTGACTTGGTTGCCTTTTACACGCGAAAAGAAAAATAACGAGCGTATTACCCACTCAATCTGATTCTGATTATTTTTGGTAACAAGTAAAATAGTAGCCGGTTTCTTCTTCGTCCCTTTACGGGTACCCAATAAGAGATGAAGTACCAAAATGCTGAAGCCATAGCAACCGAAGATACAAAGCAATCCAATCCACATAGCGGGTCCCTCCCTTACCTGCAGTGTATGCGGCAGAGCAAAGGGGGGTTCCTGTAGGCACAGAAATGAAACTGCCGGGAAATTACAGCGTTACCCAACCGTTTTTAATAGCAATAATTACCGCTTGCGTACGGTCATCTACTTCCATTTTCTGAAGAATACTACTTACGTGGTTTTTCACTGTTTTCTCACTAATGTACAAAAACTCGCCAATCAATTTATTACTTTTACCTTCAGCCATTAGACGAAGCACTTCTGCTTCCCTTTTGGTTAATGGGCTATTCGTATTATGTATGTATTTCAGTGCGGAATCCTTCACTCCAGTGCCTGTTCCTACCACACCAGCGTCATCCAAGTATGTCATGCGTCTAAGTTGATTAATAAGCTTGCCTGTTACCTTAGGATGAATGTAGGCATGCCCTGCAACAACCGAACGAATCGCGTTGATGAGTGACTCCGCTTCCATATCCTTGAGTAAGTAACCTGAAGCCCCTTTGCGCAGCGTTTCAAACACATAACTCTCATCATCATGAATAGAGAGAATAATAACCTTAATATCAGGAAAAATCAGTTTCAAGCGTTCTGTAGCGATCACACCGTTCTCAAGGGGCATATTAATGTCCATGAGCACAATATCTGGCGTGATTTGATTACACAGTTCAATGACCTGGATGCCGTCGCCACACTCACCGATAACTTCCATATCATCTTCCATATTAATAATTCTTTTTACACCTTCACGAAATAGCTGATGATCGTCTGCAATGACAATATGCACATTGCGTTTATGACTCCCCGTGTTGTCCATTCTGATTATCCTCCTTGTTCTCTCCAACGCCGCCGATAGGGATGAGCATCGTAATTTTTGTTCCTGAATCTTTCTCAGACTCAAGCACCATCGTACCTTCAAGTAGCTCTACACGCTCTCGCATTCCCAGTAACCCGAAGTTATTTCCCTTGGCTATTCTTATTTCTGTTAGCTTCACATCAAAACCAACCCCGTTATCAACAACGTAGATTTGTACTTGATCTGGCTCTAATGTGAGTTCAACAGACAAGAAGGTTGCTTTGGCATGTTTATATACATTCGATAAAGCTTCCTGCACCAATCGGAAAATAGCAACTTCTAACCCTGATGGTATACGTGCCTCTTTCCCAACCAAGTTGAATTGTGTGTGGATTCGGTATTTATCCTCGAAATCCTGCACATATTTCCGTAATGTAGGTACAATCCCTAAATCATCGAGCGCCATTGGCCGGAGGTTGAAAATAATCTTCCGAACCTCCTCAAGGCCATTTCTGACTTGTCCCTTCAAATCGACTAACTCGTCCTTAACTGCCGACATATCTTCTTTCAAAAGCATGCGATGGGCAATTTCAGTCCTAAG
Organism: Paenibacillus sp. J31R109; assembly: GCF_059692055.1. NCBI lineage: Bacteria > Bacillati > Bacillota > Bacilli > Caryophanales > Paenibacillaceae > Paenibacillus > Paenibacillus sp. J31R109. Next base: position 94,375 of record NZ_JCAUAR010000015.1, on the reverse strand, counting down.
CACGACATTCGCCAACGTTTGGGCCATGCCATCATGAATTTCTCGTGCAATTCGTTTGCGTTCTTCCTCCTGAGCCAAAATAATCTTCAGCCCAAGTAGTTGTCGATTCTTAGCAGACTCAATTATTCGTGTTAACTGATTGAGATCTCCTGATAAATATTCTAATGCCACATTCATCTGTGAGACGATTGTCTCAGCGCGTTCTACCTGCTTGTCCACATTCTTCATGCGAACCTGCAGGTCATTGCGTCGGTCCTTAAGATTATTCTCTTTTTCCCGTGCAACAGTTAACTGTAATTGAAAAGCGATAGCGGCCTCATAAGCAATCTTGATATCTTCTTCTCGATACTTGTTGAAATCACGGCTAACTTCCGTGAGCCGGATCCGCGACCTCTTGTATTCTTTTTCTAACATATCCACGAGATCAATCGTGACACCCGTCTCATGCTTTATGTCATTCAGCTCACGAGCAAGCGACTCTTTCTCTAAGCGTGATGACTCAGCAATTTCAAATAATTGATACTTGCTGCTTTCCATGACGTTAATGGCGTTGGTTATGACCTGGTCTATAGCGTCTGGTTGCACATGAAACGAGCTCCTTTTAAAAAACGATATAGTAGTAAGTTGTCTACCCCATATTGTAGCATAGTTTTTCCTTTTTGCCGTGTACTTCTAGTACTATTTATTCAATAGAAATTCCATAATTCTGGGGATCCCAGCCTACTTTGAAGCCTAATCGCTCCGAAATCAGTCGTAATGGGACCATAGTCACGTTATTCATGATTGCCGGTGCCACCTCAGCCGTGATTCGACCGCCATTGACAATGAGATCAGCTTGATCAATCCATAGGTCAATTAGTTTATCTCCACGTATGACGGTTACCTTACGTTCCTTGTCATCCCACTTCACCGTACCACCCAAAGCCTCAGTAACGAAACGAAGGGGAACCAAGGTATTATCTTTTACAATTGTCGGCGCTTGCTCCAACGTCATTGGTTTACTATTTAGTGTTGCTTGCTTTTTGTTTACTGTAAGTTTAATTGCATTCTTCGGAAGAGCTGGTAGTTGTCCTTTATAAATAAAAGAAATATCATCAATATTAATTTTCCCTTTAGCAGCTCTTTCATCCTGCCCATTGGCTGGATTTGCCACATAAATACTTTTAACGGATAGGGGAGCTTTAAGATCTGACACATCTGCTGTCACCTTACGCCAGCCTGTCCAGTTCATGTTCTCCGTAAAACTCACATAGTTCAATTTACCGTCCGCATCTATGACTTCAGCACGAACCCAATTGAAACTGCCATCACCCAGGACTTTCGCCGTAATAAATTCTGGTTGACCCTCGATAGGCGCACCATTTCCGTTATTAAACTTCGCGTAGGCTGCTTTTGTACCTTGTCCTTTTGAGAAATCATAAGCGATTTCCAAGTTCTTGTTCCCATTGTTTTGTGTAATATTCACCGTAGAAACAACCTCTGCCGGATATTTATCACCTGTCGTCATTACCGCGAACTTATCTAGGTCATACCAAACCTTCTCCTGCCCGACTGGCAAAGTAACCATTGTGCTATACCCATCGTATTTCGCGATAACTTGAGCCGTTTGTGCCCCAGCTGTACTATCTACATGCAAAATACCGTTGGTAATCGTACCCTTGACTCCGCTAAGCTCCCAAGTAGCTGATGCCGCGGGTAAGTCTCGTGTTGCTCCACTTCGTGTTGTAACGGTTATCGGCAGCTTGAAATCGCCCCCCTCTGTCAAAGAGAACGCCCCTGAGCTGAACGCCATTGATGTGATCTGGTCACGCCCGACAACCTCGACATCCATGGTCGCCGATCCTTTTCCCGATTTAGCGACAATTTGCGTTTTCCCTGGTACTGTTGGTGTATAGACATTATCTTTAAAAGAACCATTCGCAACCGTACTGCTCCACTGAGGAATGATGCCCGTAACGGCAATTGGATTATAATAATCATCATAAGCTTTAAATTGATAAGTGCTGGATTCATTCATGAATAATAGCGATTGCCCTTGTAAAATAAGACCTTTCAACTCACCCTTCGGTGCTGTCGAGTACACACCTAACCCATTGGCTACAGCACGTTGATTGCCATTTTGCGTTTTGTTCACTAGCTTCGGATCCACGTCGCCTAACGGCCTAGATACCATCTGTGTCGAACCTCCGCCGTCAAGCACCATCCCCCTCCAAACACCTGCATCAATCATGAATTGCTGTAATTCTGGAAGTGTCATTCCCGCACTATTACCGCTACGATCCGCCGTTATAATATAGGCCTTCTTCAAATCCTTTGAGTAACCCACAGCTGTACGTGAAACTGGACTATATCCGTTAAAATCATTGATATTCCTCGTAAAATAACTCGGTTTCGCCTCATCTACTAGCAATGTACTGCCGCCGATGAGCATTTTAAAGTTTTTCCAATCATACGTCTTGGACGCATCGTGTGGAACCATGTCATATTTCGTCGTAACTTTATCTCCAACTTTGAGATGATTCACAATAAACTCTCTAGCCAATCCCGAGCCTCTTAGGATATAACCATCCACAGGCGCAACCATTTTCACATTCGTATCAATCTGAATCTCCTTGACGATATCATTCTGGATCAGGGCTTCGGTAGGTACATGTGTACCGTCCACAGCACGCTGTGTCATCGCCCAAGCGCTGGTATAAAGGAATAGGCCATCTGCAATCAACGGTACATCGTTATCATCCCAGTAGAACGTCTTATTCACGCCACCAAGTTCGAAGGATGTACCATCCTTTGCCGTAACCTTACCCTGAAAATCAAAAATATCAATAATTGGCTGATTCGTCTTCGTAATAGCAAAAGAATACAGTCCCGAAATCTTCGCTGGCGTCGCCATGACTTGTCCATTTGTAATCTGCGCGCCTTCCGGTACTCCCTCTGCTTGTGTATTGTAGAAATCACCATTTACCCCAGCTACTGCTCCCGTATCCTTTACCATGCCAAGAACACTCTGATTTTTTGTGAACTGATTTTTCGTGCCTGCCATTGCGTCTATCTTTACGTTCGGGTTCGTCAAATCAACCTCAATCACATTAGCATTCACCGATACTTCTTTATTACTTCGTGTTGTCGTCCATACGTAATTCTTCATAATTGCGCCTGATGTAATCGTGTCCTGCGAGCTCAATGTCAGCTTCGTGCCCGCCGCGTTCACCGTAGTTCCCGCAACCAGCTGCCACATCATAGCGCAAGCCAATGCAGCTATTCCTACTTGCCTCTGTACCTTCACGTTGCCATTCCACTCCTCTTTCAATCTATTTCTTCCATGTCTATCAATTAAACGATACCTATATAGACTCTTAAACTATGGAAAAAGTTACGATATTCTCCATGTTGTATTCATATGTCAGGAAACGCACTCAAATAAGCCAATATAAGGAAATAATGACTAAAAAAGAGCACCACCCTTTCGGGTCTGCTCTCTGCTTGAGATGCTATATAATAATTTTTATATAATCTTTTTAAGCTTAGCCTCTTGTTCAATCGAACGCGCCGAGAGTAGTTCAATAATTCTATGTTGTTGTTCTTGAACATTTTCCAATCGTTTCACGATCTCATTGGTTTCTAGGACAGCTTGTTTGATTTGAGATTGTTCGAATTCGAGTTTATCAAGACGAGTGTCAATTCCATCTAACCTCACAAGAACTGGTGATAATTCTGCCCTAAGTATAGCGGTAAGTGCGTCTTTCAAATCGTTATCTAACATATCGCTCTCCCTTCTTCTCGTAAAACAGAACTTATCTACTAGTTATCATAACATAATTCCCTATGAATTAGCATCAGATGACATATACATATACTACCACACATGATCACATGTGTAAATTTATTATTTACTTTTGTAAATAAATATATAAATTAAAAACCGCCCCGAAGGACGGCTTCCGTATATTAATGCTTAAGCTCTAACGCTTGTGCTTTCAAAGTCTCTGCTTTATCTGTACGCTCCCAAGGAACGTCTAGATCGTTACGACCAAAGTGGCCGTAAGCCGCCGTTTGACGATAGATCGGACGACGAAGATCAAGCTCTTTAATGATACCCGCTGGGCGAAGGTCAAAGTTAGCGTGAATTAGCTCAACAAGCTTCTCTTCACTTACTTTAGCTGTACCGAACGTATCCACCGCGATGGAAACCGGACGAGCAACACCAATTGCGTAAGCCAATTGAACTTCACATTTCTCAGCAAGGCCAGCAGCTACGATGTTTTTCGCAACATAACGCGCCGCGTACGCACCGGAACGGTCAACTTTCGTTGGATCTTTACCGGAGAATGCGCCGCCACCATGACGAGCGTAACCACCGTACGTATCAACAATAATTTTACGACCAGTCAAACCAGCATCCCCTTGAGGTCCACCGATTACGAAACGGCCAGTTGGGTTAATGAAGTAGTTTGTCTTCTCATCCAACAAGTGCGCTGGAACGATTGGAAGGATAACGTGCTCTTTAATATCTTTTTGGATTTGCTCCAAAGTAGTATTCTCATCGTGCTGTGTGGATACAACGATCGCATCAACACGAACAGGTTTATCGTCGATGTACTCAACAGTAACTTGTGTTTTACCATCTGGACGCAGGTATGGAAGAGTACCATTCTTACGAACTTCAGTCAAACGACGAGCTAGTTGGTGAGAAATCGATATCGGAAGAGGCATAAGTTCAGGTGTTTCATTTACTGCAAAACCGAACATCAAACCTTGGTCACCAGCACCAATTGCTTCGATTTCTTCATCGGACATGGAACCTTCTCTTGCTTCAAGGGCTCTATCTACACCTTGTGCAATATCAGGAGATTGCTCGTTCAAAGAAACGAGAACCGCACATGTTTGGGAGTCGAAGCCGTACTTCGCACGTGTGTAACCAATCTCTTTGATTGTTTGTCTAGCAATTGCTTGAATATCTACATATTCAGACTTTGAAGTGATTTCACCAATTACCAAAACCAAACCAGTTGCTACAGAAACCTCACATGCTACACGAGCATTCGGATCATTAGCAAGAAATGCATCCAAAACCGAGTCAGAAATTTGGTCACAAATTTTATCTGGATGACCTTCTGTTACGGATTCGGATGTAAATAAACGACGTCCACGAACTTGAGCCATATTATTCATCCTCCTACAGTACATTTAGTATGTTTGAAAAGCTTCTACTCGATGCCTCTATAATAAAAAAATCGGGCCCGGCTTTAGCGGCAGCTTTTCACGCCAAACGGAATCCCTCTTTTGCGCTCATGCGCTGTAAAGATAATTGAATTCCGCAAAAAAAATGAACCTTTTCCGATTGGAAAAGGTTAAATGAAAGATTGACCTTCAATAAATTATCTTACTTCATTTGTCGTCTAGTGTCAATTCATCACAGCAATCTTTATAAAGGAAATAAATGCGTATTTCTCTAGAGAGTGAACAACGTTTCTTCGGCTCGTTGGATCAGACGCTGCGTAATCCGTCCGCCTACGGCTCCGTTATCTCGAGATGTGATATGTCCCCAGGATTCTTTTCTCATGGGAGCTGCTTGAATAGAGCCTAATTCTGACGCAAACTCCGTATCTGCATTAAGCGATGACATATGGTTGCCTACTGGCAAGCCTAGTTCAGCTGCAATCTCATACTTTAGAATATCTAATGCCTTTTTCGATTCAGGTACCACTTTACTTCTAGCCATAACCAAACGCCTCCTCAGAGTTTAAGTGTGATCATGCACGCGGTAAGTCGTCGCTTTTCTCAACTGAGTACAATGATTAGTATGGCTAGAATCCCAAAGCCAACACGCATAAGAAGTTGTCATTTTGGGTAAAATTATGGAGTAGACATTTATTGCGAAACCTTACTACCATCTGCATTCAAAATCAAATAGCTCCCGCGCACCATGACAAAAATGTCCGCCGTATTCTTCGGCGATGACTTTATACCTCGGCCCTCTGTCGGGAAAATCAAAAGATGATTCAGCGCGACTTCCGTCCCCGCTATAAGGTCTTTGCCTCCCGTTACATCCGGGATGCCGTTCTCATCGTTGCTCACCGCTAGCACTCTGCCGGTTCGCACGATAAACTCCGCGCCAGCGCCTGCGTACAATGTTTGTCCATTTTCCAATTGGACAACCTTCATGTTCGCTGCTGCCGCCGGGGTAGTACCACCAGCGCTCGTTTGGCCATTGGCCGCTAGCGCAGCTGCAACGATCTCTTTCACCTTTGTTTCACTTAAGGTGTTTTGTTCGAAGTAGCTTTGGGTGATGAGTGGGTCGGTACCGCCTGCAGTTGGTGCTTCGGCTTGGGATGTAGGAAATATATTTATGAAAATTGTTATTATTGCTATTAGTACTGCAAACATTTTATATTTCAATTTATTCACCTCATTTTAAGTTTTTATAAAACAAAAAGAGACCCTTTCGGGTCATCTTTTTGTAACTGATAAATTAGTTCAATGTTACGAAAGTTGTTACGGTTTTGCCATTAGCAGCGTATGCTTTCAAAGTGAAAGTATTACCAGCTACAGCACCAGTAACTACGCCTGTTTTTGTGTCAACAGAAATTCCTGCAGCGCTTGGATCTTCAAGAATAAACGCAACACCAATCAAGTTGTAGTAGTTTCCAACTTTAGCATCTTTGTACTCAATGCCATAGTTGTCAACTGCTTTAAGATTCATTAAAGTAGCAGCTTGAAGGCTTGTAGCACCAGCAACTGTACTTGTTTTGTTTGCATCAGCAGTCAAAGTAGCCACAGTTACAGCATCAGTTTTAACATTTACGTCAAGTGTTGCTTGTTTTTGCTCATCTTTAACCGTTTTGTAGATAACATTGATTTTAGCTGTTCCTGCTTTGTTACCAAGTACCCAACCAGTTGTTGCTGGGTTTGTACCAGATCCAACGTTAGCTACTGCAACATCATAGCTAGAGCTAGTTACAGACACGATACGATCATTCGGCAAGGAAACAACAGCGCCAGAAGCATCTTTCGCTGTAACAGCAACTTTCTTAGCTACTCCGCCAGTTTCAGTTACTTTTTGACTAGCATCCAGAATGCCGCTATCTTTAGCTGCGAAAAGATCGCCAATTGTATTCAAGGAATAAGTCAATTCTTCTGTAGATGCATCAGCATTGATGTAAGATCTGCTAATTGAGTTAACATCTCTCCATTTAGTAACTGGTGCTGCACCAACTGATGGAACATAAGTTTCACCATTTACATTCTTTTGAAGAACTGCTTTAAATTCAATTTTACCACCGTGACCACCGTGAGTATCTACTACAGTTGTTGCAAAGTTAAATCCGGAGTTAAATTGACCAAACTGTGATTGATTATAAGTTACATTTGCTCCTCCAGCAATTCCAGCAAGACCAAGGACACCTGTATTACCTGTTTGACCAGTAATTTTTAGGTTAGATGGCCAGTAACTATTAGGAGCCGCACCTACACTTGTGTTAAGCGTTAGAGATTCTGTAGCTTGAACATATACAGAGTAAGTTACTGGAACTCCATTTTCTGTATAAGTTGGGTTAGTAGTCATTTTTTCGCCATATTGGTCGATAATGAAAATTTTGAAATCATCACCAGTATTCAACACACCTTTAGTGTTTGCTGCTGTATCAACTTTGAAACCGTCCGGAGTACGAACCTTCTCAATTTTAATTGATTTATTAGCATAGCTATTAGCACCAGCAGTTGCAATGTAAGCAGTGAAGTACGCTTGGCTACCAGCATTACCGATTACTTTGTTTAGGTGAATTTTACCTTTGTGTTCACCAGTTGTTTGAATTTCAACAGGTCCTTCAACGCCACCTTTAACTAGGGATACGTTAGTTCCTGATACTTTGATTTGTTGACTGTTTTGTGCATCAACGATTTCATCTGCTGTCAATTTGTTGCCATCAGCATCAAATGCTTCAATTGGTACGTATTGATCGATTAGATCGCCTTCAGCTAATGTTTTAGCGAAGTCAGCAAATCCAACTTTTACTGCAAGTTTAGACGATTTAACAGCTACTTTTGTTGTAGCAGTTGAAGAACCAGCATAGATTGTGATGTTGTAATCGTCTGATTTCTCAACACGACCAGCCAACGATACACGAACCTCACCAAAGTTATCATTATCAAAATCGTCATACTCTGCTTTAATTTTGTCAGAATATGGAGAAACGATCAAGTTTACATTCGAGATTGCAGCTGAATCTTCTGCAACAGGATTGCCGTATTGGTCGAATTGCGTTACAGGAATTGTAGCTACATCACCTGTGGAAGCAATTGCTGTTTTACCATCAGCATATTTAATAGTTCCAAATTCAACTTTAGATACGAAAGGTTGTGTACCTAATTTAAATGTTTTTTGTGCAGATACACGGGAATCGTTTTCGTATACGTAAATAGGAATCATAGTTAAACCTGGAGTAGTTGCTACAGCGCCTACGCCAGTAGTAGTTGTAGTGTCAATAGTTACAACCAATGCTCCAGTGTTGTCTTTTGTAATACTGCTGTCAAAACCAGATGTTGTAACTGTGAAGTTACTAGCTGAAAGCGTAACAATCTCATCGTATTGGTTTTTAGCAGTAACTTTCACTCTAGCTTTTTTGGATTGAGCAATTGTATCATTAGCATCGCCAAAGCCAATTGTTTTTACAACTTCAGCTGTACCCGTAAATTTAGCTGTCGCAGTACCAACGGAAGCAGCGTCCAAACCTGCTAATGTTACTGTGTATTCAGCGTCACCAATTTTTGCATTATCTTTTAACGTCAACACTGCGGACTTTTTATCATCAGCAAATACTGTAGTAACGCCTACATCAACTGAACCCTTTTTCAAGCTCAATGTAGCTTTAGTAGTGTCAACCGCTTTGTTAAAGTTTACAGTTACTTTTTGAGCACCAGTAGCTTTAGCTTCTGTTACAGAAGCTTTAGTTTGTGATTGAACAGCTTGGTCAGCTGCGTATGAACCTACAACAAGATCAGCACGAGTTGCAGCTTTAGCACCATCAGTACCCAAGTCAACACCGTTAGCTTTAGCAGTATCTAGGTAACCTTGGTACCAAGGAGTTGTAGTTTTAACATCAGCTGCTTTACCAAAGCCTTTAACAAGCAATGTAGCAAGTTGACCCAATGTTACGTTATCTTTTGGTGCGAAAGTTGTATCTGTCATACCATCGATGATACCAGCTTTTTTAGCTGCTTCGATAAAAGGAATTGCCCATGCTTGGGAAGCATCAGTTCCGTCAACATCTTTGAAAGAAGAAGTTGTTTCAGTACCAACTGTTAGGTTGAAGATTTTTGCAACAAGCTTAGCAGCTTCTGCACGAGTCATGTTACCTTCGATGTCGAATGCAGTATCGGATTTACCATCCATGAAACCTTTTGCAAGCAATGCATCGATTTTAGCAAGCAACGCTGCATCTTTACCTTCAAGGTCTTTAAAGTCTTTGGAAGTTTTAACTGCTGCTTGTGTAGTTACAGCCGTTGGAGTTGTTTCAGCAGCCATTGCTACCGATGCAAACATGGAGAATGCTAGTGTTGCTGTTGCGATTACTTTTAAACTTTTTTTCATAACCTTTTTTTCTCCTCCTTGAATATCGTGAGTTTTATTTTTTAAGTTTGTTTGTTCTTTATTCCAGCTCGATTTACTCATCTTATTGTTCACCCCCTCTCCAGAGTTAGAGCATAATATAACTAAGGTTCGCTTGCAGCTCTCAGACTGCATTTGAAACTAGTAAACTGTAATGAAATAAATAGGAACCTAGACCAATTTACATTATACATTGATCACTCTGGATCGTAAAGAACTATTTTCGATGAATTATCCAATGTATAACTTTTCTTTCATTGGGTGTTTCAAAGTATTAAACGCAGAAGTTTCAAAAAAGTTGCGATATACTTTTAAAAAAATTTAAATTCATCATTTTTTTACTTTTACAACAATGATTCCTCCTAGTTCAAAGTATTCTGTTGTAAAAACCATTTAAGACTTATAACTCTTCATCTCTTGTGTAGCTTCGCGTCTATCACCTCGGCTACAAACTTAGTATACGATACTCTATACAACATTTCATTGTTAAGTATTTTCCAGATGTGTAACTAGCTCTGTATCTTACTTGTTGTAGGTGATACCTATCAAGATTAATTTATATTTGTAAAAAATATATGTGCTATAACCATTTTGAAACTTAAGATCAGCTTAAAGGTTGCTGAATTAAGCCGTTGAAGCTCCTTAAAGTGAAAAAGAGACTCATTACCTTATCGGCACTAAGTCTCTTTTTCATTAATCTACACATTAAACTCTGAGAATTAAGAGCATAGCGAAACTACTTATTTAAGGAACCATCTTCTGCTGCTTCATCACACGGTATCCGATTATGGACGCTTGTGCACGTGTAAGCAACTCAGTTGGATCGAAACGTACTGTTTCTTTCTTTTCTCCAGGGAGCAAGGCATTCGGGATACCCTCGATCAGTCCCGCTTTAGACACAGCCTCAACAGCAGGTCTGGAATAGGACTCGATTCTATCGCCATCTGTAAATGCTTTTTGCAATGTGAGTAGGGATTTATTGAGATCTGTGCTCATTTTCATTTCGGCAGCCCTAGCAATCATGACAGCAGCGTCTTGACGCGTAATAGATCCGCCTGGGTTAAACCTGTTGCTCGCTTGTCCACGAATGATACCCGCTCTCGCGGCTGTCTCTACATATTTATAGTCGTAAAGCATGCCTATAGCGTTATCAATCTTGAGAACATCCGAGAATGTCGAGCTACCCGCGTAGTTCAATGGAAGCTTAAAGATCTTAACCAATATTTGAGCAAATTCGCCGCGTGTAATGTAATCATTTGGGCCAAATGAGAACGTAGTTTTCGCTTTCATTAAACCTTTAGAGTACAATGTTTCGAGCTCATTTCTTGCGAATGAGTGCCCTGTCATATCGTCAAAGGTACGATCCATGTACATAACTTGATAGTAACCAAACTTACGGAATGGTACGGTTATGGTGTTATTTTTGGTGTCTACAACGCCGCCAAGGTTCTTCCAGCCATAGTCTGTCGTGTTTGCGTAGTTGGCATAGATATCGTAGAAGAACACTGTAATGTATCTTCCAGAGTCTTGACGAATTGCAGGATCAAACTGCATGGTCAGTGAACCCTCTTGTGTAGGCACAACGAGTTCCGTATTTAATCGGTTAAAGTATGGTCTACTTCCTACATTGGTTGTATCGTAAGGATCCGTTCCTGTTCCTCTAAGACCTCTAGCTAAATTCTCCTCTGTTGTTTCTGTAAATGTTGGCTCTGGAATGTAACCAGCATCCATATAGTACAGATTACTTGCAGGATGGAAGGTATCTTCAGGAACTTTTACACTGATTTTTGCTTTGTAGTAACCAACAGCAGGGAAGAGTGTTTTATCTACTCGGCCATCTTCAGAATCTGCAATACCAAATAATATTTTGCGTTCAGAAGTAATGAACTGATTATTCTTACTATCCGGTACATTTCTCATCAGCTTGGTATCACGCGGGAAAGATAGCTGCAAACCTCCGTTAAATAGCTTATACTTTGATTCCATATCCTGTAATGTCTGTGCGCCCTGCACGTTCGTATTCGTATTGAATAGAATAAAGCTGCCATTCACCTTGGCGCCATTACGATTAATCGTAAATTTAATCTGGTTAGCACCTGGCTTCAGCCCCGTCACTTGATATAAGTATTGATCCACTGATGCAACAGTACGTTTCGTTGCTTCTTTCTTGTCGAAGAAAACACTATCCGCATTCTCAGCTTCAATAATGATGTTATAGAAATCACTATTGATGTTTGATTGCATTTCACCTTTTGTATTCTTAACTAATAAGGGTTGCACAACTGTGTACGGAACATTTTGTCTTGTAATTGTAATAGAACGAGTAGCTGTAATATTTGAATTATTGGTAATTCTAAATTCAAAGATTACGTCTGAATCCTCGAGCAACTTAAACTCAGTCGTTTTAAACGTTTGACCAACAAGAGAACTAAAATATGTCGTACCAGCCGTACCTAAAGCAGTTACAACCTCCGAACCAACTGTTGAGTCTACTGGAGTAACTGAATTTTGAATCGTTTGCTGATAAATAAGTGCATCTCCCTTAGCATCCTTGGTGTGTACAAGGAGGGTAAGTGCCTTTATTGCAGCGGGGTACCCTGCCGCATCGAGGCTTGAGAATATGCCATCAAAAGAGACGGTACGTTTTGTCGTTGTGTACTGGTCAGGGTTTGCACCTGGCAAGTATTGCGTTCCTTGTGTACCACTTTCGATTGGTTTAATCGAAGTAAATTGCGGTGCATCTGTTGAGAATAAATAAATATCATAGGATTGCTCTGTAATAAAGACATTATTTACGTAAATCTTAAATTTCAACGTGTTCTTTCCTTCAACCATAGGCGTACTTCCAAATTTGGCAAGTGGAATGGTGAAGTTGTTCAATGTTGCTGGTGTTGGAGGTGTCGTTGTCATATCTCCAAGAGATTTACCCAATGTTGGTTCATTTGGACCTGAAGCTACCTCTGGTGTACGAGAATCTAAAATAAAGATACTATCGTTCATGGATACTTCTACTTTATTAACAGGGACTGCTGCTATATCTTGATAGAAATTAACAAGTCTACCCGAAATACAAGCGTCTATAGCCCCACACTTTAAATTCGTAATATTCTTGATCGTCATACTATTGGAGATATTATTAACTAGAGCATATGGTGCATTGCTAATAACTAAATTGTAATCTGTTGTACTATAAGGAATCGTTGTACTTGCAGCGTTATACAACTCCACACTTAACTTTTTATTACCATCCGTAATCCCTTGCAGTGCAAGGTCAAATTTATACTCACCCGTAGTTCCAACCTGAGTACCTAAGATTGGATTGCTATCAGGAAAATAGGCACCATCTAGTTTCGTTTTAATAGCCACTGTTTTAACATTTGCATAAACATGAATATTTGCAGGCAGTTCATTTACATAATTAGCATCCAATAAACTAAGATCATTTTCAATAGATCCATTGCTTAGTGTTGTTTTATAAATAAATGGCTGAGAAGGATTCACATATTTAAATTTGTATTCTGTACTTACAGGAACAATCCCAGTCGAGGAAAGACCATCATGGAATGTAAAAGTAAGCCTTTGCTCATTAGCGGCAGTATTAGGAATAGAAGGAACCGTTAATTTGATATCCTTAACTATGTACTCATTACTGCGAGATAAGTTAGAAGCAGTTGATGAATACGTAGCATTCGACACTGAAGGTGAAGTTCCGCTCATACTGGCTAATCTTAAATCAATAGTACCGATCGAGTTGTCGTTTATAGCGATATCTACATAAGTGAAACGCAAAGAGTTCGATGTACTTAAATCACTTTTCACACTTGCCGTAAAGGTTAATTTATCCGTTTCAAATGAAGGGATTGTAATTAAGTCTTTTGGAGGTGCAGGGGTGATTGTATCCAAGGGATCATCTGTCTCTTGAATCTTCCCGTTAAAAGCAAATGGCTGTCCGTTATCATACCAAAGCTTTTTAACAACTTGATATTTATTCGTATCATTGCCTGCTAAGAAGGTAATAATGTTATCTCCTGGATTAAAACAGAAGCTAGTAGGTGAAGCACATGTCGATGATGCTTTGTTCTTGTCATCCCCGGTGAAATAGAAATAGCCATCATTACTTTTGAAACCTAGCTTAGGCAAGCTATCTCCAGTTAATGTAGCCGTAACACTCTGGGCATTTGATGCTTTCGTTTTAATTTGAATCCCAGTTGATCCTGCTTTCAGGGAACCACGGTCAATCGGATAGATCTTTCCTTCTTCGAATGGAGCATTATTGACCGTAATGTCAGATAAATTCGTTGTAGGAGCGTAATATAACCAACCTGGTGCAGAAGCAAGTGTATTGCTCTCTCCTAAATAAACAACAACTTTATTCAAACCTTCAGTTAATTGAATATTATCGAATTGCACAAGATTCGGTCCAATGGTTACAGCTTTGTTGTTCTTCTCCGTAACCACGGCACCGGAATTGATATTCGTAATTTCAAAATAAATGGAAGAGATTTGTGAATCTGTTACATTCGTTGTCTCTACTTTAAGTTTAAAAGGTAATTGCGTAATCCGTGTGACTAAATTGGTATCCGTTGGCCGTGCCGTCGATTGGCCAGCATTCGTCGTATCATTATACAACTCCTTAATAACAAGCGTAGATGCTGCGCTTGCCGCCATTACAGGCATCAAACTAATCATTAACGTCATTATTAGCAAAATGCTTGCCATTTTGGTATACATTTTTTTCAAAACAAGTTCCTCCTTATGTTATAAAAATGTTGTTATCATCAGTTAGGCCTATCCTTATAACTCTATGTACTACTAGCTTTCGACAATCCCTCCCATATTCTTCTATCATTCCACAAAAATAGACGCGGCTGACCGACAAAAGTTACTGTACATTACTTATCGGTAGATTTAGCCCAAATGTTTAGAGTAAGAATAACAACTGATAAATTTTTCCTGAATAACAAGAAAAACCCAGTCGCTAGGACTGGGTTTTATAATATCCGATAGTACTTATTTACCTACGCGATCACTCTGCACTTGTTTACCAACTAACTTTTGCAGGAAGTTGATCACAGGCTTACGGCTTTTGCTAATGATACCGATTGCTTCTGCTCCTACAAGCATTACGAGGAAAAGCGCTACAATAATCATGATCAATCCCCACGTGGAATCTTGGGAAATGAATACCGAGCATACAACCGCACTACCACCGAATATAGCAGCAATTCCATAGATGATCAGAACGCTTGTACGATGGCTGAAGCCCATTTGCAATAAGCAGTGATGCAAGTGGCTTTTGTCTGGCGCCGATATCGGCAGTTTATTCACATAACGACGAAGCATCGCGAAGAATGTATCAGATAAGGGCACACCTAGAATCATAATCGGAATTAATAGTGAAACAACAGCCGCTTGCTTAAAGCCGAGAATTGAAAGTGTTGCAAGGGCGAAGCCCAGGAATAAGGCGCCGGAGTCGCCCATAAAAATTTTGGCCGGATGGAAGTTAAAGAACATGAAGCCTGAAATACTTCCTAGCAAAATCACACAAAGCAAAATTACAGTCACATTACCCATCATAAGGGCAAGAATGAGAATCGTTGTTGTGGCGATACCAGAAACACCTGCTGATAAGCCATCAAGACCATCGATCAAGTTAATCGCGTTCGATACACCGACAATCCATAATATTGTAATCGGGATACTCAACCAGCCGATAGGCAAATTCGTTTCTCCGAAAGGAATGTTAACCAAATCTATCTTAAGACCAAAGGAAACAACGATACAGGCAGCGATAAGCTGTCCTAAAAGCTTCCATTTCGGTGATAGTTGAAAGCGATCATCGAGAGCACCTGTGACAACAATCACAAAGCCTCCGAGCAAAAGTCCAAAAGCAGCATCCGAGTTCACGGCATCAAGTGCTGGAGAGACGACGAAATAAGCTCCGACGAACGCAAGGAATATCGCTAATCCTCCTAGACGCGGCATAATTCGCGTATGAACCTTCCGATGGTTGGGGGCATCAACAGCTCCTACCCAGAAGGCAAATTTTTTGACCAGGGGTGTCAGCAACAACGCCATAACGCACGCAGCAATAAACCCTATCGCATATAATCCATACATGTCTTCTTCACAGCTCCTCTTGTCATGGGTGGCAGGCTGGTGTCCGCCGAAATGAATTATACTCCCATTCCGTCACAAATACTACTGCTAAATTCATCTGAAATGACCGTTTTCAGCCAATTTTCAAAGATATTTTCATCATTTTGTGACGTTCTCTTTGTCGCGCATCACTTTCACTGCGAATTTCGGGAGTAGAAGCATTCTCTTATAGCGCCAAGGCTCCTGTAGCAGGCGGTAGAACCATTCTAAACGTAATTTTTGAAAAATTACGGGTGCTCGTTTTAGCTTGCCCGAAAGCACATCGAAACTTCCGCCGACTCCCA
This sequence comes from Paenibacillus sp. J31R109, assembly GCF_059692055.1. Lineage (NCBI taxonomy): Bacteria > Bacillati > Bacillota > Bacilli > Caryophanales > Paenibacillaceae > Paenibacillus > Paenibacillus sp. J31R109. The sequence continues at coordinate 78,325 of NZ_JCAUAR010000015.1, read as the reverse complement.
TCATCACCGGCACACCCAGTTGTTGTTTGTATTTCCCGATCCATGGCTCTTGATTAGCAGCAGCTCTACCTACCAAAAGCAGATCTGGCGCAGCATCTTTAATAGCTTGGATCACTTGAGCATCCTCGGCATCACCGAAGTACCCATCACGGACGCCAACAAGGTTGACCTTCGGGTATGTCGAGCGAATTTTGTCCGCAGCTGCTTGAATCACTTCATTAGAAGCACCAAGAAGGTAAACCTTCCAATCCTTCTTTTCTCCAACCTTCATGAGTTCATGAATCAGATCATAGCCGGGCACTCTTTCCGCAACAGGTTGGCCGACGCGAGCGGCAGCCCACACGACACCCGTTCCATCCGGAACGATTAGCTCTGCTTGTTGCATCATCTTCAAATAGGAAGGGTCATCCTGTGCGGCCATAACCATAATTGGATTAGCGGTAATGACCTGATGCGGCTGCTTTACCTCTATAACCTTCGATAAGTAATCTACGGTTTGTTTCATGCTCATTTTAGAAATAGGCACACCGTAGATTCGCACTTTCGGTACGGCCTGTAATGAAGCCAGCGCTGCTGGCTGATTTGTAACAGAAGTCGAGCTCATGATATCTCTTCCTTATTATTGACGTTATAGGTTGCAATTTGGTTGCTAGTTGGTGGAATGTGGCTGATGAACCGTATGTAGAAAGCTAGTTATTTCCTTTTGTAAAAGGAAATAATCCGCTGCGCGGGCAGCTGCGCTTGCGCCTTCAGCTGCTCAATGGCGGCACGCGAAGCAGCCGCCCACTGCTCTCGACCATCGAGGAGGCCAAGCGCCTCCTCCGTAAACCCCTGCGCATCGAAACGAGTTGTCGATGCGGCAGCTTTCATACCAAGCCTATGGAGGAACTGGTCGATCTTCGGATCGTACGAGATCCCCACCATAGGCACGAACTGCGAGGCTGCATAAATCAAAGAATGCAGCCTCATCCCAATCAGTAGGTCGCACGCCGCGACCTGCGCAAGCATGTCCTGCGGATGCGTGATGCCACGCACCATCTCCGCACGACCACCGTGATCGCCCAAGCGATCGATCACGAACTGCGACGCCACCTCATCCGAAGGAAGGTGGAAGGGCAAGAACCGCAGCTGCACATCCGTGCGGGCTGCGAGCAGCTCTTGCAGGGACCGCGCGAGAGCTTCCAGCTCGGAGCGGTCCTCGTTCCAGAAGCGGACGGACACGCCGATCGTCCGCACCGCACTAGGGCCGCCGAGTGCGTCAGCATCCGGCGCGCCCCCACCATCCCGGAGTGGCAAGCCCATCACCGGGTCAGGCACAACCGTGATGCCCTCCCGCGGGAGGCGCATCCGGCCCAACAGGTCCGCGGACTCCGTGTCGCGGACCGTCACCAACGCGCAGCGCTTGAACACGCTGCGGATCCAGCCGAAGAACATCGGCCGGCTCACCGGCCCGATGCCTTGCGAATAAACAAACGTTGGCTTCCCGAGCCACTGCGCTATTTTCAATACCGCTAAATAATACGGAATCGTCTTCGAGCTTGTTGCATCCTGCAGGAGACTACCGCCCCCGCTGATTAAGCCGTCTGATTCGCGCAGTGCCTTCAGTAATGAACCTGGCTTCATTCGATGATATGCTTTTACTCCGTACATTTGCGAAGTTTTCTCTGGATTAGCCGAAAGCACGATAGGCTCAATCTGAATGCCCTGCGCCTGACCTTGCTCCTGCAAAGCGAACAAAATCGATTGCAGCACAGCCTCATCCCCGCTATTATCGAAACCGTAGTAGCCGGATAACGCTATTTTGACAATTGGGGCTGTGCCCATCGTTTCCAACTCCTTGATAGAATTTCCCAAACTGCAATGAGTACTAGCCCGATGATTGCACCTAGCACAAGTCCGTAAAAGATACGGATCAAGGAAATGTGCAGCGGTGTGTGCAAGTGAGCAAAGGTATCCACCAAGGAAAGCTGACCAACGACACCGATGAAGAGTAAGTACACCGCATGACGATACCGAACGGACAAGTAAGCACCCAATACGAAGATCGGATGAGCCACTAAGAATTCTTTCGTCCGCGGGCGTACGCCTAATGTATTTTCCAAGAAAGAACGGAATAACTTCTCGATAGAAGAAGCTTGTCCTTCATTCCCCGTACGAGATAGGTAATAGAAAACAGCAGCAAGGCCTACGCCTGCAATAACAATCCACAATACACTTATATAGGAAGAAAGTAATTTGCGAATATTCGCGACCTTTTCCTTATACGTATTATTCTCACTAAAGAATAAGAGATACAGACCAACTATGGCAATTGGTAGCAAATGCAGCATCCCAACCCCTCTGAACTGCTGCAGCACCAAGGAGTATGTGACATGATTAAGCAATGCTACAACATAAACAATACCGATACAGGAAACGAGCGAAGTTCGCAGCAGTTGCCATAATCCATAGACTAATCCTGATTTCCACTTTGCAGCAGCTCCTGATCGTACCGACCTGATCGCCAACATGACAGCAACACTAGGCGCACTAATAGCTGTCGCTAACGCGAGTCCTTGTGCATATAAATTCGCCGAAAGCGTATGTAGAGCTACAAGACCAAGCAAACCAAGAACGAAGAAAACAATCGTCAATTCAGGTAAAAAGAATGAAATCATCCATACAATCAAGCTTAGTCCACCTAGTAGCAAGAAGAAACGAGCAATTTTCTGCCAACCTGTTGTATGTACATCGAATGCCTCAGCTTGTCCTAAAGTAAAACCTACCTCTTGGATACGAGGGATCGCGCCATCTGGCCCCTGCAAAGCTGCATAATAGGAAGAAAGCGGGTCAACTAGCTTCCCTTTATCTAAACTTTTCACTGGTTTGGCATTCAGAAACACCATGCGGATATTTCGGTCTTTTACAGCCAAAACAAGTCGATCTGAAACCCCTTGCACACGATCAGCAAGCTCGGATTTCTTTAATGGTTCTGTCAGTTTCTCGCCATCTTTCTCTGTAAAGGAGTGTAGGCGCACAACATTATAATTCGTTTGTTTAGCCAGCGTACTGAAACCTTTTTGAGGCTCCTTCAACAACTCAATCGCTGCGAGTCCAATCCCGTTCTTATTGAGCAAATCCGCCATTTTATTCAGATTCACTTCCGTATTCTCTTCCGTGTATCCAGGGACTTCATTCCCGTCTACGATGATTCGCTTCACACCAAAATCATGAAAATTCTTCAACATGACATCCATTTCATTCGTGTTGAATGGTCTACGATTCGCTAACCGTACGACGATTTGGAACCCTTGATCCTTCAGCATTTGCAGCGTGATCGGGTCTGGATCCATCGCCTTGATGGAGGCATCATCTAAGCTCATCTGAATGATGAGACCATTACGGTTTTTGAAGCTCCACGGCTTCACACCTACCTTAAGGTCTGCGAATGTTTTTTGAATTAGCGGCTCAAGCTTCTGCTGCGTCTGGCTATCCGCAAATAACACATACGTATAGTTCTCACTAGGGTTGCCTAGTGTTTGAGTCAGCATGGCCGCGTCACGGGAGCTGTACATCTCAATGCGACGGCTCTCCTTGAATTCACCTAATGTACTTTCGTAAACAGCCATCGAGCTTATGCCCGCGGCTTTCATATTCTTCAATTCCGTGTTCACAAAGTTCTGCGGGTTCGTCTGAACATCGGAGATATCCAATAAATCACGATAGTCAAAAACGAATTCCACTTGATTCGCCGACGTTTCCGTTTGGTGACGTGTATAAGCTAACGGCAAAGAACACAGCATGCCCAAAATCACAATCCACCACAAAATATTTCTTAACGGGTTATTCCAGGTTTGATACAAGTTCACCAGTTCGTCCACTCCTTAGAGCATGTACTTTTTTAGTTACTTTCCAATCCCGTATACATTCGAAAACCTCTCCGCCCCCAAGCACGGGAAAACCGCCCAATACATGGTAGAATTCACATCCAGCCATCCATTAGACGATCTATCCCTCATTTAGGTTCTGAAGAGGTTTTGTACACCTATTGCACTAACCGTCTACACGATTAAGTACGTATTGAATAATACCCTCTAGCTGCTGTGCAGCCTCAGGCCCTGTTGCTCCTTGAACTGCGAAATAGAATTTAATCTTCGGCTCTGTACCGGACGGACGCAAACAGAACCACGAACCATCTTCTAGTTTGAACTTCAGTACATTCTCGCGAGGTAAGCCCTGAATTCCTTGTGCATAGTCCTCTACAGCAATGACACGTGTGCCGCTGATCTCAGACGGCGGATTGGTTCTCCAAGCTTCCACCATACGTCCAATTTGTTCCACGCCGTCTTTGCCTTTGAGTGTTCTTGATTCCAGTTTTTCCAAAAAGAAACCAAAGGATTCGTATAGCTCTTGCAGCACCTCATAAAGGGTCTTGCCTTGCTTCTTATAATAAGCCGCTGCTTCCGCGATTAACATGGCTGCGATGACCGCATCCTTGTCTCTTGCGTAGCTGCCAGCTAGGTAGCCGTAGCTCTCTTCATAGCCAAACAGGTACGTATACTCCCCCGTTTGTTCGAATTGCGACATTTTTTCACCAATATATTTAAAGCCTGTTAAGGTATTTAGGGTTGGAATGCCGTAATGGTTAGCAATAACCGCACCCATTTCGCTAGTTACAATCGTCTTGATCACAACGCCGTTCGCAGGGAGTGTTCCACGCTCTTTCATGCTTCCCAAAAGATAGTTCACAATAATCGCACCAGATTGATTACCTGTTAGGACGACATATTCACCGTTGGTATCCTTCACAACTGCCCCCATACGGTCAGCATCTGGATCGGTTCCGATGATGATATCAGCATTCCAATCCTTCGCTTGAGCAATCGCTAACGTGAATGCTTCGCGCTCTTCTGGATTCGGCGATTTTACCGTAGAGAACTGTGCATCTGGTAGTTCTTGCTCAGCAACTACACGCACTTGCTCGAATCCTACAGCTTTCAAGACCTCACGAACAGGTACATTTCCTGCTCCGTGCAGTGGTGTGAAAATGACACGGAAATCATCGCTGATTTCCTTAATGACGTCCGGATTTTGACTAACAGCTGTTACAGCCTGGATATAGGCTTGATCAACATCTTCACCTAACCAAGCTAGCAACCCTTGCGCTTCGGCTTCTTGTTGAGTTAATTTCTTTACTTTATCAAAGGAATCAATGCTCTGTACGTGAGCAATAACTTGCTCAGCAAATTCAGGCACCAACTGCCCGCCGTCTGCACCGTATACTTTATACCCATTGTATTCAGGCGGATTGTGACTCGCTGTGACCACAACACCCGCTGTCGCACCTAAGTATCTAACAGCAAAAGATAGCTGCGGTGTCGCGTGCAACGTCTGGAACAAATAAGCCTTGATCCCGTTACCTGCAAAAACAAGTGCGGATTCCAATGCAAACTCAGGTGACATATGGCGAGAATCATACGCTAGAACGATAGCCGGATTAGCCGTGCCTGTTCCGTTTACATATTGCGCGAGGCCTTGACTAGCACGACCCACGGTGTATACGTTGATACGATTCGTACCAGCGCCAATGACCCCACGCAGACCGCCTGTCCCAAATTCAAGATCTTTATAAAAGCGATCCTCAATTTCTCTCTCATCATCTTGGATAGCTTGAAGTTCTTTCTTCGTTTGCTCATCAACAGCAGGGTCTTGGAGCCATAATTGATACTCTGTTTGTACACGCGTCATCGTAGTAGGTTCATCTCCTTTATATGTATGGGCTATTTATTAGCAAGGGCGAACATAAGCTCACCTTCGACTACCACTTTGTCACCAACTTTAGCCACAGCTTGACCTTTTACAATGGTTCCTTTTACTCGAGTGATTGTCATTTCTAATGTTAGTGTATCGCCTGGGACAACCTGTTGACGCCAACGAATCCCGTCTGCACCTGCGAACAGGCCGATTTTCCCTTTGTATTCAGGCATGGACAATACCGCTACAGCACCAACTTGTGCTAAAGCCTCAACAATCAAAACCCCAGGCATCACCGGATAACCAGGAAAGTGTCCTGCGAAAAAAGGTTCATTAATTGTCACATTCTTGATACCTACAGCTCTAACTCCTTCTTCTACTTCCAAAATACGGTCAACCAGTAGAAAAGGCGGACGGTGGGGTATGATCTCTTGAATTTGATTAATATCTAGCATCTTGCGTTCGTGCTCCTTTCAAATTCTTGTATAAAATACAAGGGAATTACTTACAATAGGGAGGTCCCTTCATATCCTGCAGAAGTGAAGGTTCATATAAGGGGAGCTTATGTAACGGTCTGTATAACAGACCCCTACATAGGCTCTTTTTTCATTTAACCGTACGTTATTTCGCTCGTTCGCCTCGATTCAATAGAAGGAACTGGAAAATATAGATAAAGGATGTTAAAAAAGAGACCCCAATGACATACCATAAATACGTGATGGCGAAGGTGAATTCGAACACAATAAAGAGGATGGCGAAATAGTAGAGCACCGTCGTCAGCTTCCCCATAACGTTCGCTGGAACGGTCAGTTTGCCTCTGAAATGAAAGAAGGCGGAGCCTATAATCATACCTGCGTCACGGATGAACATGGCCAGGGCTGCCTGCCAAGGAATCATCTCGGAGATGAGGAGTGAGAGGATGACTGCAATCATCATGCACTTATCTGCTAACGGGTCTAACATGACACCCATCGGAGTGATCATCTTGCGTGTTCTAGCTATGTAACCATCTAGAATATCCGTTAATCCAGCTACAAGTAGAATGATGAAGGAGGTTCGGATGTAGTCATTAAAAAAAAGCATGAGGTACACGGGGATTAGTACAAACCTGCTGATCGTGAGCATGTTCGGTATATTCAAGGTACTCCTCCTGCGCTAAGTATCCGATCCGAATTTTCAATATTTGGCAGATCAAGTCTGATGAAGTCTGTACTCATTATACCGCTGCTCGCACACAAAATAAACCATAACCCGCCCTTCTTGGACGGATGGGTTTATTTCAACATAAGTGAAAAGAAAACTCCCAAGCGGGAGTTCGATTAATTAGCAAAAACGAGATCGTATAAATGCCGCCAAGTGCTGATATGTAAAATTTCTGATGAAGGTTGTTGTCCCAGCTTCGTGTAGCCGACCCATAAACCAATATAGATCGCTAGAAGAGCCAGAACGGGAACGCGTATGATTTTGAAAATAAGCCATAGGATCTTCTGCCATTTCGGCCTTGGCTTCTTCTTAACTGGAGCAGGCTTATCTGTCATCGAGCCTATCCCTTCCTTTCTACGATCAAGCGCGTAAATTGTTAGCCATGTTCATCATCTGATCAGAGGATGTGATGGCCCGGGAATTCAGCTGCAACGCGCGTTGTACGACAACCAAGTCTGTCATTTCATCCGAGAGTGTCACATTGGATTGCTCTAGGAAGCCCTGCAACAAGCTAACACGAGTCGCCTCTGTTGCTGCCACGCCATTCACATCTTGCAGGATATTAGCCTTCTCAGCCGCTGTAATACCTGCTGGAAGCGTGTATAGATTATCTCCTACATCTTGAAGGAGCTGCGGTCTTACAACACGTACAAGCTTGATTTGACCTATTGTCACAGGAGCTGCTGTTGGATCCTGTTCATTGTAGCCTTGAATTGTGCCATCTTTGTCAACAACAGGTCGTATACCTGATGGTACATTAATCGGGTTGCCATTGGTATCTGCGACATAATGGCCCTCTTTCGTCGTAAGGACCGTCCCACCCTGACCATCTGGCGTTAAGCTGAATGCCCCGTTACGTGTCCAAGCCGGTTGAAACACTTGATTGCCGTTCTCGTCCACTTTACTAACAGCAATTTCAAACAAGCCATCGCCTTGAATGGCGAAATCCGTTGGAAGACTCGTCGACTGGATCGGTCCTTGTGCCAAATTCGTCTGAATTTGCACGAGCCTTGATCCCCATCCTTGGTTAAAACCAAGGGGTGAGAAGCGGCCTTGTTGGCGGAACCCCTCAGGCTGAGCTTGAACGTTCGTCAACACATCCTCAAAGGAAGCTTCTTTCTTCTTAAAGCCATTCGTATTTACATTCGCTATGTTATTGGAGAGAATATCCAGCTTTTGTTGTAAGCTATGCATGGATACCGATGAGTTGATCATGGAATTGTTCATGGTTGGCCCCTTCTCAAGCTAGATTTAGACACGTCCTACTTCGTTTGCAGCTTTGTCCATACTTTTGTCATACGATTGGATAACCTTCTGATTTGCTTCATAAGCGCGCAACGCTGCCATCATATCCACCATCGATTGCGCAGAATCCACGTTCGAACGCTCGATATAACCTTGACGCACTTCAACTTGGTCGCCTAAGGCAACTTGTGTGATCGTCGCTTCATCCCCTGGATTAATACGTAGCAACCCGTTCCCCTCGCGGAGCAAGAGATTCGGATTCTCTGCACGTGAAAGCATTAAACCAACCGGTGCGCCGGCGGCATCCAGTATTGGACGACCGTCGCTGTCCATGAACTCACCCTTAGCTGTTACCTTGAAATTGACAATCGGTTGCCCAGTGCCATCCAACAAGACTAAGGGTTGTCCATCTCTGCCCAGCACTTGTTCACCATTGGCATTAATAAGTTGACCTGCTGTATCGACAGTGAACTTCCCATTTAACGAGTAACGTTGTTCACCATTCCCGTTCAGCACCGTAAATAAGGCTTGAGGTTGAAACGTACGCTCCCCATCCTCATTCACGTACTTCCCTGTGGCATCAAAGGTCACGCCAGGCAATTGAATGTTCGATACAAGCGCAAAGTCGTACGGATTGCGTGTTTCCTGTAGATCACCTTGCGTATGAACGGAGATACTCTCCTCAGAAAACACACCTAAACTCATCTTTCCAAGCGGCGCTGGAGAGGCACCTTGTCCACCGCGAATCGTAGAAATAAGCATTTCTGGAAACGAACGCGACAAAGCATTCCCCTGCTTAAAGCCTGGGGAGTTCAAGTTCGCAATATTGTTCGTTACTGTATCATGTCTGCGTTGTTCAGAAATCATTCCTGCCGCCGCGGTATAAAGTCCTCTTAACATTTAGTCACCTCTTGGGTAGTGTAATTGATTAAAATTTTCGTTTCGTTACTTTATCTAAATTATCGAGCATAATCCCCGTGCCTTTAACAACACAAGACATTGGATCCTCTGCGATAAGTACAGGCACTTTCAATTCATCTGCAAGCAATTGATCAAGTCCATGCAACAAGGCACCGCCACCTGTCAGAATAACGCCACGGTCAATAATATCGGCAGATAACTCTGGCGGTGTCCGCTCAAGAACGCTCTTCGCTGCTGTGACAATCGAGGAAACCGGATCCCATAGTGCTTCCTGTACCTCGCTGGAGTGGATCGTAATCGTCAATGGAAGTCCAGAAACCATATCTCTTCCGCGAATATCCATCTCTTGATCTCGCCCATGTGGATATACCGTTCCAATTTTCAGCTTAATGTCTTCGCTTGTCCGTTCACCGATCAACAGCTTGTACTTATTTTTGATATACTTCATGATCGCGATATCGAACTTGTCGCCAGCGATCTTAATAGAAGAGGAGGTGACGATGTCACCCATGGATAATACGGCAACATCCGTCGTCCCTCCACCAATATCAACAACCATGTTACCGCTAGGCTGGAAGATGTCCATGCCGGCACCAATTGCTGCTGCCTTCGGTTCTTCTTCCATGAATACCTCTCGGGCACCGCTGCGCTCAGCCGCTTCGCGAATTGCTTTCTGCTCAACTGAGGTAATGTTGGTAGGGGCGCAGATCAGTATTCTCGGATGAGAATACCAATTCTTGCCCCCGATTTTTGCAATAAAGTGCTTCAACATCATTTCCGTAATATCAAAATCCGCGATAACACCATCCTTAAGAGGACGAATCGCAATAATGTTACCAGGTGTTCTACCTACCATGCGGAAGGCTTCTTCTCCAACAGCCAACACGCGTTTCGTATCGCTTTCAATCGCAACTACGGATGGCTCATCAAGCACAACTCCGCGACCTTTGACATGAATAAGCACATTTGCCGTGCCGAGATCTATTCCAATATCCTTGCTGAACATTTCTAATTAATCCTCCCTAAACCTACCGTCCATCCCGTGAAGAATCGGCGCTCTGATATACAGTTCTAATTATAAGCTAAATTCGCTATAAATGCATGTTTTCCTCTTTTTCCGTGAAATTTCGACACGCCCAGTTAAAGGAAACACAGGAAACATCTCGGGATGAAGGGTATCTTAGGACTTAACCGTAACAAGGACTTCGGAAAGTTTAGGATTACGGGTCTTCCGATACTTAATTTTCGTCGCTTCTCCTCCCCTAAGGTGCCGGATGGACTTATGATACTCCAAGATGTGTTTCACCTGATTGGCCAGGTCTGGGTTGATTTCCGGTAATCTTTCCGTCAAATCCTTATGCACCGTGCTTTTGGAAACACCGAATTCCTTAGCAATGGTGCGAACCGTATTCTTGGTCTCGACGATACAGGTACCAATCTTAATGGTTCGCTCTTTGATGTAATCGTGCACTCCCCTCGCCTCCCTACTCGAGATAGTTTGGTAAAGTATATGAGGGGCATGACTAGATATTCTACGTAACCAAGCCTGACAAGCTCATTTCCCATATTTATTTTCAAAATAATTAAAGAAAATCAGCTTTAGGTGCCCAAATAGGCCAAATGTCCAAGAAAAATATGAAAAAGCAGCAGGAATTTCCCGCTGCCTTTCACTTATGTAGGCCTTAGCCTCTTTATCGATATGCTCGAAGTTCGGCTTACTGTTTTACGTTCAAGAGGGTTTCTGGGTTAACGGCTGCATTGTCGCTAACTTGACGCACTTCAAAGTGTAAGTGTACGCCATCTTCCTTCTCGAAATCGTTGCTGCCAGCTTTGGCGATGATATCGCCTTTTTTCACTTCTGCACCCTTCGTTACCTTCACATCGGATAAACTTTGGTAAATACTGATCAAACCGTTGCTGTGTGTGATTTCAACCAGCTTACCTACAACAGGGCTTTGCTCAACAGCCGTAACTTTACCGCCAAGTGCCGCTAGCACATCAAATGCTGCGCCATCTTTCGCTTTCAAGTCAATTGCCGTGTGCGGTGTAAGTTGATCGAGGTATTCGATCATAGCCGCTGTTTTCACTTCATTGGATGCATTCGTGTCGTAGTAAGGAATTGCTACTTCGACAGCTGCTCTGTCTTTTACAGGCCATTGCATCGCTTCCGTAGTCCCGTTAACCGCGACAGCCCCATCATGTGGTGCTTTTGGATTATCGGTTTGTTCATTGCTGCTAACCTCAATACCCAGTTCATCTTGGCTGACTGTTTTCGTTCCTGCTCCCTGGTACACCCACATTAAGGTTAAGATAATTGCTGCTGCTGCCACATACGTCGCTGGGAATACCCATTTTTTAGCAAGCAATTTCTTCCATGCAGATGTTGAACCTTGTGCTCCTTGAACAGTTTTAGGAGCTTCTTCTTTCTGAAAACCTTTGTTATTATCACTCATGGTTATCACCTCATCAACCATTCTTGACACATTCCAAGGTTTTATACTTCCAGAAAGATATTTTTATAGAAACGATAAAAGTTTAAGATTTATGGAGAATCGTAGCCGCATTTTCGATAGAGATGCCCGTGTAATAGTAGGTTACGATCTCTTCCGCCGTCTTCCCTTCCTTGGCCATCCCGTTGGCCCCCCACTGACTGAGGCCTACACCGTGGCCATATCCGTACGTGGTGAAGGTAATTTGAGAGCCTGCCCATTTCCAAGCAAATTGAGAGGATGCTAGACCTAGCTTCTCTCTCACCTCGCGTCCTGTGAAAACCTTGCCGCCTATCGTTATACTTTTTATCCGATGACCAGTAGACCAAGCTAGCACCTTCATACCCTTCGCGCTCGTATCTGTGGTGGAAATACTAGGCACACCTAACTTCTGAAGCATAGTCTTGTAGTTAATCGTAACACTCTCTTTATAGCGTGAAGAGAGATTGATATCCCATGGGCTAGGCACACTGCGTAGATAGGGAGTTTTGAAAGGCCAATATTCCTCCGAATTCTCGGTATATCCATTACTTGTTGAGAAAAACGTCGCGTTGATCGGTTCATGTCCATATGTCAGTATTTTATCCTTCGTTTCGCTGACTGCTCTATCAATTTTGGCTATATTCGCTTCATACTTAGACTTGTCCCACTTCTCTCGAAGCTCTTGATCTGTCAGATAGGCTTGATGGGCAACCGTATCCGTCACAAGTGCATCATCGACTGGCATATTACTATAGTCCTTCTCTATGACTCTGCGCACGACATAGGTTCTCGCTGCCATCGCTTGCGCCTTAAGTGCCTCCAGCTCGAAATCAACTGGCATTTCGGCCGCTAGCACTCCTCTTACATATTGCTCTAGTGGAACGGTTTGCACGGTCGCCTGTTTCGTTAAATACACAGGAATCATCAACCCTTGATCAGCGTTTGTTACTTGTGTTTCTGTGCCTTCGATAGGGGCAGGGGGCCAAACTTCACCATTCGGAATCTTCTTGACTAGCAATCCAGGCACGATGATAGTGACACACAACATAGAAGATAAGCAAACAGCCATCCACAGGATGACTCCTTTTCTGATCACGCGTTTCTTTTTGAACATATGTCTGAGCAGCCTCCATAAGCGCGTTTACTAGCAGCAAGTTTAGTATGTCTTAGCTTATGAGAGGGGTTGCTAGAATAGAACTCGAAAGAGACTGAGGGGATTTGGAGTTTGAGAGAAGTCGAGGTAGATGAAAAATAGGTGCGTAGTAGGCCACTTGGCCTTGCACGAATGTGCGGATAAATGCATGGGAAGGCTACTAAGTCTGAGCTAATAGTTTGGGTCGGGCCGGAACCAAGACAACAAAAAAGAACCACCAGGATAATTCCTGATGGTCCCTTTCTCTTACGCTAGCGTTGGCTGGATATTAAAGAATCCAAGCTCCGCAACTTCCTGCTCGATTTCTTGTGGAACTGAGCGATAAATATCAGCACCAAGTTCACGCAAAACGTCCGTGATGTCGACATAGCCACGATCAATGTGGTGAACACCAGTAATCTCAGTCTCGCCCTCAGCTGCTAATGCCGCGAGGATAAGTGCCGCGCCTGCACGCAGGTCTGTTGCACAAACCTTGGCACCGCGAAGCTTCGAGTTACCACTGACGATTGCTGTCCGTCCGTCTACTTTAATGTTAGCGTTCATATTTGCGAATTCATCCACGTGCATAAAACGGTTCTCGAACACAGTCTCTGTGACAAGACTAGTTCCGTCAGCCACCATCAGCAGCGCCATCATTTGCGACTGCATATCGGTTGGAAAGCCCGGATACGGTAACGTTTTCACGTCAACCGCGCGCAGCGGACCTGTAGACCGTACACGAATACCATTCTCATCTTCTTCGACTGACACACCCATTTCCTGCAATTTGGAAATGACAGGACGAAGGTGGTCACCAATCGCGCCCTCCATGTACAGCTCACTGCCCGTAATAGCAGCAGCAATCATGTACGTTCCGGCTTCTACGCGATCTGGAATCACCGTATGTACGACGCCGCGAAGCTTCTCTACACCCTCAATGCGGATAACACCTGTTCCCGCACCGCGGATCACAGCGCCCATTGCATTCAGATAATTGGCCAAATCAACAATTTCCGGCTCTTTTGCCGCATTTTCAATCGTTGTTGTACCTTCCGCAAGCGTTGCGGCCATCATAATGTTCTCGGTTGCGCCTACACTGGCGACATCCAAATAAATTTTGGCACCCTTCAGGCGCCCTTTCACTTTCGCTTCGATATAGCCTTGACCCAGTTCAATATCGGCACCCATCGCTTCAAAGCCTTTGAGATGCTGGTCAATCGGTCTTGTGCCAATCGCACAACCGCCTGGAAGCGAAATTCTCGCTTGACCCAACCTAGCTAACAAAGGACCCATAACGAGGAAAGAGGCTCTCATTTTACGGACTAGATCATAGGAAGCTTCACAGGTATTAATCTGCCCAGCTCGGACTCGAATCACCTGACGGTTATATTCGACTTCAATTCCTAAGCTTTGTAATACTTTATTAATGACTAGTACATCGTCAAGGGGAGGCGCATCATGGATGACGCTTTCACCTTCCGATCCCAAAATGGAAGCCGCAATAATCGGCAGTACCGCATTCTTTGCTCCGTTGATTTTTACATTGCCAGCTAGCTTTCGGCCACCGCGGACGATAATTTTGCTCATCATGGTCCCTCCGCGCACTTATTTTATAAGACAGGTTTCGCACATTTCCTAAGTTTATCATTTGGAGCCGCATAGATACAACTGTGTTCTTTTGGCAGTCAGAGATGCCCTACATAGAGTTCGAAGCTTAATGTGATTTTCATTCCGTTCTATTATCCATTGTTGACAACAAAGTTGTTCATTATTCGGAAAATCGCATTAAAACATCCGACTGAAGCTCATGGAGAGACCTAAATACTGTATGAAAAAGCCCGCAACCAGCTGTCCAAGTCCGATCGAAAGTAATATTTGCAGCATGATGGCTTGCGCACCTTTGGGCCTTCTCAACAAAACATCAAAGCGGAACGCCTGCAGCGACCACCAAGCTAAACCAATGCAAAGAATATAGACTGTTATACTAGCCACATTCATCCACGACGCATATTGCGCCACTTCACTCCATTTGTCCGTCTCGCCCATAGGTCACTCCTTTTCGATTTTACCGATTAACGACTTTGGCCAGCAAAGTCACAAATTCAGCCCGTGTTGCTTGATCTTCCGGGTGGAAGGTGCCGTCGGGAAATCCGCTGATCCAACCATCCGCCGCCATCTGTTTGAGAATACCCACACCCCAGTAAGATTCATTCACATCGGTAAAAGGGATATTCCCTCTTAATTTCCCTGTCATATTCATACTGCGTGCAAGCATCTGTGTCATTTCCATACGAGTCAATTTGCCATCAGGATCAAAGGTACCATTCGGGTAACCGTCTACGATAGATGCCTGAACGGTTTTGGCTATATCTGCGTAAGCCCAATGTGATGTTGCTAAATCACTAAACCGTAAATCCTTACGTTTCGTTAAACGCAAAGCACGAGACAGCACGGTAGCCGCTTCTGCTCTGGTAATCGATTGATTAGGAGCAAAACGATAGTTCCCGTAGCCACTAATCATGCCTTGCTGCGTAAGCTGAGTAATCGCATCTTGTGCCCAATGTCCCGCAATATCAACATACCCGCTAACAAGCCCATAACTATTCAACTGCAAGCGATACATTTGACTCATGAACCACTGATTGGCCTGCAGCTTAATATAATACGTACCTTCAGGCAGCGGCTTCTCGAAATTGAGCTGACTTGAACCTGACTCACTGCGGTAGGTGCCTTGCTCCTTCAGGGAACTATTATATAGAGTCGCAAATAACGTCCGTGAAGTCGGAATATTCGTTAATCTCACTTGGGCCAAGCTATCGGAAGTCAATCGGAATTCGAACCAATCGACGTCGTCATTTCGATTAAAAACACCTTCATATCCGGCATTCATCGCAGCAAACGTTGCTTGATAAGATCTGTCATTCGGCTCGTTCGCGTCAATTAATTGCGGCGTGTACTCGATCTCTAACGTATACTCCCCTGTAATAGGGCCAGCATAATCCTTCACGTTGCTAACACGAATGTAATATTGCCCAGGAAGCACTTCCATCAGGGAACTAACCTCTAAGCCACCATCACCAGCTTGATCAACCGTCGTTGCCTTCTCTCCTTCTTTCTGAAAAAGAAGCATCGGATCAATACGACCCGTATCGGTCGATAGCCGTAAACGCATGGTACCGGAGTGTTCAAGTGTTAGCGCAAACCAATCCAGATCTCCTTTGTCATGAAAAGTCCCCTTCAAGGTTTGGCTGCGTTCTGGCAGCGTAAATGCTTTATATTGCTTATCATTATCTTCAAAAGGATCTGTATATATCACATAATCTGTCTGTAACGTATAGTTTAGTGTGGTCTTCCGGGCACGATCCACATTTTCTAGCTGGACATAGGTACGACCTTTCGTCACAGCTACCTTAAAAGGCTGATTGCCATCCGCAGCGCCATTACCAGCCACAAAACTTTGTCCCGAATCAAAATTCACCCGGATACCTGCACCATCTTCCGGTTGCACACCGATTTGAATATACCCGTCATATGCAGCATCAATGACATACCAGTCCTGATCCTGCCCCGAGCTAAGATTCGCTTTAACCACTGTATGATTAGGCAGCGAAGCGGCCTGACTGGCTAGATCATTCGGCTCGAAACGATCTTGTTTATAAGGCTCCGTCAGTGCTTTCTCGATATTCAATAAGCCGTAACCCGTCTTAGCGTCCCACCCTTTGGTCATCAGATCCTGTGCCGTTTGTTCAATCTGTGATCGCACTTGATAGGCCGTCATCGCCGGGTATTTGCCCCAGACCAATGCGGCAGCGGCCGCCACTTGAGGCGCTGCCATCGAGCTGCCATCTTGGTACTGATAACCCCCGCCTAGAGCAGTCGTATATACATCCCATGGCGCCATGATATCTAGCTCTGGACCGTAATTCGAACGTGGATCTGCCTGTTTATCGGGACTAACACCACCAACAGAAAGCACGGTTGGATAAGCCGCAGGGTATTTGACACTCGTGCTCTCATTCCCAACTGCAGCGACAAGCAACACGTTATGATCCTCAGCGTATTGAACAATACCTGCGAGATAGTCCGAGTATTTGTTCAATCCCAAAGAAAGGACAACGATTTTCGCCCCGTGATCGACTGCGTATTTAATGCCTTCACCCAGCTTGGCTTCACCGCCTGTTCCATCAGCTTCCAACGCCTTAATCGGCATAATCTTGGCATTAGGGGCGATACCCGCAATACCTTTATCATTATTAATCGCAGCGGCAATCAAGCCGGCTACGTTCGTTCCATGTCCATTATCATCAAAAGGCTTCTTCGAAGCCTGAAGTAAGTTCACACCATTGACTAAATTGCCAATTAAATCTGGATGTCCAAGGTCTACGCCTGTATCGACTACGGCGACTACGATCGGCGTACGAGCATCTTCCGCTGCCGCCCACGCCTGATCAACGCGAATCATATCCAGATAGGTTTGTTTCACTCTCATGGGATCCGAAGACAGTGCATAAGCTGCCTCTACGTTGCTCACAAACCCTGTTAGTCCTAGGACGAGCAGCATAAGTACCGTGAGCCCTACGTGTCGAAAATATATCATCACACCAGGTCCTTTACCCAAAATTGAATCTCATTAGTCATTTACTTTCTTATTTTCCGATTAAGCTATAGCCGTCGCTCATCTTCGAGGGGCCTCAATAAAAGTTTTCTCATCTATCTATACCATATTAAACATCTTCTCGATACCTATAACGGTTTATCTTCGCAAAAAGTTCAGATCTCGGGAAATATTTTTTTGAAAATGTTACTGGGGGTTGTCCTGCCTGAGGTCCTTTATTTCCGGGGAAATAGGGGGAATGGGGATGTAAGTTCGTTTGCGAAATGTAGAAAAGCCCTTCCTACATTTGGAGTAGGAAGAGCTTTATCTTTTTTTGTATTTTACATAATGATGAAATCCTTCGTCAACGTAAAGATGCTCTCAATAGCTTTCAGAACCAGATGCGGTACAGCGCCTAGTGCCACGCTAACTAGAGCACATAACCATACCGTTATGCCTAATGGTACGGACACTCGAATAGCTGCCGGCTCATAGTCACTACGCATGAACATTTGACGTACGATGCTGAAATAATAGTAGAGTGAGACTACGCTGGTTGCGATCATTAAAGCACCTAACCAGTATTGCTGTGTCTGCATCGTTCCTAAGATGATATAGAGCTTACCGAAGAATCCGCCAGATATAGGAATACCTGCTAAAGACAATACGAGCAACACCATGGCAACAGCTGTTAAAGGAGCACGGTAGTACAGTCCCGCAAACCCCTTACCCTCTGTATGTCCCTCTGCCTGTTCAATAATCATCAACACGGCGAATGCACCGATGTTCATAAACATGTAAGCAATTAAGTAGAAAATGAATTCCGAGAAATTGGCATAATGCGTGGCCGAAAAGTACGTTCCAATCGGAACGAGCAGATAACCAGCATTCGCTATCCCCGAGTAGGCGAGTAGCCTTTTCATATTCGTCTGCTTCAGTGCAATGAAATTCCCCACAACCATCGCAATAGCCGCCATCACGGATATCGCTAAGAACACATCGGACTGCAGTTGGCTGCCTTCAAAGGCTGTAAATCCGAACAAGACATAGAAGACACGGAACAAAATCGCAAAACCAGCAGCTTTGGACACGACAGCCAGAAAGGCTGTAACTGGTGTTGGCGCTCCTTCATACACATCGGGTGCCCAACTGTGGAAAGGTGCAGCAGCAATCTTGAAACCGAAGCCTGCTAGTAGTAGGAAGAAGGCTACATAAAGTAGTGGCTCGTAAGAAGTTATTAGTGTCGGAAGGGCTGTGCCAATCTCTTGCAGATTCGCTGAGCCTACCATTCCATATAGGAAAGACATTCCATACAGAATGATTGCGGACGAGATACCGCCCATCACCAAGTACTTGAACGATCCTTCATTGGATTTGTTATCTTTCTTCTTCATGGCAACCATGATGTAAGAAGTGATGCTGAGCAGCTCCAAGCCAACGTATAGCGTAATTAAATCACCCGAAGATGACATAATCATAGCGCCTAACGCAGCAGGTAAATAAAAGTAATAATACTCCCCGACATGTGGGATGCTATCCTCTTTCACATAGCCTAGACTCATGAAGACGATCAATCCCGTACCGACAAGCGTACATAATTTAAGTAAGTTCGAGAAGTCGTCGACACGATAACTTTGATTCAAGAGTTGAATCGCTTCTTCCGGATTCAGCTGCAATACGACGAAAACCGCAGAAACCGCAAGTCCAACCAAGGTTAACCATCCAATAATGGAACGGCTGAATCGGTTCGGCAGAACCAAATCCAAGAGAGATAGGATGATCGCGGTAGCAACCAGCGCAAGCTCAGGGAGCAGATGCATCAAATCAGCAGCATGGAGTCTAATCTGTTCCACTGGACTAACCTCCTATCTTCCCGGCTACGCTATGGATCAACTGATCCAAGCTGCCAATGGTTTGTTGAAGCGGCTGACTTAGCACGCTTGGGTACACGCCCAACAAGAGAATGAACGCGACCAACGTAATCATCGGCACAGCCTCGATGAGACGCGCATCACGCATCCCTTGTTGCAGTAAGCTCGGCTGCTGAGGGCCGAACGTGATGTTCAGTACCCCGCGCAGCACGTAAACCGCTGCGAAGATGATACCCAGTGTACCGACAATCGCGTACACGCGGTGTGTTTCAAAGAGTCCGACGAACGCGAGGAACTCACTGATAAAGCCGGATAAGCCTGGCAATCCGAGCGAGGCCATCCCTGCAATCAGCAAAATACCGCTGATGAAAGGGATATTCTTAGCGAGACCGCCCAAGCGATCGAGCTGCGTAGTTTCGGTTCGCTCGTAGATGCTGCCGACGAGCAAGAACATCAGGGCTGAGATCAACCCGTGTGAGATCAGTTGGAACACGGCACCCTGCAGACCTGCAATGTTGAAAGCAGCAAGTCCCAGCAGGACGATGCCCATGTGACTAATACTCGAGTAGGCCAATACGAGTTTGAAATCTTTTTGAACCATCGCGAGAAGCGCACCGTACACGATGTTAATGACACCGAGGAGCGCGAGCACCCACGCCCATTGCTGGGCTTCCGCCGGGAAGAACAGAATCCCGAAACGGATAAGGCCGTAGGCCCCCATTTTGAGCAAAATACCGGAGTGAATCATAACAACAGCAGGCGGAGCCTCTGTATGTACTTTCAGCATCCACGTATGGAACGGGAAGATCGGCAACTTGATCCCGAATGCGACCAATAGCATAATAAACACGGTCCATTTCATGGCTTGACTCATAAAGAATGGCGTACCTTCCTGATTCACATAAGCGGCAGGATCTTGCAGCAAATTATGTGCAATGGTATGGATATCGCCACTGTAGTAAATGATCGCCTCAGTCTGCGAAGGATCTTGACTAAATCCGGCTGTCGTAACCAGGATAAGGAAGGCAATCAGCATGATGGCTGAGCCAAGTCCGTTATATAACAAGAAGCGATTAGCTGCTTGCTCCCGGTTCATGTACCCCCAAATTCCGATCAAGAAGAACATCGGCACGAGTGTAATTTCGAAGAACAGGAAGAACAAGAAGAGATCCTGTGCCATGAATACACCGAACATACCTACTTCAAGCAAAAGGAATAGAATGAAATACGTTTTCCAACGTTTCTTGATATAAACGGACGCTAACGCGGCCATGGACGAGATTAACGCCGTTAGAAAGACGAGTGGCAACGAAATGCCATCGACCGCCAACGAATATTTAAACTCGAAGAAGAATTGGGTAATTTGCTGAATACCCTCGTGATTTAATGGGACTTTGATCCAATCAAGCTGTTCTTTGTACTGAATCGGATCTCCTTGATAGTTATAGTCCACGTAGAGCCACGCAGCCAATATTAGCGGAATGAATGTCGTGACGATACCCACTGTTTTGATCAAACGCCCCCGATCTCCCCGAAGGAAGAGCAGGACGAGAACACCGAGCAGAGGGGAGAAGGCAATCATACTAAGAATAGGTAAGTTAGCCGGCATGTATGAACCTCCTTCCTGCAATGGCAAGTGCCAGAATCAGCATCCCTAGTAGCATGATGACCCCGTAGGACTGCAGTTGACCATTTTGAAGTCGGGAACCTAGGCGTCCAAGACTAACTACGGTGAAAGCAACTAAGCGTACAATCCCGTCAATGACGTAAATATCGATCAATTCCAAGATGAAGCCTAGACCGCGAAGCGGTTTGACAACAATAGCCTCATAGATTTCATCAATGAAATATTTGCGATTTAGCAGCGTGTACAACCATGGCATTTTGCTCGAAACAATGTCCCGAGGGATGGTGCGTTTGAGATACATGAGATATCCCAGCCCAATTCCTAACAATCCAGCCAATGTAGACAAAATAATCACTGCCCAGTTGACCGTTTCCTCATGCTCTTGTCCTGTCAGCCAATGACCCAGCCATTCGTTGAATGGCGTGTTCACGAAGCCCGCAATGACAGCTAGCACAGCTAACACAATAAGCGGAGTTGTCATTGATGCAGGAGATTCATGCGGCTCATGTGCATGGTCATGCCCGTGATCATTGTGATCCGCCGAAGCATAATCTTTCGCTCTTGATGACCCCATAAACACGAGGAAGAACAAGCGGGACATGTAGAAAGCCGTGAAGAACGCTGCAATCACACCGACCCAGAACAGAAGCTGATTATGCTCGTACGCTTCCGTGAGAATCATATCCTTCGACCAGAAGCCTGCGAATGGGAAGATACCAGCCAAAGCCAACGTTCCGATCGCAAAAGTCCAGGTCGTAATTTTCATTTTGCGGGATAATCCGCCCATTTCATTAATGTTTTGCGTATGAACCGCATGAATCACACTACCGGCGCCCAAAAAGAGCAGCGCTTTGAAGAAAGCGTGTGTAAACAAGTGGAACATCCCCGACGTAATGGAAACACCAATCCCCAGCGCCATCATCATGTAACCGAGTTGACTCACGGTCGAATAAGCGAGAATCCGTTTAATATCGTTCTGCGCAATACCGATTGTCGCTGCGAAAATAGCGGTAAACCCACCGACATAAGCAACAACCATTAGTGCGTCCGGCGATGCGTGGAAAATATCAAACGTCCGTGCCACGAGGTATACCCCAGCTGCAACCATTGTTGCGGCGTGAATCAGCGCTGAGATCGGCGTTGGGCCTTCCATCGCATCAGGTAACCATGTGTGCAACGGGAATTGACCGGATTTCCCCATCGCCCCGATGAAAATCAGGACGGCGATCCATGTGACGATCGTAGGGTCGATTTTGCCCGTTGTGAAAGCATTATGTATGGAAGTGAAATCAAGTGCATGTCCTGGCATGTATAAATACAACAACAGGATCGCGATAAATAAGCCCACATCCCCGATACGGGTGACGATGAATGCCTTTTTGGCGGCAGCCTTCGCCTCTGGCTTGAAGTACCAGAATCCGACGAGCAAGAAGGAACATACCCCTACTAGCTCCCAGAAGATGTACAGCTCCAGCATATTTTCAGAAATGACAAGACCTAGCATGGAGAAGGAGAACAGCGCAATATAACCGAAAAACACGTGAATACGCTCGTCACCTTTCATGTAGCCCTTGGAATAAATGTTCACCAGCAGGGAAACGAGCGTAACGATAACGAGCATCAGGGAGTTTAGATTGGTGACTTCAAACCCCATTTTCAGCGTGAAATCGCCCACCTGCAGCCAGTTCATTTTATCCCACGTGAAATCCTCAACATTGCCGCCAATCCGCTCTACAAAAATGAGCAAAGCCACGATAAACGAAAGCAACATCGCAAAAATGCTAATGTAAATCCCTAAATCCTTCAGTTGACGTCCCATTGCCGTAAGCGCTAGAAAAGCTAGCAACGGAAACAATGGAATGAGCCAGGCGTACTGTGAATAGTCCGATACCATAGCCTTGTTAGCCTCCTAGCGCTTCATAGAATCCAAATCCGTAACTTCAACTGTACCTCTATTTCGGTAAATTGCGATTAATATCGCAATGCCCACAGCCGCCTCAGCAGCTGCAATCGTAATGTTAAAGAGGGAGAAAATTTGCCCCGTTAAGGCTGGATGATCCCCTAGTTTGGAGAAGGCAATCAAATTCAAGTTCACCGCATTGAGCATGAGCTCGATGGAGAGCAAGACGATGACCCCGTTTTTCTTCGTGAGCGCACCGTAAAGTCCAATGCAGAATAGGATCGCCGCTAATGTCAGATAAGGAGTAATTAAGTTACCCAAGGCTAATCCTCCTCTCTCTTCGCGACTACGATAGCGCCAATGAACGCTACTGTCAGCAGCACGGACATGATTTCGAAGGGAATGACATGCACGTTATACAACAACTTCCCGATTTCGAGTGTATTATCTTTGCCAGCATCCAAAGTCCCCGAAGAGACAAAAGTCGACTTCTGAATCGCATAGAACAAAACGCCGAACAATCCAACCGCGCCGAGAATGGCCAAGCCTTCATGCCATGGACGCTTAGGACCTTCATCTTCACCCTGTCTGTGCTTCGTCATCATAATGCCGAAAATCATCAGAATCGAGATGGCACCTGCATAAATCAACACTTGGACAAAAGCAACAAACTCTGCTTCAAGGATAACGTACAGACCTGCTAAACTAATGAACGTTAGGGCTACGGCCACAACCATGTGCACGACTTTTGTAAAAGAGATCATAAAGATCGCCCCGCCGATAGCGAGCAGCGCAAAGATGAAGAAGGCCCAGCTTGTACCGCTGGATAGGAAATCGCCGAGTCCATTAAACATCTTTCTTCGCGCCCCCTTTAGGCATCGCAGAATTGTTCTCTTGACGAATATTTTGGGTGTTGCTGCTCAGCCACTGCATATCTTTAAACAAATCATCCCGACTAAAGCTGCTAAGCTCAAAATTATTCGTCATCACGATCGCTTCCGTCGGACACACCTCTGTGCACAGATCGCACAGAATACAAATCTCAAAGTTGATGTCATACGTATCAATGACCTTCCCCTTTTTCTCAGGGTCTGGGTTCGCTTTTCCAGTTAACGTAATACACTCCGTCGGACACACGCGCGCACATTGATTGCACACAATGCATTTCTCAGGATCAAAATATTGAATACCACGAAAGCGATCCGGCATTTTAATCGGAACCTCAGGGTATGCGTACGTTACTTTCTTCTCAGTCAAGTGCTTGAATGTGAAGCCTAAACCTTTCATAATGCCCTTCATGCGTTTCAACTCCTTCAAGTCTTGCGTTAGCAAAACTAACTTCGAAAGCAACTATTCTTAAAAGATGGTCATGATGATCGCTGTCAGCAACATGTTGACCAGCGCCAGTGGCAGCAGTACTTTCCAGCCAAAACCCATTAACTGATCAATCCGTACACGTGGCAATGTCGCCCGCAGCCAGAAGAGGAAGAACACAACCGCTGAGAATTTTAACAAGAACCAGAGGACGCCTGGAATGAAATCAAGGAACCCGAATGGCGCATGCCATCCACCTAGGAAAAGCAGACTGACAAGTGAAGCAATGACGAAGACGTACACATACTCGGATAGCATGAAAAAGGCGAAACGGAAACCACTGTATTCAACATGGTAGCCCGCAACGAGCTCTGATTCTGCTTCTGGTAAGTCAAACGGCGTACGATTCAGCTCCGAAACACCGGCAATCACAAAAATAATGAAACCTAGGATTTGGGGAATGAAATTCCAGTGCCAGAAGCCGCCTGTTTGCGTATCAACAATGGTGTGCAGATTCAGGCTTCCCGTCATCATGACCACACCAACGACTGAGATAACTAATGGAACTTCGTAACTAATCATCTGAGCTGCGGAACGCATGCCGCCTAATAACGCATATTTATTGTTGGATGCCCAACCTCCAAGAATAATTCCGATGGTTGAGATCCCTGTTAGGGCTACGTAATACAGCAATCCCACATTTAAATTCGCGCCAAACATCCGATCAGAGAAGGGAATCGTCGCAATAATCGTAAAGGATGGGATAAAGGTAATAATCGGTGCAAGAATGAAAAGCTCACGCTCCGCTTTCTTAGGAATCGTATCTTCTTTAATGAGAAGCTTAAATACGTCAGCGACGCTCTGCAACAACCCGAATGGCCCAGTTCGGTTCGGCCCGATCCGCAATTGCATCCAACCGATAACTTTACGCTCGAAGTAAATTGCATAGGTAACGAATCCGAGCACGAGCAACAGCATGACAACGCCCCAAAATAGGAAAACGAAGAAGTTCGTCCATGTTAGACTCTCTTCCAATAAATTGACCATTAGGCATCCACCTCCCCAACGACAATATCGATGCCGCCCAAAATCGTAATGAGATTAGTCATCGACTCGCCAACCAGCAGCTTGGGCAATATTTGCAGATTCACAAAGGATGGTCTACGGAATTTCAGGCGGTAAGGCTCTTGCTTACCTCGGGAAATAATATGACAACCAATTTCCCCACGCGGAGACTCAATTGCCGCATAGATTTCGCCTTCTGGCGGGCGAATCACTCTCGGCACTTTCCCCATCGTTTCGCCACCCTCAGGGAACACGTCTAGCGCTTGTTCCAGGATACGAAGAGATTGTTTTATTTCTTCCATACGGATTAAATATCGGTCATAACAGTCCCCGCCATTCCTTACCGGCACATCGAACTGGAAGCGGCTGTACAGGCTGTAAGGCTGCGTTTTGCGAATATCCCAATCTACCCCTGTACAACGCAGGTTCGCCCCGCTAAGGCCATAAGCAATGGCTGTCTCGGCATCATACTTCCCTACTCCCTTAATCCGTGAGAGGAAAATCTCATTCCCCGTGACAAGGGTGTGGTACTCTTCCAATTTGCCATACATATACGGAACAAATTTGCGTACTTTCTCAATCCAGCCATCTGGTGCGTCCCACTTCACGCCGCCTACACGCATGTAGTTGTACGTTAAACGAGCTCCACACAATTCGTTGAAGAGGTCGATAATGATTTCGCGATCGCGGAAAGCGAACAAGAACGGACTCATCGCTCCAATATCTAGCAGGTACGTTCCCCACCACACCATGTGTGATGCAATACGCTGCAGCTCCATCACGATTAAACGAAGAAATTCAGCTCTTTCGGGTATTTCGATTTGCATCATTTTCTCTACAGCGTTTACTAACGCGTAGTTAGTTGTCATCGCCGATACATAGTCCATTCGATCGGTGTATGGGATAATTTGGGTATAGCTGAGATTCTCAGCTAATTTCTCAGTTCCTCTATGTAAGTAGCCCATAACGGGTATTGCTTCACGAATAATTTCACCATCCAGCTTTACGATCACGCGGAAAACCCCGTGTGTACTAGGATGCTGAGGGCCAACGTTTAACAGGAGCTCTTCTGTCCGTAACACGTGCTACACCTCCGGGTCAAGCGGTTCGTAGTCTTTGCGCAGTGGATGACCCACCCAATCATCAGGCATCATGATCCGTACTAAGTTCGGGTGGCCAGGGAAGTCGATGCCGAAAAGATCAAACGCTTCGCGCTCGTTCCAGTTGGCCGTCGGCCAAACATCAGCTACCGAAGGTATGCTGGCTTGCTCGCGGTCTGTCTTCACTTTCACACAATATTCATGCTTATGTGTGAGAGAAAGCAGATGATACGCCACCTCAAGGTGCGTCTCTTGGTCCACACCGGAGAGATTGCGCAGGTAGTCACAGCGCAGCTCCGCGTGATCACGTAAAGTCAGCGCGGCCTGCGGCCAGCGCGAGCTGTGAATGATCACGTAAGGACGATGCGCGTCCCTTTCGTTGATGAATGCGTCGACGACGGCGTCTTCGCCTGCCTCGGCCTTAAGGATGTTGACCAGCCGGTCCAGCAGCGGCTGGTTCGGTGAAGGCTCTTTCGGCGCAGCGGGATCCGCCGATTCGGGCTTCGCTCCGGCGCGTGCAGCTGCTCGCGCGGCGCGGGCTTCAGCGGCGGCCTGGGCTTTGGCCGCCTTCTCTTCCTCTGAGCCAGCGTCTGCGGACGCTGGCGTTGTTGCTCCGGCGGGCGCAGGCTCGCCCGCCTCTGTAGCCGCGCGCGCAGCGAGGCGCGCGGCTCTTGCCGCGGCGCGCTCCGCTGCCGCGTCTGCTGCTGGCGTGCTTGCGCCAGCAGGCGGCACGCTAGCTTCCGCTTTGCCCTCGGCATTGCGATCTGCTCCAACTTCCGTTTTCGCTTCAGCTGCACTGCCTTCAGCAGGGCTCTCTACCTTGCCTTCCTCTTTCCCATCCTCACCAACAGGAGGAGTCGGAACTGCCGATTCTTCCGGCTTTTTCTCCTCGCTCATCGATTGATCACCTGCTTCCCAGTTTTCGCCTCATAGCGAATCTTTTCCTGAAGCTTGTTGATCCCATAAATGAGTGCTGCCGGATTCGGAGGACAACCTGGGATATAAACATCCACAGGTACGATCTGATCCACACCTTTGACAACGGAATACGATTTCACATAAGGACCGCCTGCGGTTGCGCACGAACCCATCGCGATAACCCACTTCGGTTCAGGCATTTGCTCGTAAAGTCGGCGCAACAAAGGAGCCATTTTCTTCGTAACTGTCCCTGCTACAATCATGACATCTGATTGTCTAGGAGACGTACGGAAGATGACTCCGAATCGGTCTAAATCATAGTGAGAACCACCCGTTCCCATCATTTCGATCGCACAACAAGCTAAGCCAAAGGTTAATGGCCAAAGCGAATTACTGCGAGCCCAAGCTTTTACCTGCTCCAGTGTTGTCATAAATACATTACGGTTTATTTCTTCCCGTTCCTCGGGAGAGATTGATTCTAGACTGAAGTCCATCGCAGCACCTTCTTCTTCCAAGCGTATATTAATCCTATGGCAAGCAAGGCTACAAAAATGCACATTTCTATTAATGCGAATAATCCAAGTTGATTAAAGGCAACTGCCCACGGATAGAGGAATACGGTCTCCACATCAAAGATGACAAACATCAAAGCGTACAAATAATATCGAATGTTAAACCGGATTTGTCCCTCACCTACAGGCTCATTACCACTCTCATACGTCGTGTACTTCTCATCGATGGGTTTACTCGGTCTTAACCATTTGCCAATCGTCAGCGCAGCTATGGGGAGGAAAATACCTAACCCTAGAAAAATCGCTACGATTACATAGTTATTTGTATACATCATGTGAATGTAACCGCCTCCATTTCTTGTTTGCATTTCTTACGATCTCATTAGTTTTGGTAATAATCACCTTTATTAGTATAACAAAAAGGGGTATGGGCGTCGACACTAATTCTTTTTCTAATAAGATTAGCATCCCACATAAGTGGGTAATACTATTCATTGGGCAAAAAGGCTTTGGCCGAAAGCTCAATTACTATTCTCGAAAGGACTGATTCCTATGGCAAATGCTTCAAATGCTAATCACCAACACAGAACCCATGACAAAGTCACGGAGACTGGTCGCTACCGTGATGCCGACGGGCAAAGCGTCGAGCTAGTAGCAGGTCAAACATTCCCTCCTTGCCCGAAAACAGGCGAATCCACCGTCTGGCATCACGCTTAACATGTAAATCTAACGCGAGCTGTTCCTCTCCTTTGAGAGGGGCAGCTTTTTCATTTATCATGTATAACGCAAAAAAGCGGAAGAACCAAAGTTCCCCCGCTTTTATTTCATCTATTTATTTCCCGGACACACCGATACGATTCACTGCTCTTTGTAAAGAAGCTTCAGCACGTTTGAAATCTACGTTATCTTGCTTCGTTTCAGCAAGACGTTTCTCCGCACGCTCTTTCGCTGCTCTCGCACGATCAATATCGATTTGTTCAGGCAGCTCGGCGCTTTCCGCCAAAATAACCACCTTATCCTTGCGCACTTCCATGAATCCGCCGTTCACTGCGATGACTTCGTCTTTGGAGCCCGTTTTCTTCACAGTAATCGGTGCAATTCTAAGTGGAGTGACCAATGGAATGTGATTCGGCAGAATTCCAAGCTCACCTTGGGTACCCTTCACGCTAACCATGTTCACTTGTTCAGCGTACACTTTGCGTTCCGGTGTTACAATTTCCAATAGGAATGTACTCACTTGGATTCTCCTTCCTTAGAGTTTAGCAAAAGCTGGTCTTAGCAAGATGCCAAGCTTACAGTGTTTTTGCTTTCTCGATAGCGTCCTCGATCGTTCCAACGTTGTGGAAAGCTACTTCAGGAAGGTTGTCGTGCTTACCTTCAAGGATTTCTTTGAAGCTACGCACAGTTTCTTTCAATGGTACATAAAGACCTGGGAAACCGTTGAACGGCTCAGCAACGTGAAGCGGCTGAGACAAGAACAAGCGGAGACGACGCGCACGTTGTACAGTCAATTTGTCTTCATCAGACAACTCATCCATACCCAAGATCGCGATGATATCCAGAAGCTCTTTGTAACGTTGAAGAACTCGTTTAACACCTTGTGCTGTTTTATAGTGATCTTCGCCAAGAATTTCTGGCGTCAAGATACGGGATGAAGAAGCAAGTGGATCTACCGCAGGGAAAATACCTGCTGCAGCAATACTACGCTCCAAGTTCGTTGTTGCATCCAAGTGGGCGAAAGCCGTTGCTGGAGCCGGATCCGTATAGTCATCGGCAGGAACGTAAATCGCTTGAATGGAAGTAACGGAACCTTTTTTCGTGGAAGTAATACGCTCTTGCAGTTGACCCATCTCTGTTGCCAAAGTTGGTTGGTAACCTACCGCTGAAGGCATACGCCCTAGCAATGCGGAAACCTCAGAACCTGCTTGTGTAAAGCGGAAGATGTTATCGATGAAAAGAAGAACGTCTTTACCTTCTTCGTCACGGAAATACTCAGCCATTGTCAAACCGGACAAAGCAACGCGAAGACGCGCGCCTGGAGGCTCGTTCATTTGACCGAATACCATCGCTGTTTTTGCGATAACGCCGGAGTCTTTCATCTCGTGGTAAAGGTCATTACCTTCACGAGTACGCTCTCCAACGCCTGCGAAAACGGAGATACCGCCGTGCTCTTGTGCAATGTTGTGGATCAACTCTTGCATCGTTACGGTTTTACCTACACCCGCGCCGCCGAAGAGACCGATTTTTCCACCCTTAACATAAGGAGCCATAAGGTCGATAACTTTAATTCCTGTTTCAAGAATCTCTGCTTTTGTCGACAAGTTGTCGAAAGCTGGAGCTTCTTTGTGGATACCGCTTGTAAATGTACGGTCAACGCCTTCGATACCATCGATAGGATCTCCCAATACGTTAAACACGCGACCTAGTGTTGCTGCTCCAACCGGAACGGTAATTGCAGCTTTTGTATCTTCAGCTACTGCTCCACGAACAAGTCCGTCAGTTGAGGACATTGCAATACAACGAACCAAGTTGTCACCAAGGTGAACAGCTGCTTCAACTGTCATTGTGGATAGTACGCCATTATCATTTCTTTCAATCTTGATGGCATTCAAGATTTCAGGGAGTTGTCCGCGTTCGAACTCAATGTCGACGACTGGCCCTGTAATTGTTACAACGCGCCCTTTACTCATGGTTTCCCTCCTAAGAAAAGCTTTGCTTCCGTAGAAGCTTTATTGTTATGCGTTCGCGTTCGCTCCAGCAACGATCTCCGATATTTCTTGGGTAATCGAGGCTTGACGCGCACGGTTGTAAGCTAATGTGTAGCTGCTGATCATTTTGGTTGCATTCTTCGTAGCGGAGTTCATCGCTGTCATTCTCGCACCAAACTCACTCGCTTTACCTTCCAGTACAGCACTGTAAATAAGCGTTTCTGCATATTTAGGCAGTAATACTTCTAGAACACCTTCTGGTGATGGCTCATACTCATAGCTAGCAGCAGCCACGCCAGTAACTTCTTCCATAGGAAGCAGGCGGATCATAGTTGGAATTTGGGTAATAGCATTTTTGAATTGGTTATACACCAAGAACAACTGGTCATACGTTCCATTTTCGAAGTTCTTTACTGCTGCTGATGCGACAGATTTAATGTCCGCGAATTTCGGTGAATCCGGAACACCTGTAACTTCCTCTACAATTGGCATATTCCGTTTGCGGAAGAAATTACTACCCTTACGTCCGATTACAAAAATCGAATATTCAGCTGTTGATTTATGGTTTTCACGAATCTCGGTCATGACCTTCCGCAACACGTTAGCGTTGTAGCCTCCAGCCAATCCACGATCCGAGGTGATTACTAAATAGCCTGTCTTCTTCACTTCGCGTGACTGTAACATCGGGTGTTTGATCCCTTTGCTTCCAGCTGCAATGCTTTGAACGACTTCTTTCAACTTATCGGAGTAAGGACGTGCTGCTTCCGCAGAACGTTGTGCTCGTCTCAAATTCGCTGCAGAGACCATTTCCATCGCTCTCGTAATTTGTTTCGTGTTTTGTGTGGACTTGATTTGGCGCTTAATCTCGCGCATTCCTTTTGCCATACCTGCTCACCTCTCTTTTGAGGCTTAGAAAAGCCTTCATTCGAAGACCTGAATTCAGGCGATCAGCCTGCCCAGGATTAACACGGTAGGTAGAGCTTCACTGTGGGCAGGAAGCTCTACCATCATGATTTATACAGAAGCTGCGAAGCTCTTTTTGAATTGACCAATTGCTTCTACTAGCGCTTTATCGTTATCCGGAGTGATATCCTTCGTATCGCGAATGCTGTGTAGAATTTCTGGACGGTTCGATTCCAAGAAAGCCAAGAATTGACCTTCAAAACGTGTTACGTCTTGAACTGGAAGATCATCCACGTGTCCTTTAACAACTGTGTAAAGGGAAGCAACTTGCTTCTCCAGTGACATCGGTTGGTGAACACCTTGTTTCAAAATTTCAAGCGTACGAACACCACGGTCCAAACGCGCTTGAGTTGCTTTATCCAAGTCAGATCCGAATGCAGCAAATGCAGCAAGTTCGCGATATTGTGCCAAGTCAACACGAAGTGTACCCGCAACTTTTTTCATCGCTTTCGTTTGAGCAGAGCCCCCTACACGGGATACAGAGTTACCAACGTTAACCGCTGGACGCTGACCTGAGTAGAACAAGTCGGATTCTAAGAAGATTTGTCCGTCCGTAATCGAAATTACGTTCGTAGGAATGTATGCCGAGATATCGCCTGCTTGTGTTTCAATGAAAGGAAGTGCCGTCATAGAACCGCCACCTAGCTCATCATTCAATTTCGCAGCACGCTCTAGAAGACGGGAGTGCAAGTAGAAAACATCCCCTGGATAAGCTTCACGACCCGGTGGACGACGAAGCAAGAGGGACAACTCACGGTAAGCAGCTGCTTGTTTGGACAAGTCATCATAGACGATCAACACGTGCTCGCCTTTGTACATGAAGTACTCACCCATTGCGCAACCTGCATATGGAGCCAACCAAAGCATTGGTGAAGGCTCAGAAGCAGAAGCTGTTACAACGATCGTGTAGTCCAAAGCGCCAGCGTGACGAAGTGTTTCAACAACACCTACGACAGTGGATTGCTTTTGACCGATAGCAACGTAAATACATTTTACGCCGTTACCTTTTTGGTTGATGATCGCATCGATAGCGATCGCTGTTTTACCTGTTTGACGGTCACCGATGAGCAACTCACGTTGTCCACGGCCTACTGGTACCATTGCGTCAATCGCTTTGATCCCAGTTTGCATTGGCTCATGTACCGATTTACGGGCCATAACGCCTGGTGCTGGGGATTCGATTGGACGGAATCCAGTTGTTTCAATTGGACCTCTACCATCGACTGGTTGACCCAATGGGTTAACAACACGGCCTAGTAGTGCATCACCTACAGGAATTTCCATGATACGGCCAGTACGTTTAACTTGGTCGCCTTCACGAATATCTTTGTAAGGTCCGAGAATAACGATACCTACGTTGCTTTCCTCAAGGTTAAAGGCATAGCCTAGAACGCCACTTGGAAACTCAAGCAGCTCGCCTGCCATAACGCTTTCCAAGCCGTGAGCACGAGCGATACCATCACCAACTTGAATGACTGTACCTACATCAACCACTTGGATATCGGAATTATAGTTTGCAATCTGTTGCTTAATCAATGAGCTGATTTCTTCAGGTTTGATACTCAACGAACTTCACCCCTATTCTTACAGTGCTTGTGTTAAACTAACGCTTTGGCTAAACGGCCTAACTTGCCTGCCAAGCTTCCATCATATAAACGATCACCGATACGTACTTGTACACCGCCGAGCAACTTAGGCTCAACTACGGACGAAACACGAATCGTTTTACCTGTTACTTTACTAAAATGTGAGGCAATCTCCGCTTGCTGAGCATCCGACAATTCGAACGCGGAAGTAACGATTGCGCTCGCTTGTCCGAGTGCTTCATTCGCAACCTTGGCATAATCAAGCACTAAGGTATCTAGAATGGATTGTCTACCTTTATCAATCAAGACCAGGAGTGTGTTCCACACCGGTTCGGAAACATTGCCCTCGAAAATCTGCTTCAGCAGGTCCGTTTTGACGGTATTCCCGATGTTCGGATGGTTCAGGAACTTCTGCAAGTCTGCATTATCCCTAATCGCACTAGCTACAGATTTAAGCTCATCTTCAACTTGGGAAATGATATTCTTTTCCTTCGCTACTTCGAATAAAGCTCTGGCATAACGCTTCGCTACGACGATGTCACTCATACGTTGCCTCCTACCTCTTTGAGGTAATGCTCAACAAGTTCTTCTTGTGACTTTTCGTCGATTTGTTTCTCAATAATTTTGGATGCGATTAGAACAGACATCGCGCCAACTTGGCTGCGAAGAGCGGCAACCGCTTTGTTCTTCTCATTTTCGATATCTTTAAGCGCTTCGTCTTTCAGACGGTTTGCTTCTGCACTAGCTGCATGAATAATATCATCCGCTTGCTTGGAGCCTGTGTGCTTCGCTTGCTCAATGATGTCGTAAGCTTCCTTACGAGTTTGTTGCAGCGCTTGCTTTTGTTCCTCCAACAGTTGCTCTGCCTGTTTACGGCTAGTTTCAGCTGTTTGAATTTGATCTTTCACCAATTGTCTGCGTTTCTCCATCATGCCGAACAGAGGACCGAACGCAAATTTAGAAAGCAACAAATATAAAATTAAAAACGCGACAAGTTGTATCCAAAATGTGGACCATTCAATATGCAAGTAACGTCACTCCCTTCTGATAACATGGGCAAAACGAAGGCGTGGTGGCAACTTCGGCCATCAACGCCAAACGGTTTCTTAAGCTTTTCCCATAAAGATGAACGCAAGAACCAATGCAACGACCGGCATTGCCTCAACTAGACCTACCCCGATAAACATTGTTGTTTGAAGCGTACCACGAAGTTCTGGTTGACGAGAAATACCTTCCAAAGCACGACCTACGATCAAACCGTTACCAATACCTGCACCTAGTGCTCCCAAACCGAATACGATACCTGCTGCTACTAATGCTATTGCTCCCATTGATAAAATCCTCCCTTAAACTCTTAGGTTTTTGTTGTTTTATAAGTGACTCGAGACTTCCCGAGGTAAGTCTAATGCTTAGTGCTTTTCTTCATGAATCAATGTTTGTGAGATATAAACCATGGTTAGCATCGTGAATACGAAGGCTTGAATCGCACCTACGAACACACTGAAGCCCTGCCATACGAAGAGAGGCGCAATTCCAAACCAACCTGCTCCAATAATGACAGATATCATGATTTCACCTGCATAAATGTTACCGTAAAGACGGAACGCAAGCGTAAGTGGCTTCGATACAACTTCAATTAAATGAAGGATCAACATTGCCCCTTTGAACTCAAAATAATGCGCGAAGTAATGCTTCGTGTTACGAGTAATCCCTAAGTAGTGACTTAGCACGATAACAACGACTGTTAGTGCTCCTGTAACTGCGATATCAGCTGTTGGTGATTTCCACCAAGATACATGATCTTCCGTCACGATTGAGAAAGGAAGGCCGAGCATGTTGCCGATAAAGATATACATAATGAGCGTAAGACCAAGTGCGATAAATCCTTTGCCATGCTTGGAACCGATCGTGCTTCCAATAATGCCTTCTACGAACTCAATCGTCCATTCCATGAAGTTTTGAAGTTTCGAAGGATTTGTTACGGATGCTCGGCTCGCTCCTGCAATTGCAAGAATTAGCACGATAACTGTGGTAATCCCGATCATCATTAACGCTGATGCATCGAAATCAATACCAAACCAATTATATATTGGCGCGTGATGTTCCATATTTTCCATTTTCACCCCTTTCATCCGTTGAAGTTACATCGTGGAATTACTTCTTAGACTTCTTAATAGAAAGAATACCCAATACGAGTGTTGCCAATTGAGCAAAAAAGTATCCAACAATCGTCGTGGTTAATGCAACATGTTCGGGATACCTGACGGCAATCAACCCAACAAACCCAGCGACTGCTGCCCTTGTCAAGAAGCCAAGGGTTACCTTGCGCCCTGACTGCTCTATCGCAGCTGCTGCCAGCTTGTTAATCTTCCAAGCTAAGAACCTCGCATTAATCATGCTCGCACATGCTCCAAGCATTATCCCTGCAACGTAAACCCGGTAATCGACAAGAAGCGCCCATGCAGCCAAACAAAAGGATAAAAAGAAAAGAAATACGTTTTGAACCGTTTTCAGAGTGGCTGAAAAGTCGTCCATCATAGCCCTCCGTACCGCTTAATCATCAAGTAAATGCTCATGATGCCGGTTACAAGCCCAAGTAAAAATCCGACTAACAACCAGATCTGTCCACCTAGTACACCACTCAACCAATCACCGAAGAAATATCCGGCTGCCAAACATACGACAAGGTCTATGCCAATTGCACTAGTTAACGCTACTGCCCGCCAAGGATTATCATTGGAATTTGGCCGTTTCATTGCACCCTCCTGGGTGTTTTCCACATGGGAAAACGCGTCTCGTAGCTCATCTCCTACGAATCCTCATTCATTGTATCGAAGCCATGCTAACTTTGTCAATTGACGGAACTTCATTTGTCACATCTCACAAAAGTCCTTAGAGCCTTGCGGCTCTAAGGTTTGCGCTTTTTTAAACCGAACAGTTCAACTGTACGCTGTAGCGTTTGTCATGATTTTGTCACGGTTAGAAAGATTCCGGGCGTTCAGTCGTCCTACCGAAGTGATGAAGAATCGCTTGAACGATGCGTTCAGACGCTTTTCCGTCTCCGTAAGGGTTCGCAGCTTGGCTCATTTTATTGTACTGATCGGCATCTGTTAGCAACGCCTTGGCGCGCGTATAGACCACTTCTTCATCCGTGCCAACCAGCTCTAATGTGCCCGCTTGGATACCTTCTGGACGCTCTGTCGTATCACGAAGAACGAGAGCTGGGACACCAAAGGTTGGCGCCTCTTCTTGAAGGCCGCCAGAGTCCGTCAGAATCATATACGTATACGGATAGAAGTTATGCAGTTCGAAAACGTCTAGCGGATCAATCAATTTAATACGTGGATGATTGCCTAGAATTTCATGGGCAGGTTCGAGAACCACCGGATTCGGATGAACCGGGTAAACGATTGCAATGTCCTCAAACTCATCAGCGATACGTTTCACGGCACGGAATATTTGACGATGCGGCTCACCTTGAGCCTCACGGCGATGCGCTGTCATCAAGATCAGCTTGCGGCCTGCGGCCCATTCAAGAACAGGATGCTCGAATTTCTCCTGCACCGTGTACTTAAATACATCAATAGCCGTATTCCCGGTCACATAGATCTGGGACTCTGATTTATTTTCTTTACGCAGGTTATCTGCGGATTGCTGTGTAGGCGCAAAATGAAGGTCTGCAAGAACGCCCGTTAATTGACGGTTCATTTCCTCTGGATATGGCGACAATTTGTTCCACGTCCGTAGACCCGCTTCCACGTGTCCTACTTGTATCTGTTGCATAAATGCCGCATAGCTTGCCAGGAACGTTGTTAGTGTATCACCGTGAACAAGAATGAGATCCGGCTTCGCCTCTTTGAACACAGGCTCTAGTCCTTGCAACACACGCATGGTAATCTCATTTAATGTTTGGCGATCCTTCATAACATTAAGGTCAAAGTCAGGTGTGATTTTAAAAATATCAAGCACTTGGTCTAACATCTGACGATGCTGTGCAGTAACGCATACCAGAGACTCAATCTGCTCAGGATGCTTCTCCAACTCGAGAATGAGCGGAGCCATTTTGATAGCTTCAGGTCTTGTTCCGAAGATCGTAATCACTTTTAGACGTTTCATCGGTTTCTTCTCCCCTTAGAGCTTTCCGTAGGAAAGCTATCTTCGTAAGCGTTAACTTAACGTTTCTGTTAAAGAAAACGAAGCTCGTAAATATGAGCTTAAGTTTTCTTACAGGAAAACTGACTTCGTAAGCTTTACTTTTGTTCAAAAAATTAATCCGTGCCGTACAGACGATCCCCTGCATCCCCAAGACCTGGCACAATATAGCCATGATCATTCAAATGATCATCGACAGCTGCGACGTAAATATCAACGTCTGGGTGTTCTTTTTGAACGGAAGCTACGCCCTCAGGTGCAGCGATGAGACACATGAGCTTGATACGTGTACAGCCTCTGCGTTTCAGCACTTCAATCGCTGCGTTGGCAGATCCACCGGTAGCCAGCATAGGATCGATAACTAATAAATCCCGCTCCAATACATCCGTAGGC
Organism: Paenibacillus sp. J31R109; assembly: GCF_059692055.1. Lineage (NCBI taxonomy): Bacteria > Bacillati > Bacillota > Bacilli > Caryophanales > Paenibacillaceae > Paenibacillus > Paenibacillus sp. J31R109. The sequence continues at coordinate 40,917 of NZ_JCAUAR010000015.1, read as the reverse complement.
AGCTTCACATAGTATTCCACGGGCTGAAGTGTATCCGGATCGCGATAGAGGCCAACATGTCCAACTTTGGCAGCTGGCATCAGCTTTAACACACCGTCAACCATACCTAAACCCGCTCGCAAAATAGGGATTAACCCCAACATTCTACCCGAGATAACGTGACAATCTGCTGTTGTGACTGGCGTTTTCACTTGCACTTGCTGCAGCGGAAGATCTCTTGTAATTTCATAAACCATTAATGTAGCAACTTCATCGACAAGCGCTCTAAAATCCTTCGTTGTCGTGTTCTCATCCCGAATATAAGTAAGCTTATGCTGGATAAGCGGATGATCGCAAATATGTACTTTACCCATATATTCCTCCTAAATTAAGCTTGTAGGTCAGGCAAACCTCGTCCATTATATCATATGTTATCCAACTTATCTGCTATAGAACCAACAATATGAACGGTTTTGCTTTGGTTATAAAATCATGGCAAAAAAACCTCATAAGCCGCACTCTCCAATCGGAGAATGCACACTGAGGAGGGTGTAGAAGTAAGGTTTAGCTGGCGTCTATCAGCAATAACTGAACACCGGTCAGCCCGAAGCTGACAAAACAGTAGCGATCCGTCCAGATTTGGTCGGCCCCTGCGTCAACCCACCCGATTTTATCGGTAAAGCTAGTCGGTCCGACGAAGGTTACTTCACCCTTTAGATGATGATGAGGGCCAAATGTGTTACGTCCACTGGTCAGCAACTCTATGTGAAGCTGCACTGTGGCTTCCGATACTTCCGCTGTAAGATCCAGTTGCTGGGCTCCCCAAAGAAAAGTATGCACGGTTCCTTCATTCACGGTAATATTCACAGCTGGACAGCGCATAGCGTCCCACTGTAGGACGAGCCTGCTCCCTTCGCGTATACGTTTGAGCACATACTCAGGTAAAGTAATGCTTTTGGCTGCACGGATGCCCCCTGCATAGAAGACCAATCCCTGCGTCGTGACATCCGTCAGAGAAAGTTGCTTCGGCGGGGTAGTCAAAGTGAACGGACCTTCCGTCCATAATGCCTCGCGTTCCGCCTGCTCCCAGCCCCTGTGAGGTTGCACAGCGAAAGGACCTAGCACGTACACACTTTCGATCTCAACGTCGAATGTGAGCTTATTGCGAATCGGGGCCAAGTTGGCACCGGCCACACCGAAGAATCGGTACACCTCTTCGTTGCAGTAAAAGGTTCCGGACATGTGGATATCATTACGTCCCTCTCGCACATAGTCACCGATCTTCAGCGTAGGGAAGCTGCGATCTCCACCTAACCAACCGTCCGCACTGTCGGCTTGGATAAGCTGTCCGTTAACCTCCAGCTTCCAATGCTCAGGACGTTCAATCGCCAGCTTCCATAGTGAACGATCAGTGACCTGCATCAGCGCCGCATCTGTATCGAAAGTAAACGCCAACTCGATATGCACAGGCCGTTTCAGCGCGATACAATGCTCTTGGATATTCAGCACATACGTTAGTGCTGACCACTCGCCTCCATCTAAACGATAGGCAGCATAGTCTAAGGTTAATGCATTAGGAGCTGACAGCTGATAGTCCCATGGAGATTCCATGTTTACTTCAATGACTGATAATGTCTTCTCAATGGAAGATGGTGTAGCTGAAGCTGGAACTGCTTCCGTTACAGACTCACTGTCCCAAACCGCGAAAATCTTCGAATCACCAGGCGCTAGCTTCAAGCTTGACGACAGTGTGCGTGCGTCAGCTTCGCCTTTTTCCCCATTTTCCAAATCCATCTCCATCCATACTCGCCGATCTGACGCTGGAATGTTCAACTCGACCGTCCCGGTATTCCCCGTATGCACAACATACAGCAATGTCACACCAGGCAAACGCCGCTCTTGTATATAAAGCTTTCGTAAAGCTTCTTGCGACGTATCCTCTCCCGGTAGCCAATCCCTGCGAACTTGCAATTGCTCGGCCAAACCCTTCAACTCTGCAATATGAACCACACGATCGCTCATAAACCAAGATGCTAGTGTCTCGCTCCGTTTGCCCTCCAGATAATGAGGGGTTTCTCCCACCAAGATAACCTTTCCTCCCGCTTCTACGAACGATTTCAGCAGTTCAAAGGTTGAAGCCTCTAACGTTAGCACATCACTCACAATGACCGTTGCGTATTGTTGGGAACCGACCTGTAACATCCCGTCTAAAATACGCCCATAGTCTCGCATCAACGCTTCATCGCCGTAATCGAAATCACGCTGAAGCGCTAATAATTCTTCCGCTAATGCATCCATGCGGTTCTGCAATTGTTCCACGTTACTTTTATCTTTCATACTTTGCAGCAGCCATGCCGACCGCATCGGATGCAGCACAAGAATACCTGGAACGGCCTTCCCAAGAGTCAACAAATACGTAAGCCTAGCAAAGTAATTATTAAACTGGCTGTACACGTCCCACCATGGTTGCTGAACATACAGAGATGGTGGGTAGTCCCGCTTGCGAACCCCACGAATCGAATACGATTGCAGATGTGGGCATAGTCGATTCACACCTAGGACAAACTGCCATTCAGCGATCCTTTTCATCTCACGGAAACTCAAGTTCCAGCCACAGCAACCGAAGGTTTCCGTGATCACGAATGGTTTATCTAACTGCCGCGCTACCGAAGCCGCCTGCTTAGGCAAGATCACGCTGCGCGGCGTACGACCCAGCATATCAATACCTGGCATATGCATTCGCTCATACAACGGCATGACTCCTGCCGTGTACTGCATTTGGTCCATGAGGGTATCTTCACCCATGAAATGACCTGTCAGCTGCCAGCCATGTGCTTCACACCAGTCTGCAACCAAACGAACGCACGTTCGAAAACGCTCGCTTACCAGATTCCAGAACTGATAGCGCACTAGGTATGCTGCTTCTTTTTCAGACTCTTGTACTTCTGTAAGCAGCCAACCGATGGCATTCGTAATGGACTGCCCATAACGCAACGAATACTCCTGATCAAGATTAACCGACCATGGAATGCCAGAGAACTTAAACTCATCTGTAAATATGCCGGGCATAGTGCCCTCACCGAACCTGTCACCAAGACGCTGGAAATAAACCTCATGGCACGCCTGCAGAAAAGCATCCATCGCTTGAATAGAAAGGATATCAATATAGTAAGGATTCACTCGGCACATGACGGCCAGGCCTACATCCCAATTTTCAATATCGCCATCCGTCTCTTGCACTCGCCATTGCTGCTCGTTTGCTAATCGAACCAGCAGGTACATAAAGTCGGGATCCTGTCGAAGTCCTTCCATCTGGTGCAAGGCGTTCTCTTTCTTAACTTGGATACCCTCCAGCGACTTTTGCTGATAAGAGGCCCCTAATGCCGGCACAACGCCATTCGCTGTTCCACTAGGCCAACCATTCTCATCGTAGCACCAAGCCTCTAGCCCTTGAGCTTTCGCCTCGTCCGCAGATACCTCAATCGCATCTAGGAACTCCTCACCCATATAGGGAGTTAGCAGCCCCTGTCTTGTATGCATGAAGAAACCGCCTAACCCTGCGCGTTTCATCTCGCCAATTTGCCTACGAAGTTCCTCAGGCTCCAGCTTATCGTTCCATGACCAGAAAGGTGCGCTTCGATATGTAGTTGGCGGATCATGAAAAATGGACTCATCCAACTGATTTCGAGTTTTCTTGGATAGCAAAGCAACTCTCTCCTCGTCAATCTCTCCCGCTTGCCGCGACAAACTTCTGCGGAGAGGTTCCGGTTATTTTTTTGAACAAGGTACAAAAATACTTCTCATTATGAACGCCAACAGCCTCAGCAAGTTCTAAATTAGAATAATCACGCTTACGCAGCAGCTCGATGGCCCGCTCAATCCTACGCTTAGAGACGTAATCCGTGAAATTAATCCCTAATTCTTTCTTGAAAAGCTCGCTCACATACGAAGGATTCAAATGAATATGCTCGGCTACAACGCTGAGGGAAATCGATTCCTTTAGATGATCCTCAACGAAACGCATCGCCTTTACCATCTCGGCGCGCAGCCCGCTTCCTTCTACTCGGGCATGCAGCCGTTCCCACTCTAGGCGCAGCCGATCAACCAGCTGATGCAAATGCGTACAGTCCGCAAAGGTAACCACCTCGGCGGCATCCGCATTCGCTGTCGTCAGCAGCCGCTGGCGAAGCCGTGCGTACCAGCCATCCACATAGCCCAGCAGCTTGCCGGGGGTAACGCGGTGGCTGTGCAGCACATGAAGCAGAGGCGCAATCGCTTCGCCTCCTGACTTTGAGCTTGATCGCTCAAGCGTATGCTCGAAGCGATCTGAAAGCTCGCGCCAGTCGCTCTCCGAGTAAGCTAGCCTGCGATTTGGCGTAACCACGGAGCCAAAGCTAGCATAGAAGGTGTCCGCGAGCGCACCTTTTGCCTCCTCATAGGCTTTTGAAGCCTGCCCCCAGCCGTTATACATCCGGCTCACACCTATCGAAACAGATATCCGTAAATAGGTTTTGATTGCGTCACGAATGCTTTCCCCAAGCTCGTAGCAGTTCCGGTCGAACGATTGTTCGCTGCCTGCTTGAATCGCAGCTAAAGCCACGATGACACCTTGCTGCAGCTCACAAGCAAAGCAGCTCCCTTTTTCCCGCAGTACTTCTTCAATTATATTTAACATGCCATACTTGAGCATGTTACGGTCAGCTGGTGAATATTCCGAGCAGAATACGTCATAATTATCAAACCGTAGAGCAAAGCAACCATACTGCCGCGGCTCGAAACTCGGCACTAGTTCTGTGCTTCGGCGATCCATGACGGAATCCGACACCTCACCACGCAGCAGCTCCTCAAACAGATGCTTACGCAGACGATACGAATTCTCTTTCACTGATCCGCTAAGACTTTGCAAGCGCCTTTCTTTCTCCTCGCGAGCGATGACATTATCACGCGCTTTGGACAAGGCAGTGTGTACGTCTTCTTCGCGTAATGGCACCTTGACTAAATATTCAAACACTCCCATGGCAATGGCTTGTTTCGCATAGGCAAAGTCAGAGTAGGCGCTTAGGATGATTACCTCCACACCTGGCAGACGTTCCCGAAGCTGACGAACGAGTTCAATCCCGTCCATGCCAGGCATCACGATATCTGTGATGATGAGATCAGGACGAAGTTCATCTGCCCTCTCCAAGGCTTCGGCGCCCGAATAGGCATGACCAACAAGTCGGAATGGCATTCGCCGCTCCGCCCATCGTTCGAAATAGGTCTCTAACCGCTTTACCATTGGCGGCTCATCATCCACAATGAGGCAGGTTACCTCTCTCATTGCGCTTCCCCCCTGTCCCGTTCCTCATGCTTCTTGTTCTCTTGCACGGTGTCATCTGGGAATGTCAGTGTTACACATGTTCCACGCCCTGGCTCACTCCACACGCTAAGCCCATAAGGCTCACCGTAATTCAAACGGATTCGTTGATGGATGTTGTACAAACCAATTCGCTTCCGATGATTATAATTTTTCCCCGCTGGATCCTCTAGCAGTAACTCCGTTGTCTTATCAGGCGTCATGCCTATTCCTTCGTCCTTTACCTCAATAATGAGATTACCGTCCCGACGAATGGCTGATAACTGAATTGCTCCTGGTTTACGACCTCCAGCATATCCGTGAAAAATACTATTCTCCACAATCGGCTGAAGCGCCATCCGAAGGACAGGAAGCTGCAGGGCTACCGGATCGATGTCTTCCTTAAGCTCAAATTCACTATCGTATCGGATCTTCTGAATGTATAAATAATCCTTCACATTCCGCAATTCCTGCTCCAAACTAACCCGGTCAGAGAACTCCGTGATGCCGTATTCGAGAATTGAAATCAGGGCTTCAATGATGTTGTCTACCTCAGAATAGCGCTCAAACGCGACCACATTAGAAATAGAACCTAGCGTGTTGTACAGAAAATGAGGATTGATTTGAGATTGCAGTACTTGAATCTCTAACTCTTTCTTCTTGCGCTCACCATGATTCACATGCTCAATTAAGGTCCTAATTTGGCGCAGCATATCATCGAATGTTTCAGCCAGCTTGCCGAATTCATCACGGCGTGCGCTCGATATGCTAACGTTCAAGTCTCCGTGACCGACTTGATTAATTTTTCGAATCAGATAATACACCGGTGTTCGAATCATGCGAGCTACGAAACCAGCCGTCAGCACACTAAGCAAGAAACCAAGCAGTAGCAGGCCAATGAAAAAGGTCTCCATCCGCTTGAGCGAAGTTTGCAGCGTCGTTCCGTCATAGAAGGCAAAGACAATCCATTTGGTACGCGGATTAATGCTCTTCATAATGGTCACGGCGTTTCCATTCATATGTTCGTTAAAGACATCATCCTTGGAATCCACAAGTTCCCTACCATCGCGATCGTCAAAACGTAGACGGTGATCGACAATACTGAACAAACGGCTGCCAGCTGGCTCCAGAATAACACGTCCCTCTTTGTCCATAATGCCGAGTTGCAGATCGTTGCTGCCACCGCCAATTTTTTGCAATCGCTCCTGCATCGCAGTTAGATTTAAATCCACTGCCACTGCCATCGGCTCACCTGCAATGGTAATCGCTTTAGTGAACGTGACCGTCCAGCCAGAGAAGAAATTCTGATAAGGCTGGCTAACCGTGACGGCACCGTAGGCGTTACTATAGGCCATTTTGTATAGAGGATCACGATCATCTCTTGGGTCATTAATGACCTTCGTTACAGGGTTTCCACCCAGAATGGATAAATCCTTGCGAATCACGTACACGTCTGTCAGCATGACCGAGTTCTCCCGGTAGGCATTCTCCAGGGCAGCCTGCGCAGCCGTCAGATCATTACGCCACGAAGCTGCTGAAGTGGAGAGTTGACCGATCGTATTTTGCACAAGAAGAAAATACAAGTCGATATATTCCTCTTCCTTATGCAGCAACTGTGTAGCTTGGTTAAGCTGACTCGACGTAATTTCATTTTTAATATAACGGTAGGATAAGCCGCTTAGAATAGCCTCCGAGCTGAGTACGAAGACGAAACAGACAAGAAACAGTCGGAATGATATATTGTGGAACCATCTCTTGATCCAATCTCGCATGTGCGCACCTCTCGTTGCTAAGTTGTTGAATGTGGAAAAAGAGGAGTCTTCTCCCCTTTTCCGGACTACAATTATTTTATAACACCGTCACCTTGCAGCTGCTTCGTATAATTCGCAATCGCATCGTTCAGCTTAAACTTATCCTGCAGCGTCTTCACGAACGTATCCCAGTTTGCTAAAGGTTCTTTGCCGGTTACGAATTTGAGCATCATTTCATTCGCATATTTCAGACGATCTTGCGACATCGGGTCAGCCGGATCATCGAAAACACGTGGATTTACGTTGTTATCCTTCAAGTAACTCGTATTAATCTTCTGGTTAGCGTTCGTGATATCAGGCTTCTGGAAGTCGAAGTACACGCCGTCTGTCGCTTTGCGAACGAAAGCGTAGTTATAGCGCCATTCAATTTCTTTCTCGTTGTAAGTCGCTCTATCAATGAGCTTCGGTGTATTATTTGTCACGGTAAATGACTTATCTTTAATACCATAAGCAAGGAACGGATACGCGTCTTTGCTGGTGTAGAGATATTGAATGAACTGCATGGCACGCTTCGCTTTGCCAGCATCTTTCATTGCTTCCTTCGAAAGTCCAATGAGTGACTGTTGGAACGGCTTCACGTCAAGAATTTGATCGCCATACGGTCCTTTTGGCGGTGCGATTTGCTTCCAATCTGGTATGCTGCCTCCGGCATCCTGCATTTTCTTCGTTTCCGCAGGCTCCGAACGGCGCCAGTCTTCAATCATAATACCAACTTTGCCTTGGTACATTTTATTATCACGTTTGAGTCCATCGTCGATCGTTACCCAGTCAGGGTCAACAACTTTCGCATCGATCATTTCTTTAATGAACGTCAGCGCTTCCTTCGTTTTCGCGTCGGTGTTGTAGACAACAACCTTACCATCTTTGACATCTACAAAGTTAGGTTGCACACCGTACATCCAGAAAATCTGTTGGAAACCTTGTGCACCGCTCGTGCTATAACCCAATGAGCCATCCTTTGGCAGCATCGCGACGTAACCATACGTATCGTTCTTGCCATTACCGTCTGGATCGTTGAAAGTGAACGCTTTCATAACATTGAGCAATTCTTGTGGATTCGTTGGAACCGACAAGTTCAACTTTTTGAGCCACGTATTGTTGATCCACCAACCGTTTACACCGCCAACAGCTTCGGAAGCTGGTAAACCAATGGTATGGCCTTTATATTTCATAGGCTCCAGGCGCGAAGGGTCAAATGCTTTCGGAAGCTCAGGGAACTCCTTCAACAAGTCATCCAGATCGGCGAGCAAGCCTTGATCGTAATATTTAATCGCAGAAGCACGATCTGGGAAAGAGACGATATCGGGAATCTGATTGGAGGAGATCAGCAGGTTAAGCTTATCTTTCCAGTTCTCGCCGCCCATGATCATATCGAGATCCATATTGTTGTCCTTCTCGATCATTTGACGAATGGGATCCTGCTCTTTCGCTGGCATTGGCGTTGTTAACCGATAACCGATTGTATTATAAAAGCTAACTTTATACTTCTTATCAGCTTCCACCGGCTTAGCCGATTGCACAGCTCCAGTTGAGGGGGCAACGCTCGCACTTGGTGAAGCTGTACTCTCAGCCTTGCTGCAACCTGAAGCAACAACCCCTAGGATTACAGTCATACTAAGCAACGCACTTGCGTGATTCTTTTTCATCTTGAACCTCTCCCTTTAGTCTATTATACATGCTATATCCGAGAGTTTCCTCTAGATATCATCGTGAATTTGGCCCCCTATTATCCTTTCACAGAGCCAAGCAGTACACCTCGGGTAAAATGCTTCTGGATGAATGGATACACAACCAAAATCGGTAACGTTGTAATGGCAACAGACGCCATCTGGACCGAAATGGGGTTCACCGAGTTCGCTGCTTCCGCTGCGTCACCACTAATCGCCACAGACGCGAGTAGAATTTGCCTTAGAAATAGCTGGACAGGCTGATTCTCTGGCGTGTTGATGTAGAGGAGAGCGTCGAAATAGCTGTTCCAGTGCCACACGGCGTAGAAAAGGCCAATCGTCGCGATAATCGGTACAGACAATGGGATTACGATGCGTACCAGAATGGAGATCTCTCCCGCTCCATCGATTCGAGCAGCTTCGTCAATGGCTTCTGGCAGCTGTTCAAAAAAGCTTTTTACGATCATGAGATAGAACGCATTAATCAAGCCTGGAATGATAAGTGACCATTCGGAGTCGAGTAGTCCTATATTTTTTACAAGCAAGTAGCCTGGAATAATACCGCCGTTGAACAGCATGGTGAATACGATAAAAAGCAGGAATGGACTTCGGCCAGGCAACGCTTTGCGCGAGAGCGGAAGTGCTGTAATGACGGTGAACACTAAGTTCAGCAGCGTACCGACAATGACACGAAAAAGGGTAACTTGGTAGGCATCGAGTAATCGGCCCCCTTGCATGATCTCTCGGTACGCAGTCAATGTGGTATGTGTCGGGATGATGACCAAGCCATCTTTCTTAATGAACTCAGATATAGGTGTCAATGAGACGCTGATGACATACAGGAACGGCAGTACGCAAGAAGCAGCGAGTAGAGTAAGCAGCAAATAGTTAACACCTTGGGCGACTCGTTCGCCGGTAGTCATGTGACGCATGGATGATTCCTCCTTCTACCAGATTTGTCCGTCGAATTTCTTGGCAATCCGATTCGCACCAAGTACTAGCACGAAGCCGATTACTGATTTAAACAACCCGACAGCGGTAGCAAGTCCAATACGTCCCTCTTGTAAACCGACCCGATACACCCATGTCTCGATAACATCGGCCTTCTCTTGATTAAGCGGATTGAGCATGATGAAGATTTGGTCAAAGCCGACATCAAGAATGGCGCTGAGCCGCAGCACGAGCATGAGGATAATAACGTTGCGAATACCCGGAAGGGTAATATGCCACAGCTGACGGGATTGAGATGCACCATCCATTGTTGCTGCTTCATAAAGGCTTGGATCGATGCCTGTGAGCGCTGCCAGATAAATGATGGCTCCCCAGCCGACTGACTGCCAAATATCCGTTGTGACGATAAGCGACCGGATCAGACCGGACTCGGTTAAGAAGGATATGCGGTCTAAATGAAAGGCGGTTAACAACTGGTTAACAAGTCCTGTTCCAGGTGCGAGGAAAGCCACCAGCAACCCGTAAATAATGACCCATGATAGAAAATGAGGCAGGTAAGTCAGGGTCTGAATGGTCCTTTTGAACCCTGTTGACGTAACGGCATTGAGCATTAAGGCTAGAATAATTGGTGCTGGAAATGAAAAGACGAGCTTGTAAAACGAAATCAGAATGGTATTTCCAATAATCTGTTTAAAATACACACCATCGAAAAATAGCTGAAAGTTCTGCCAGCCGACCCACGGGCTTTCCCAGAGTCCTTGCAGGACATTGTAGTTCTTAAATGCAGCGGCGATGTACACCATCGGCACATATTTAAATACCGCAAAGTACAGTAAGCCCGGAATTAATAGGGCATACATCACACCGTATCTTCGCAGCCCATTCATCGTTCGATGCATGATCTGCCTCTCCTCTCTCTCTCTGTTGGTTATACCTTTATTGTAGCGTCGTGAAAGGGTTGATCCTTTTCATATCTTTGGCAGATGGTCTAAAATCTTCGGAAATTTTTCAAAAATACGAAACCGCCTCTCCGTAGAGAGACGGCTTTGCTGGATCAATTTTTGACGAGTGTGATGTAATCGTAAGCAAGTTGATATGTGCTAGCAGATGTATTCTTGCCCGTTACGGTGAATCGGAACGTCTGGTTGCCTGCTGTACCTATCGTGACCGTGCCTAGGTTAGACTCCGTATACCCGGAAGTTACGGTATACTGGTCTACCGTCGAGCCTAGATTCGTACCGTTAACGGCCAGCTGGTAGATGCCTTTGTTGAATGCACTGCGATTTCCCACGTACACCGTATACGTTCCTGTCTGTGGTACATTTACCGTGTATTGCACGTAATCGCCAACGCCATTGCCGTTTAGGTTGTTGAACGATTTACCAGTAACAGCATCATTGTAATTCGTTTGCGAATCCCCCGTAGACGTAGTTACGGGTAAGGACTCTGCTTCATACACCGTTGTAGCCGATACTTCGCTAAAAATCACATCATCAACGAGCATCCACTGCGTCGAGGTTGCATTAGACGTAAAGGCAATCGTTGCCTGACCATTGGTCACGGGGATATTATTCAACGTGATTTGAGTCCACGTGCTGGTTGTGGGGACCGTGATGTTCATCTCCGTTCCACCGTAATTCAGCACACGCATCTGAGCCTGTGCCTGACCGCCAGAACTCTTCACCCACGCGCTGAGCTGGTAGGTACCGTTTGCGATCCCGTTCAGATTCTGCTTCGTCGTAACTAGATAATTGCTCCCCTTCGCATGCTTCAAGGAACGTGTTCCGGTATGTGCATCTGTCGTGGTCATAAAGCTGGCGTCTTTATCGTACGTCTCGATCCAATTGGGCGTATCTTGATCGGTATATCCTTTGGATGTGTCTTTTACCGTAAACTCCATCTGAGGATTACCAAGCAGGTTCGCAGCCGGGTAGCTCTTCGCGTAAAAACGGAAGTAATCAAACTCACTTTCACCTGGCAGCTTCGTGTAATCCGAAACCGTTCTATAGCCTAGTGCCGTTAGCCAAAAATTGGCTGGCGCAAAAGGCATCGGAGTCGTAACGGTATTAATCGTATTGACGAGTGTACCGTCCAGATAGAATTTAATCGCCGTCGGCGTCCATTCATACCCATAGACGTGCCACGCATCTGGTGTAACGGAGACCGCATGACGCGGCGAACTGTATCCTGGGATATAAGTGATCGTCCCCGTATCAAAGTAGCCGTTGGCAGAGTCATGCTCGAAGCCGTCAATCTCCGTAGCCTGATTATAAAAAGGTAAATTCCCCGCGGCAATTTCGGCCGTCAAGCCGGTTATGTTATTCGCGGCGATATGATTGCTGAGCCCCATACTCCAGAAGGAAGAATGCAGCCCTGTGGTGCTATTAAACAGCTTAGCTCTCGTCTCGTAATAGCCATAGCCGAACAGTTTCTTCGAAACTATACCGCCGCAGGTGTTGTACCACGTACCATTAATTTGCTCACGCTTAAAATCAATGTGCAAAGAGCCGCCAGATTCACGCACGTTCTCTTTCCGGTTGTACCCTAGTGAATAGGGACCCGCATCACGGTACATCCAGTCATCCTCATTGATCACTGTATCGTTAAATTCATCAGCGTAATATAACGTGTAACCTGCTGGTGCCGCTGCTGAAGCTGGATCAGGTACAATTGTAGAGAGTGTCGCTGTGGCCAACAAACATACGGGTAATACCGTCCGGAGCGGATTGACTATTAAAGTGCGAAGTGGACTAAGCCATTTCAAATTCACCATTCATCTCCTCCTAATGGAATTCGGATGTTATACGAGCGGCTTCCCTCCCGTTCAAGTACGGCGCAGAGTAAGACGGCAGGCTTCCCACTCTCGTCGAACCATAGCTGGGGGCGTTCCAATCTGAGAACGGATTGTGCATCCTGATGCGCCCAGGAAATTTGAAGATCGAAAGCGAGCACATGCCGCGATGGCTGCCACACGATGCCGTCTGATGATTCAAATAAAGCTACAGAGCCGCGTTCCGACTTCGTAAAATAACCTTGAAAATCCTTCATCAGCGCGTAGTAGCCATCTCCCTGACACCATACATAAGGGTCCTCTACCGCCCAATCGTTCGTGGGGTTCGTTACCGTGGGTTCTGGCTGCTTGCGAAACGGTCCCAGCGGATGATCGGCAAAGGCAACGCCTGCGTTAACCGCTCCACCCTTCGGCGGAGGACCCTCGGCCACACCTTTGTACATCATTAGAACACGGCCGTCCGTGGTCTCGCACACGGTAGGATTGCTCGTCATGAGACCATCCCACTTTCCTGGGGAAACATCGAGTACAGGAGCAGTCCCTCGCGTCCAGGGTCCTGCAGGATGGTCAGCGACAGCAACTCCAATACGTTGATGGTTACGATACGCCCACCATGTTGCCTCATCGGCAGGATAGTCGAGATCAAAGTCAGGGCCATGCGTCCCCATGTAATACAGGTAATAACGATTACCGTGATGCAAAATGGCTGGATTGTGTGCTACATCCCTATCCCAGCTCGCTGCGCCATCTCTATTGGTCCAAATCGTATCAACATGGTGGAACGGACCTAACGGATTATCCGCAACCGCATAGGCAATTTCGGAATGCGTGGCCCAAGACTCAAACCCCACCTGCTCAGGCCAACGTGAATAAAACAAGTAATACCTCCCCTCCGGATCTCGTGTCATCGAACCACACCAAACATGCCATCCTGCTAGCTCAAACTTCGCCCCAGCCGGCACAGGCCGAAGCATCTCCTGAAAATTCATGTTCACCTCTCCTAGCTCTGTAAGGGTATACATTCGTACAGAAATAGTGTAAGGGCTCTGCCGCGCGGAAAGGTTTCATATTTTCGTAAGATGGTTTGAAGTTTTGGGATGTGTGTTTGGTGGATTGGCAGGTAGCTGGCAGGAAAATCGCTTTGAGAGTTAGCGGAGATAACTAGGGGTGGGAAGTGGAGGTAAGTAAAAGTGGGTTTCAGCAGAAAGAAAAAAAAGACCAGCTCCAATGAGCTGGCCCCTTCAAATTGCTATTAGTAAGTCAAACCTGGGTAAAGCGGGAATTGCGCTGTTAGATCCGCAACCATGCCACGAGCTTTCTCAAGTGTAGCTTCGTCTTTCGGGTTTTTCAATGTAAGACCGATAACTTTTGCGATAGTTTTCATTGCTTCTTCGTCCATACCACGGGAAGTAACAGCCGGTGTACCCAAACGGATACCACTTGTTACGAACGGGCTAGTTGGGTCGAAAGGAATTGCGTTTTTGTTCGCTGTAATACCGATCTCATCAAGCACGTGCTCAGCGTCTTTACCAGAGATGTTCAGGTTACGCAAGTCAACCAACATCAAGTGGTTGTCTGTACCGCCGGATACAAGGTTGATGCCTTCAGCTGTAAGAGCTGTTGCCAAAGCTTGTGCGTTGTTGATGACGTTTTGACCGTATACTTTAAAATCCGGTTGAAGAGCTTCACCGAAGGAAACAGCTTTAGCTGCAATGGTATGCATCAAAGGTCCACCTTGGGAACCAGGGAATACGGCTTTATCGATCGCTGCAGCCCATGCTTTTTTCGTAAGAATCATACCGCCGCGAGGACCGCGAAGCGTTTTGTGTGTTGTTGTTGTTACAAAATGTGCGTGCGGCACTGGGTTCGGGTGCAAACCAGCTGCAACTAGACCAGCGATATGCGCCATATCAACGAAGAACAATGCGCCTACATCGTTAGCAATGGAAGCCAATGCTTCGAAATCAATCGTACGCGGGTACGCACTTGCACCAGCAACTAGCATACGAGGCTTGTGTTTGAAAGCTGCTTTACGAACATCATCATAATCGATGCGGAAATCTTTTTCGCTTACGCCGTAAGCTACGAAGTTGTAAAGAATACCGGAAGCATTAACTGGGCTACCGTGCGTTAAGTGACCACCGTGTGCAAGGTTCATACCAAGAACCGTGTCGCCAGGGTTTAGAGCAGCTAGGTAAACAGCCATGTTCGCTTGTGCACCGGAATGCGGTTGAACGTTGGCGTGCTCAGCACCGAAAAGCTCTTTCGCGCGATCACGAGCGATGTCTTCCACGATGTCTACGTACTCACAGCCACCATAGTATCTTTTGCCTGGGTAGCCTTCTGCATATTTGTTCGTAAGTACTGTACCCATAGCTTCAAGAACGGCTTCGCTCACGATGTTCTCGGAAGCAATTAACTCAATTTTGTCGCGTTGACGGCCTAGCTCAAGGTTCATCGCTTCTACGATTTTTGGATCTTGCTTGCTCAAAAAGTTTGTCATCTGAAATTCCTCCTAAGGATAGTCGTTAAAATACAATTAGCAATCTGCATCAGGTGCAGCTTGTTGATAGAGTTGCTCCGCTAGATCGGCGGAGTAGATAGCTCTCGTGCCTCCGATCAGCTTAGGCCTTGCGAAGGCCATCGTAACGTACGCTTGGCCGATATGGCGAACAGGTGGCCTGACAGGCACAGCCACTTTGCGCAGGTGCATCCCGATCAGCGTACTGCCGATATCGATAGCCGCGTGAGCCGCAATCGACTCCACCACGACGGCCTTTGTGAAGTGCCGATACGCGTAAGAGGCCATCGATCCTCCTGCCTTCGGTACGGGAATGACAGAGACCGGTTCCAGCTGCGGCGCTAGCGTCAGAAGCTCATCTTCCACAACCAGCGCACGATTCAAATGCTCGCAGCACTGATAGGCCGCAAACAGCCCGAACTCGCTGCAGATGCGCTTCACCGTCTCAAAAATCGGCTTAGCCGCATCCAGCGTACCCGATGTACCAATGCGATGCCCGAGAATTTCACTCGTGCTCGTACCGATCACAAGCATGTTGCCGGGTCGCAAGCCGCCGACCGTAACCAGCTCCCGCAGGTTCGCTTCCAAAGCTTCCGCTGCTGCTATAGGGTCAAATACAGAATCACTCATTATTCATCCTCATTTCTAGGGATGTACTGTGAAACGATCCTCAATGCTCTGCACTTTATTGATGCGGTTCTTATGGCGGACACCCTCTGAAAACTCGGTTTCCAACCAAATTTTGACGATTTCTTCCGCTACGCCAGGCCCAACTACTCGCTCACCCATTGCAAGCACGTTCGTATCGTTATGTTCACGTGTCGCTTTCGCAGAGAAAAGATCGTGCACAAGTGCACAGCGGATTCCCGGAACCTTATTGGCAGCAATGGACATCCCAATGCCTGTTCCACAAAGCAGAATCCCTTTGTCTGCTTCTCCCGAAACGACTTTTTCGCAAACCTGAAGTGCATAATCTGGATAATCAACGGAGTCGCCGCAGCTGCATCCGAAATCAATCACTTGATGACCTAATGATTCAATAAAAGGAATGATAACATCTTTCAAACGATAGCCTGCATGATCTGCACCTAAAGCAATTTTCATGAATAAAACGCTCCTTTTTGACTGTTCGAATTCGACCATCCTATTATATCCCAAAGCTCACCAAAAACGAAAAAAAGAGCGCACACGCTAAAAAACGCGCGTTGCTCTTTTGCCCAGGCGACCGGCCGTATAGCTCAATGCTCCATTGTGGTTACTCCCACTCGTCGCCAGTTACATTGAGTCTTGCTTGTTACCTGTATTTTATCGCATTCCTCGCGATGTGTAAAGTTCTATTAGCCTACATGAAGACATAAGGTGCAATCTGGAAAAACGATTGTGGTTAACGCAGCTTTTTTACCAATTTATCTAAGCTCCGGCTAATTTCTTCAGCGGTATTTCGGTAATCAGCCAATGATCCGCCATAAGGATCGGAAATATCGTAATCGGGAATCGTATTTTCCAACGTATACATACGACTTCTTTCTTCGACAGATACCGTTTGGGACAGCGCCTGTTTAAGTTGAAGCTCCGCTGCAAGCTGCTCTCTCTCTTCAATTGCCTTCAGAATTCGATCATCGTCCTCTACATACTCATTGAGCGTATAAGTCTTCTCGATCGCATGAGGGAAGCGCCCAATCACGGTACGTTTATGGCCCGTCGTCATCGTCAAGACCAGATCAGCCCAATCGACATCTGCATCACTAATGGCTAGCGAACTAATCGATTCCTTGAAACCCGCTTCATGTAGAAGCGATTGGCTATTCCTAGAGATCGGACCACCCGTCGTCGCGGATACACCTGCCGAACGAACCTCCGCCGCAAGCCCCTCTTGACGCACCCTCATACGCAGCAAACCTTCAGCTAACGGACTGCGGCACGTATTTCCTGTACAGACAAATAGAATTCGCAACATGAAATCCTCCCGAAATAAACGACTACACCCTCTTAGGAGAGGTGCGTTTATATAGAAATTGATGAACGGCTGCACCGTCCATGATTACTCGTATTGTATCATAGTAAAAACTTGATCCCAAACCCTAATAAGATAAGTCCGCCGAATGCCTCGCCGTATTCGCCTACCCAACCGCTAACTCGTCTACCTAATAGCAAGCCCGCTATCGAAAGCAACCCGCCAAATAATCCAAATACGAGCACAGTGAGCACGATATCAGTAGCAAACATGCCAAGCGATACACCCACCGAGAATGAATCTATACTTACACTGAGCGCAAATATGATAAGCCCCCATAGTGTCCGATGATCAAAGGCCGTCGCTTCTTCCCCGCGTACCGAGCTGTATACCATATGGGCTCCAAGCAAAATAAGTAAACATCCCCCCGCGGCCGTCGCGACGTTACCCAATAGGAGGGAAACATATTGCCCCATAAACATCCCCGTTAGCGGCATGATGACATGGAAAAGACCGATGATAATACTTATTTTCAAAATATCCCACAGACGAATGCCCTTCATTCCAATGCCAATTCCTAACGAAAAAGCATCTAGGCCCAAAGCAATCGCCATTATTCCAATTGTCATGAGTTGCCCAACTTGTACCCCAGATGCGAGCATAGCACGATCCCCCTTGTCCACGATTCTTTCTCAAGATATGCGGACAAACTGGGAATCATGCTTATTTGAGACGGATCCGTTCATGCCCCGCTGCTTTGAGCAGTCGATTCATAATCGCGCTGCCAATACCTGAATCAGGGACACCTTCTGCGACAATATAACTAATACCTTGGTGATCAAAAGTCCGCAGAGCGCCATATAGCTCCCGAGCAATCGAATCTGGTTCGGATAGAGAACCGCATGCGAGAATGAGATCTGCACGGTATTCGCCGGCTCTCTCCTCAAAGGTTAGAATACCCGTCGACTCTCCTCGTGCCTTCGCAGCATCAATATCCTGCTGAATCCATGCCGAGACTTCCTGAACATCATCCCCTTGCACGATGTGCATAAAGCCCTTCGGCGCATAATGCGTGTACTTCATACCTGGCGCACGCGGGGTATCCGAAGCTTCTACTTCTGTCGGTTCAGACACATGAATAGGCAGCTTTGGCAACACGACATGCAGCTGCTCGGCTGTCACACCACCTGGTCTCAGAATATATAACTCTCCATCAACCAGCTGAATAACCGTAGACTCTACGCCAACCCCGGTTGCACCACCATCCACAATGCCGCCAATTTTTCCGTCCAAATCATCGCGCACATGCGAGGCTAAGGTCGGACTCGGTCTGCCTGAACTATTCGCACTTGGCGCCGCTATCGGCAGCCCTGTTTCTCGCAGCAACTGTAAGGCAACCGGATGATCAGGTATACGAATGCCTACCGTTTGCAGACCCGCCGTCACTAACGGCGAAAGGCTACCTGCAAGAACAGGTAGCACAATGGTTAAGGGGCCTGGCCAAAAAGCTTGCATAAGAGCTAGATGATCCGTAGTAAGACTATCCGACTGAACAAGACTTGGGAGCTGGTTCACATCAGCAATATGTACGATTAAAGGATTGTCAGAAGGCCTCCCTTTTGCAGCGAAAATCTGGAGAACGGCGGTAGTATTCGTCGCATCCGCTCCAAGTCCGTACACCGTTTCGGTCGGAAAGGCTACCGTATCACCTTGCTGCAGAAGTTTAGCTGCTTCTGCTATATTCTGCGCTGTTGCGCCTATCGCTCCTTGATTCACGTCCCAGTAGATTGTCACAAACTCTCATCCTTACTTGTATAGAATTAGCTGAACCACGAAAAGATCGCCTTAAACATTTCCCAAATAAAGAATTTAACCTTCGGTTGAGCTGGCTCTTCGGTCGTGGTAGTCGAAGCTGAAGCTGCTACGACCTCACCTTTTGTTTCTTTCTTTGCTACCTTCTCTGTCGAAGCAGCTTTGTCTTTGCTAGCGACAGTTTTCGCCTTATCTTCTTTAACTGGCTGCTTTTCCTTGCCATTCTCATCGGTCGTTTTGGCCACCACAACGGCTGCTGAAGCAACCGCTTCACCCGATACGGAATCTACAAAGCATAACGGTGGAAATAACACGCACCACCAATTTTGCCCTTCACCCGAACCAATCACAACACGCAACGCTTCATAATCCCCAGCCGGGTAGACGTCATTTCCGTACATTTTAGTTGGAAAAGGGACAACACCTAACTCCACAGTATGTGGATAGTTGTAGCCGCGGGATGCGATCATCTCGCCCACAAGTTGATCGAATTCAGGCAAGTGCGCATTCACGACTGCTCTGGCCTCTTCCAAGGAGTGGGGTCCCACAACCCAATCTTCCATACGGGCAATAATCGCATCGCGAATCTCGCGTTTTAAAGCCTGGTCCTGCGCAGAATCCGAATTTGCTAGAATACGCAAACGAATGGATTCTTCTGGTATGGTAGGCGAAACGACCGCCGCGTTCGTACGATTGGATTCCCAACACATAATCATAAGGATAAGTGCAAAAGCAATGAATAATAGGCTCTTAACTGAGTGGCGCTCTGTTCTCTTAACCATGGAGGTAGCCCCTTTCCCGTTTCCGCTATCTACTTGCCAGTATGGACAAGAGTGGGTGGGGCTAAACCTATGAATCTATTATTTTTGGCAAAATGATAGATTTAGTAGAGGGCTCCTAAATTCAAGCATACAAATTTAAATAGAGGGTTCACTCAAGACCTAAATACCTGCAAAACTACAGCTTTTTTTCTCAAATTCCCCTAATCCGAACAAAAGCCTGCGAATATACAGTTTTTTAACTGTTTTTAGTCATACAGGTGCTAATTTTGCATAAATGCCTGCATATTCGCAGTAATTTCCTATTTCTATTACTTTCATCGATAAATTGATGTAAATTCGCAGGCTTTCAGGCACGCCTACAACTAGCGTGGCTCACGAATCGCCAGCACATGACGATTGATCCCCTGGAGATCCTGCACGAAGCGGATCTCCGTCCAGTCTGCAGCGGCACCTAACAGCGCCGCAACTGCCTCCGCCTGCCCGATGCCCACCTCGAACCCGACCACAGTCGGGATTCGTGGCAATAAGGGCAGCTGCGAGATCATCCGGCGGTAGAGGTCGAGTCCCTCGACACCGCCGAACAGGGCTGTGTGCGGCTCGAACAGCCGCACCTCGGGCATCAGCGCTGGCAGGTCGCCATCTGGGATATACGGTGGGTTGGACACCAGTATATCCGGCGCGAGCCCGCGCTCGATGTAAGGCTCGAGGAGGTCGCCCTCGAGCCACTGGATTCGCGCAGCCACGTCGTGGCGCTGCGCGTTCTTGCGGGCCATCTCCAGCGCTGCCGCGGAGATGTCGCTGGCCGCCACGCGCCACGCAGGGCGCGTGTGCGCGATCGTCACCGGGATGATGCCACTCCCGGTGCCCACATCCGCAAGGAGCGGAGCGCCTTGCGGGAACAGACGCGAGCCCTCGTGGATGAGCGCCTCCACGAGCAGCTCCGTCTCCGGCCGCGGGATCAGTACGGCCGGGCTCACCATAAACGGAAGGCCGAAGAAATCCTGCTCACCGGTGATGTACTGCACCGGTTCACCCGCGGCCTTCCTTGCAACGAGCTGGTCCCACGTAGCGACCAGCTCTTCCGGCATCTGTTCCTGCCACCAGCGGAACAGCAGCTCAGTCCGACTGCAGCCGCCTAAGAGGTGCTGCAGCAATAACTCCGTGCAAGCCGAAGCCTCTGCGACGCCTTGCTCTGCTAAAAAAGAAGAAGCCTTCACAAAGGCTTCTCTCACACTCATGTTTGCACTCGTCATTACATCGCCTCTAAGGCATCGGATTGGGCAGCAATCGTTAACGCTGACACAATTTCCGCCATATCGCCGTTCAGAACTGTCTCTAAACGGTGTAGCGTCAAGCCGATACGGTGATCGGTAATCCGGCTTTGCGGGAAGTTGTACGTACGAATACGCTCTGAACGGTCACCCGTTCCGACTTTGCTTTTACGCTCGCCGGCATATTTCGCTTCTTCTTCTTCACGCAATTTATCTGAAATTCGCGTACGAAGTACGCGAAGCGCTGACTCTTTATTGGAGTTTTGCGATTTACCATCCTGACATGTTGCCACGATACCCGTTGGTACATGGGTTACACGTACAGCGGATTTCGTTGTATTAACGGACTGACCGCCCGCTCCACTGGAACAGAACGTATCTACGCGAATATCTGCATCATGAATCACGATTTCTACATCTTCTGCTTCCGGCATAACAACAACTGTAGAAGTAGATGTATGAATTCGTCCACCGGATTCCGTTACTGGAATACGTTGAACACGGTGCGCACCGCTCTCAAACTTGAGCTTGCTATAAGCACCTTTACCCGTAATCATGAAAATAATTTCTTTAAATCCGCCCAAATCATTCACGGAAGCATCCAAAATCTCCGTTCTCCAACCTTGCGCATCCGCATAACGCGTATACATGCGGTAGAGATCGCCTGCAAACAGTGCAGCTTCGTCGCCGCCTGCCGCTCCGCGAATTTCCACGATGACGTTCTTATCATCGTTCGGGTCCTTCGGCATCATCAAGATGCGAAGATGTTCTTCGAGTTTAGCAGACTGCTCGCTAAGCTCGTCGATCTCCATTTTAACCATTTCGCGCATCTCATCATCTAGCTTCTCATTCTGCATCACTTTCGCATCAGCAAGTTGCTCGCTCACGCTCTTATATTCATTATAAGCATCGTAAGACTCCTGAAGATCAGATTGCTCTTTGGAATACTCTCTTAGTTTCTTCGTATCACTCGTTACATCCGGGTCACACAATAACTCGCTTAGTTTGTCATAGCGGTCCACAATGGACTGAAGTCGATCCAACATAGGGGATCACTCCTTTCTTATTTTTGTTAATAATTAAACGTTGAAACGGAAATGCATAACGTCGCCGTCATTTACCACGTACTCTTTACCTTCAAGGCGTACTTGCCCTTTTTCTTTCGCACCTGCCATGGATCCAGCAGCAGCTAAATCGTGATAAGAAACAACCTCTGCACGAATAAATCCACGTTCAAAATCCGTATGAATCACGCCAGCTGCTTGCGGAGCTTTCGTTCCTTTACGAATCGTCCATGCTCTAACTTCTTGAACCCCAGCTGTGAAATACGTGTACAAACCGAGTTTGCGGTAAGCTGCCTTAATCAATCTATTCAAGCCGGACTCTTGAAGTCCCAACTCTTCCAGGAACATCGCTTTTTCTTCGTCTTCCAACTCAGCAATTTCGGATTCAACCTTCGCACTAATAGAAACAACTTCGTTGTTTTCTTTTTCTGCGAATTCCTTCACAATTTTAACGTATGCATTGTCATCCGCAGTTGAAACTTCATCTTCACTAACGTTTGCCGCGTAAAGCACTGGCTTCATCGTCAATAAGTGAAGATCGCGAACTAGAAGGCGCTCATCGTCTGTCAAATCCAAGCTGCGTGCTGGCATATCATTATATAAGGCTTCTTTGATACGTTCCAAACACTCAACTTCGGCTACCACTTTCTTGTCGCCGCCTTTGAGGTTTTTGCGTGAACGCTCGATTTTTTTATCAACCGACTCAATGTCTGCCAAAATCAATTCAAGATTAATCGTCTCGATGTCGCCAATCGGATCGACTTTCCCAGAAACGTGAGTAATATTATCATCCTCAAAACAACGGACAACATGCACAATCGCATCAACTTCGCGGATGTGTGCTAGAAATTTATTTCCAAGGCCCTCGCCTTTGCTCGCACCCTTAACTAAACCCGCAATGTCAACGAATTCGAATGCTGTCGGCACGATGCTCTTAGGCACAACGATTTCTACCAGCTTCTGCAATCTCTCGTCTGGTACTTCTACTACCCCAACATTCGGATCGATCGTACAGAACGGATAATTCGCAGATTCTGCCCCCGCCTGTGTAATTGCATTAAACAATGTCGATTTTCCTACGTTCGGTAGACCGACGATACCTGCTTTCAAAGCCATTGTCGTTACAACTCCTTAATTTTCGAAGATCATCCTTCTTATTATATAGTACTTGGAGGGCAAAAAAAAGCCTGCAAGCTATTGATTAGCTCCAGACTTTTTTTCCAATGCTTTTTTGTACTCTTCATCCCGCTTCTGTTCGAAGTAGGTTTGGATCTGATTTCGCAGAATAAAACCGCGCAGCGCATTGCTTTGTTCCGCAGGAACGCTCTCGAAGCTAGCTCCGTAGTAGTAGCTGCCCTCTTGCTTTTCTTTCCTTATAATTTCCAACATACAAGGCATTTCGAAGCCTAAATCGAGCTGTACTTGTAACTGACATTTTTTATGTAGAATGGCATCAATCATGGAACTATCGTTAATCGTGAAACCAAGTCCATTCATCGAAATATTTTTTATTGAAATCTCAATGGCTTGTTCAAGCTGATACTGTTCTTTCTGTTGGATATTCTGAAACCCAAAAATTTGTCCTATGTTTTTCACATTCACCCGCGGGAACTCCCGTTTCTCCGAAAACTTCTTTCGATTCTCCGGGGGATTAATCACAATGAGCGAACCAGGCTCTCTAGCCACGACTGTCGTATCAAGAACAAAAAGACCCGATTTGGTGTATAGCGTCATTTTGGCCTTATCCCCAAGTTGAAACACTTCATATTCCGGCAACTCGATCTCCATGATATCGCCTTGTGCATAGGTAAGGATACCTGTAGACACAAAATCATCCTTCGCTAAAACAGCCCTAGAATCGATTAATACTTCCGCGTCAAATCCTTCTTTGCTCCCATACCGTTTCAAAGTATCCTGATTCATCGCCATGCTCACCTTCACCTCTCCCTCTATCGGACGAATGGATTCCACAGCACAATTCCGCACAAAATAGACTGCTCCTCTTCAATATGAAAGGGAACAGCCTATACCTTAATCAAAAAAAAGCATCGATTTTCGGTAACCAGGCTGTCATAGTTCCTTAGAACCGTAGACCCTCAGCTTTGCGTCCTTGCTTTTCAACAAGTTTGCTATTGTCGAACCCTGCTATGCTATTCAATTTAGTCTTTGTTTATGGTCTAAAAGACCCACTATTACCACCATTATACGTAGCCTGGATATTTCTTTCAACTAAAATCCTTGCATGGGCGATGTTTTTATTGTATGAATGTGTAGTGGAATGAATATCCACAGGTTTATAAGTTATCCACATTGTTATCCACAGCTTGTTAACAACGAATATCTGTTCGGATTTTTATGCACATGTGGATAAACTATTATTGCGAGGTGTCCCCCTGTGGATCAACATATCCCCTGGATGCAAGAAGCGATTGGCGAGGCGCTTAAAGCTGAAGCCATCCGTGAAGTACCGATAGGCGCAGTCGTCGTCTATCAAGGTCAAATCATAGGCCGCGGTTATAATTTACGCGAAACCACCCTAGATCCTCTCGCACATGCAGAGATGATTGCTATTAAACAAGCGAGCGAGCATCTGCAAGCCTGGCGCCTTCTCGACTGCCAGCTCTATGTGACGCTGGAACCTTGTCCGATGTGCGCAGGTGCCATCGTGCAAGCACGAATACCGCAGGTGATTTACGGAACAGTGGATCCGAAGGCTGGCTGCGCTGGGACGTTGATGAACTTACTGCAGGAGGACCGATTCAATCATCGTGTCGATGTGGTTAGTGGCGTTTTGCAAGAGGAATGTTCAACGATGTTAACGCAGTTCTTTCGAAAATTACGGGGAAAAGCGTAGGCGTTCAGCCGTTTGAAGTGTGTCCTGGCTGTAAGGCCTCGGCTAACTCTACCAGCTTGCTCATCGTATTCCAATTTCGCGTCGTCGTGCGATCGCCAAGTTTCTGAATGTTGCTCGCCAGCTTCGAATCCAACACACTTTGCCGAAACAGAAAATATATTGTGCAGCCCTGTATCTGAAACTCATCGACTTCACTCTGTCCCTTGGATAAGATGTCGGTGAATGTCGGCGGGGCTTCTTCCGTTAGTACGGAAATTTGAATGCTCTCCCCTTCGGACAAGTCATCTGCGTCATAAGGACAATTCCCTACAAGTTCAGCTAGCTCCGCTGCGGTGCGCAAAATAACGGGTAGGCGCTACGCCAGCCGCATCGCTAATTGCTTTTTCAATACGTGGTCTTAGTGACTCACTTGGCTCCTCCGATTGAAACAACACATTGCCACTTTGCAAATACGTCTGTATGTGTGCTAATCCTATGGCCTCTAGTGTCTTTTTCAAGTCGGCCATTTTGATCTTATTTTTGCCTCCTACATTAATCCCGCGCAGAAAACCTACGTAAACCGTCATTGTGACATGCCTCCCTTACTTCAATTGTATGGAACGTATGAGGAAGAAGATGATCGTGCCAAACAGTATCAACAGGATGAAGCCTAACCCCCATAAATTTAGCTCCGCATTGCCTTCTTTTGCACTCTGTATAATAGACCACTCAATAAACATAAACAGAATGAGGATTATCGTCTTCATACTATGGATGAGCAAACGCGCATTCTGGTATTGCCCTCGGGCATTCTGAGCGGTAATAGCAGTTAGATAATTGTACACGTGAGGGACCTTGCTTAAGAGCGTCAAGCCAACATAGATGATAACTCCAATAAGCGGTACGGCCATTAGGCTCATTTTGTTCCCCCAGCCATCGATCTCCCCTTTCCCGTTAAAATGCATCGGAATTCGCTCGGGCATATCGCGCCACTCGTAGGCAACATATGCGATCATACTTATGATTACGAGCAAAGAAATGACATCAAGTATAGTTTCAACTTTGGATCTGCCGAGTTGGATCACGGGACGTTGCTCCATACAACACCTACTTTCTATTAGGTTAACAACAGATTACGGTAGTGCTATTTATTTCTTTACCCACTATGTACATTCCTTACTCATACGAAACCTCCTGCTTGCACATGGGTTAAAATGGGTTGCACTTCAAAAACATCTCGTGTTAGAATGACGATACTATGCGCCCGTAGCTCAGCAGGATAGAGCAACAGTTTCCTAAACTGTAGGTCGTACGTTCGAATCGTATCGGGCGCGTATCGTTTTTCTCACAAAGCAAACATACTTTAAAAAGGGATTTCAACTTAGGTTGGCAATCCCTTTCTTTGTTTTGGATTCATAATCGAAAGGAGTCCTCACTCCGATGACAACTCGCGCTATCTCATCTTACCGGATCCCGCTCTTCTGCGCGGTCACGATGCTTTTCTGGATGTCCATGTACACCAGCGTTCCGATCATGGCGCCTTATGTAGAGTTCCTTGGGGGAAGCCACCAGTTAGCAGGTTGGATTGTAGGTATGTACGGCATCTCGCAGATGCTGCTCCGCATACCCGTAGGCATTATGTCGGATCGTTTTCATAAAAGAAGACTGTTCATTACCTTCGGCCTTCTCTTCACTGCCATTACCGGAATTGGGCTGTGGTTCACGCACGATTTTACTTGGATTCTAATCCTCCGCGCACTCGCAGGGGCAGCCGCAGCGACATGGGTTGATTTTACAGTGCTATTCACGAGCTATTACAAGCATGAAGAATCAACGAAGGCGATTGGCACCATCTCCTTTTTCAACTCACTCGGTCAGGTGCTTGGTATCCTAAGTGCCGGCTGGGCAGCAGACAAGCTGGGGTGGGAATCGGTATTTATCTTAGGTGCAGTACTGGGCCTCCTTGGCATGATCGGCTCATTCTTCCTCATTGAAAAAGTCGAGAAAGACGCTCCGAAAATTACGTTACGCGGCATTGGCGACGTGGCGACAGATCGTACGCTCCTCTTCGTGTCGTTGCTTGCCATTCTATCGCAGGTATTGATTTTTGCTACGGTTTTCGGCTTTACACCGGTCTATGCCATGCAGCTCGGAGCAGACAAATTCTCGCTCTCCTTGTTGTCCTTATTTGCTAACGTTCCTGTTGCGCTAGCCTCCTTGTTCGGGGGACGACGATGGGCGATCCGTTATGGAGAGAAGCGCATGGTTGTAGTTGGCTTTCTGCTCATGGGGATATTCACCTTTACGGTTCCGTTCACTCATCATCTCTGGCTGCTTATGGTCACGCAAGCATTGGCAGGCTTTGGTCGCGGACTTTCATTTACATTACTCATGGGCATGAGCATTAAGCATATGCCTGCGGATAAGCGCGCAACAGCCATGGGCTTCTTCCAAGCCATATATGGGCTCGGGATGTTCGTAGGGCCAGTCCTTATGGGCATCATTGGTGACTATTTTTCACTCAATCAGGGCTTTATTGTACTCGGTATCCTCGGTGCTTTCAGTGCACTTCTCGCTTATCTGTTCGTTCAAAACGCAGCTAAGAAACGGCCACTAACGGCTAACAACTCTACGATTGCGCAATGATAGTAAGGGCATTCCGCGAATTGGTTATAAGGTATCGTCCAAAGACATAGAAAAAAAGAACCCATAAGGGTTCTTTTTTCTGTCGGCATTGATGATATTTCTTTGAACCTTGTTACACATAAAACCTAAGTTAAATCTGCGTATAAAACACGGTAAGTGTCTTTAGCACATCGCCCTCCAGCCTGATTATAACAGGTAGAAAAGTCCTCTTTGCAACGGTTGTTTCGCTTTCGCTAATTGCTCCAACGGAACCACACCTCTCTGCTTGCCGACAATAATAGTATGACCGATTTTTGTTTTTCTAATCATATTATTTTTAAAAATTTCGTTGCCCGTTATCCGCCGTGTCCATGACCTTCTGCAGCGTGTCCGCCATGATGATTCTGATTCTTCACTTTCTTAGAACCAGACAGTGGCTCCTGATTGCCACCCGCATTGTTTCGATTCTTTACATTGCCATTATTAACAAGATTGTCACCTGCGGAATAGTTTTTAGGTTTAGACATGGCTCTTCATCCTCTCTGTTACGAGTTTGTTCCTTCGTGATTTAGAGCATCTTGATGCCTATGGTCGTTGACCTTCTGCTGGATTTGCTGCGCATTATGCGCGTTCGCCGGATTCGCATCTAGATCCTTAGCCACATTTTGCAGGTTCTTATCTGCACTCTTTTGCTTCGTCATCAAGGTGTCCTCCTTCTATTAAGCGTTCGTAACCTTCTGCAATGCCTGCGCACACTCATGAATATGCCGCACATAATCATCGATTAGCGACTGTATCACACCACTTCGTTCGTCAATATGCGTCGTTCCTTGCTGTACATCGGTTAGTTCAACCTTCACTTCTCTGGCGTCCACATACGTCACTTTAAAATCAAACGAATAGCCGGTATGCCCCGCCGTCATAATGTGCACTCGGACAGCGTCGGCATCGCCTTCATCTGCCCATACCCTTGTTGTATCGGCAGGCTGGAGAACGGTGGGCATGACGCGCATCCACTCTTTCACGATTTCAGCTTGATCCACGCTAGGCTTATCTGATTTGCTCATAGGTAACACCTCCACATGATTAAAATGCGGAAGCCGCCTGTCTTTTATCCATGTAAAAAAACACCTACTCCCCGGCACGAATGAGAAATCGTGCTTTGGAATAGGTGTTAAGATTAGCTAACTATTGAATCATTTGCTGCCAAAGCATACCCAACATCTTAGCCGCCTCTTCACGTGAAGCGAAATCCTTCGGTGCGAATCGATTGCCGGATTTCCCAGAAATAATGCCAGCTTGCTGCATCGCTTTCGCTGCATCTACAGCGAAGGCAGGGATCTCAGCGCCATCTGCAAATGTTGACGTGACCGCAACTTGCGGCAAACTAAACTTTTGCAGCGCGGCGAACCTAGCAATCATCGTTACTATTTGCTCACGCGATATGTTAGCTGCTGGTGCAAATTCACCTGCGCGTACGCCGCTTGTAATGCCATTCTCGGATGCCCATTGTACAGCCTGGGCATAATAGCTGTCCGCCTTCACATCGTTGAAGGTACCCGCTTTATACGCGCCTAGATTTGCGCCCGCCATGCGAGCGAGCATCAGGGTGAAATCCGCACGGGTAATTTGTGCAGCCGGCGAGAATTCACCTTCTGCTGTTCCGTTGATCATATTGCGAGCGGCTAGATAAGTTATATAGCTCTTCGCGAAGCTTCCTGACGTATCTCCGAACGTAACAGGTGCATACCCCACCGCGTATTGTGAAAAGTGGCTTACTTTAAAAATTAGCGTGCCTGTAGCGGCATCGAAATAGCTGTTCGTCACTTTTACAAGCTCACCGTTATCAGCGATGTAGTAGGCTACAATGGCATTCGTGTCCTCATTAGCTGCCGGTTTATAGGGAACTTGGACCTCTACCGTACCGCCATTAAAGCTCGAAACCGTTTTGCCGCCTGCTGTAATCGTAAAGTCGAAAACTGGGCGACCACTTACCGCGGCTTCCAGCTCTTCCTTAGCAGCTGGGGTCCAACCTTGCGTTGCTGCCTGAACGTCCGCTTTGCGGATCGAAATATCTACTGTACCGCTTGTCACGGCTCCCTGCACAGCACCCATGGCCTGTTTGTCTAAAGAAATCTGAGCAAGTCCTGCTGACAACGTCAGCGTATCTGCTGAGCTGCTTGCAATGAGTCCAAAAGCCTCGGTTGGCAGACTGACCACGGCTTCCTTTGCCGCAGGGTCTACAACCGTTTTAATTTCTAACACTGAATCCTTGCCAGTCACCTGACTATCTGCCACTTTCGCAAGCGCATCCGTTACTTGCTTGCTTGTTACTGCGGCTGTGGCCTTCCCAGTGCTGTCTAACGAGCTTTTTACATCCGTTGTCGTCTTAATAGTCGTATCGCTCTTCTCTACTGTGCTTGTCGCTTCTGGTGCGACTGGAGCCGCCCCTGTCCCGCTTCCGCTAGAGTTGGAGCCCTCTCGATTAACGCTAATCTTATATGTCTTTGTCGATTGATCCTGTGCCGTAACCACGATCGTGACCGCATTGCTGCCTACAGCCAAATCTATCGTACGAGGTGTTGGCCCTGCATAGGCAGTTCCGTTCACAGTCATCGTGGCCGCTGGGTCAATTGCTGCTGGAGCCACTGTCATCGCGTATACACTGTTTCCAACACTCATAGCATAATCTGTTTGTTTACTGTTAAAGGAGGGTGAGATTGTTCCCCCCACGACCGATAATGCACTCAAATCTGCAATATCAATCAAATTAGCAGCACTCACATTTTTAAATTGATTGTAGTCAGCCTCCACTTGCTTGGCGTAATCTTCACCTAAGTTGACAATTGTATCTCTGATGGTACTCCAGTCGGTGTTCAACACAGTAAGGGCATTCACTTCAAAATTGTAACCTAAATTGCGATCAGCACGTGCATGCGCATAAGCATAGGCCATAGCGGACGCCTTTAAGAAATCTTTGTATGCATTAAAATCAGCGAACTTACTATCATCGTAATCTCGATCAAAAGCTGAGATCTTTCGAATCAAAAACGTTTTGGCAGCGCCATTCAACTCGCCGACAAACGGATCATCAACGGAAGACAACTCGTCATATGCTTTTTTCGCACGGGAAGCGTCTTTACCTACATAGGCTGAATAATCTAGATTCACAAAAGTGTTCCCCAACAAGGCAGGAGCTTTCTGCTGCTTTACATCCAGAATGAGGTCATCATTCGTTCCCGTAGTAGCACCCTCGATTAATACGAAATAGCGCCTAACCCCGATGCTGCCAAGTCCTTTTTCAATAACCCGCGCAATATCTTTAATGGCAAAGTATTGATCCTTGGATGCTGCGGATAATCGTGTTTGGTTTACATATCCGGACCAGTTGGCTCTGATCTCATTCTCTTCGGCGGGAGTGACGGCAAGCAGCTTCTCATCAGCCGTTGTCGAACTTGTCGGAGCTGCTATTTCTATAAAGCTGCGCTCGCCATTCACCACTTTGGTAAGTCCTTTAATCTTCTTAGCCGTGTTAACGTCAAGCACATCTTTATTCGTAAGATTATCTAGTAGACCTTCACTCGTCGAATTCCCGTAGAAGATTTTCAACATATAATCGGTGTTGGAAAATCCGTTTGAGAGCAAGAAATTTTCATCGATTTTAGCTGAGTTCTCGCTATCGTTTTCTTGAACACTTGCCAGCGTTGATTTATACTGCTCCAAAAAGTCCTTAGCCGCTTGACGAGTATCCGCAGCGCTTGTACTCTTAGTGCCGCTAACATCATCTTTCGTATTATAAATACTTGCAACAAAACGGATCAAATCGAAATAGAATGGGGCTACGAGCGATTCATCCGGATCATTGAGATCAAAATAAGGTTGCCCGTCATTATGATCGAAGAAGCCGACATTACGCGTATGAGCATCGCCTTCAATCCACGTGTTGACGCCGTTCCACGTTGACCAAGCTTGTGGGACAGGGATGATCGATCCTAAATCCTGATAAAATAGCGGGCTGTTACCACGGAAGAACTTATGCGGTTTCGCAGCCATTTCCGAGTACTTATAGTTTTTATCATAGACGTCTGAATGAAAGGCATTAGCTTGTTTTAGTGCTGTAACAATCGTATTTTTGCGGGCAGTATCGTTAAGTAGCGGTGCTGCCGGTCGCTTGACAGTAATCCCGGAAATCGCATCTGAATCTTCGCTAGCCCCCGTAGTTACAGCTTCTTTTTTCATCGTAATCGCAAGAATAACATCATTTAGAATCGGCCGTGCAGCTGTTCCGCCGATTGTAAAGGTCACTGTTTTGTTTCCATCACCAACTGCTGTAATCGTTAATCCATTTAGCGAAGTGCTACCTGTTACTACGTAATCAGATTGATTTAAATGACCATTTTTCACAATGCCATTTCCTAGTGTAATAACAAAGGTACTGTCTGTTGTCGATACAGACGTGGATGTAGCCATTTGAACCGTGGCATCTGTGACTGTCCCTGTTACCTTGGTAACTCCTCCAAACTTCAGTAGGGTCATTCCCGTAATGGCATCAGACGGCCCGTAGATCCCTCCTTGAAAGGCTGAAGGAAGCAGGGTAACGGACAAAGGCGTATCTACTACGACATCTGTGCTTGCTTGTCCCGTGATCGTGAACGTCATGACACTTCCAACCGCAGTAGCCGAAACGGATAAACCAGCTGGCAAATTGCTAATTGTAAAATCTGTGCTAGGTATCAACGTAGCTTTGGGTACCCCATATGTAGCTGTAAGCTGAAAAGTAGCATTCGAAGAATCGATAGCCACAAGTGAACCCATGGAAACTGTGTTATCCGAAGGATTAGCAACCGCTGTTGCAAATGGCTCTATTCTAGAAGCACTATTTTGCGGATTTACTTGCGAATTGTTGGCCGTTACTTCAAAATCTAAAGAATTATTCCCAACCTCGTAACCATTCCCAGCATTAAGACCACTTCCTGCTGGAGTTGAGCTGTAAGCACTAAGCGTGCTTAAGAAAGTTCCGTCTGTTGGATTTACCGCTTTGCGAATAATACTTTTTTGAGCACTGCCACCTGGTGCAGCTGCAACTTTAAAAATACTCGCTCCTCCGTACCCAATCAAATCTACAATGTTTCCTCCTGAGCTTGCACTGAAATCAAAATCTGCTGTGCTGCTCAGAAGTGCAACAACTCCGCCATCCTTATTCATGTTTAAGTTAGTATCCGTCGCATCGGCACCCTCAATCTCTTTGCCGGATCCCGTGCTATACGCTGATGTCCAAGGTCCTACGCCAAGTTTAATTAAGTAATAGCCGTGAGGCTGAATATCTCCAGCAAGAGATACCTTTGCTCGATACACACTGTCCGTTACACTCGTCGTAGTGTCCTGGCCAGCTGTATTGGCCTTTAGGAATTGAACGCTCCACGTATCCAAACTTTGTACACTATTGGTTGGATTATAAAGCTCAATGAAATCATTCTTGTAAGGAGAATCTTTATTATGGGCCCCACCACCAAATATTTCACTAATAACAATATGATTCGCAGCTGCAGCTTCTGCCTTTTGCAAAGTCCCTGGCAAGTATCCGATGTTACAAACGATGGCTGCAATAAGTGCTGCTATGATTGACTTTTTAAGCTTCAGTTTCACTTTTTTCACTCCTCTTATCATGGATAATCTCGTCCATTATAAGAAAAGCACCACCTACAAAATACCCATTTTCCGTTAAATTATCATGTAGATTTTGTAAAGCATATATTACTTTTATCCTTTGCCCTTCGAAAAATAAAAACAAAAAAAGCCACACGATTTCGAGAATCGCATGACTCTTTGGTTGGGTATTACCTTGGCTACGGAGAGGGTGGGATTCGAACCCACGGAGACCTTGCGACCTCGGCGGTTTTCAAGACCGCTGCCTTAAACCACTCGACCACCTCTCCACGATAGGCGTCCCCGATTAGGGAGACGACCTTGTGCAGTGACAAAAAGCATTGTAGCACATAATCATTACTCGATGCAAGTACTTATTTTTTCGTGATTACTTTCACGTTGTTCATGTACGGTACTAACACGTCTGGCACAACGATTGATCCATCCGCTTGCTGATAATTTTCAAGAATCGCAGCCACTGTACGGCCTAAAGCTAAGCCTGATCCATTCAGCGTATGTACGAATTCCGGCTTCGCCTTCGCATCGCGGCGGAAGCGAATATTCGCTCTGCGCGCTTGGAAGTCTTCGAAGTTACTGCAGCTGGAGATCTCGCGATATGCTCCGCTGTTTGGCAGCCATACTTCTAGATCGTACGTCTTCGCAGATGTGAAGCCAATATCGCCTGTGCAGAGTGACAACACGCGGTAAGGGAGCTTCAGAAGCTGTAGGACGCGCTCAGCATGCCCTGTAAGCTTCTCCAACTCTTCATATGAGTCTTCGGGCTTAACAAGCTTTACGAGCTCAATTTTGTTGAATTGGTGCTGTCTGATTAAACCACGTGTATCGCGGCCAGCGGATCCTGCTTCCGAACGGAAACAAGCACTGAACGCTACGAAATTAACCGGCAGCTGTTCATTCGTTAGAATATCTTCACGATGATAATTCGTGACGGGTACTTCTGCTGTCGGAATCAAGAAATATTCCGAATTCTCAACCTTGAACACATCTTCCTCAAACTTCGGAAGTTGTCCTGTTCCCGTGAGGCTGTCACGGTTAACGATATAGGGAGGCAGCATTTCTTCATAGCCATGCTCATCGCTGTGCAGGTCCATCATGAAGTTGATTAATGCCCGCTCTAGACGAGCCCCCAACCCTTTGTAAAAAACGAAACGCGAACCCGTTACCTTCGCCGCTGCTTCGAAATCCAAGATGCCCAAGTCCTGCGCTACTTCCCAATGCGGCTTCACTTCGAAATCGAAAGATGGAATATCGCCAATGCGGCGTACTTCCACGTTCTCTTCTTCCGTACGGCCTACAGGTACGCTGGCATGCGGCATATTCGGAATGGAGAGAAGAACCTGTTGCAATGACTCGTCCAAGACACGAATTTCGTCATCAAGCTCTTTAATGCGGTCTCCGACCACTTTCATTTCTTGAATCAGCTCATCCGCATTTTCACCGGATCTCTTACGCCCCGCCACCTCTTGGGAAACGGTGTTGCGGCGATTCTTCAGCTGTTCCGTTTCTTGCAGCAGCTCTCTGCGCTTCACGTCTAGCTCTGTGAAACCATTAAGCTCCTCGATCTGCTTACCGCGGTTTTGCATGGCAGCTTGTACAGCTGCTAAATCACTTCGAAGTAACTTTACATCAAACAAGGAGATTCCTCCGTTAGCGCAAAATGGTTTATATATGGAAGCAAGCACCCATACCGGCAATCCGGTTAACTCGGGGTGCTTGAACCGTTAATTATGCTTGGCTTTGCTTTACCATGTCTAAGAAATAACTGTGCAGACGGAAATCGTCCGTCAGCTCTGGGTGAAAGGACGCCGCAAGAAGATGCCCTTGCTGCGCGGCGACGATTTGGCCGTCATACGTGGCCAATACATCCACATCTGGTCCCACTTTCTCAATAAGTGGGGCGCGAATGAATACCGCGCGAACGTTCTCGTCAATGCCTTTGATCGGCAAGTCCGTCTCAAAGCTTTCGCGTTGACGACCGAACGCGTTGCGAGCCACCGTAATGTCCATCAGCTCTAGATGAGCTTCTGGTTGTCCGGTGATCTCTTTCGCGATGACAATCAACCCCGCGCAGGTGCCGAATACCGGCTTGCCTGCCGCAGAGAACTCACGTAACGCATCGATGAAGCCATACGTACGCATAAGCTTACCAATCGTCGTGCTCTCTCCGCCAGGAAGAATAATGCCATCTAGCTCAGCTAGCTGCTCGGTGCGTTTCACAACGACACCTTCAGCGCCTGCTTTTTCAATGCCTCGGATATGCTCCGCTACCGCGCCTTGCAGCGCGAGAACCCCAATCTTCGTCATTACCAGCCGCGCTCCTGCATACGCTCGGAAGCTTGAAGCTTGGAAATTTCGATTCCCTTCATAGGGGTACCTAGGTTTTTGGAAATTTCAGCGATCAATTTGAAATCCGTGTAGTGCGTTACCGCTTCAACGATCGCTTTTGCGAACTTCTCTGGGTTATCGGATTTGAAAATACCGGATCCAACGAATACACCATCAGAACCAAGGTGCATCATCAACGCTGCGTCAGCAGGTGTAGCCACACCGCCAGCTGCGAAGTTAACAACAGGCAATTTACCTGTTTGGTGAACTTGAAGCATCAACTCGTAAGGAGCGCCAATTGTTTTCGCTTCGAACATCAATTCGTCCAAAGACATGCTTTGAACTTTACGGATTTGACCTTGAATTTGACGCATGTGACGAACTGCTTCTACGATGTTGCCTGTTCCTGGCTCACCCTTCGTACGAAGCATGGAAGCTCCTTCACCGATACGACGCAAAGCTTCGCCAAGATCGCGGCAACCACAAACGAAAGGTACAGTAAAATCACGTTTGTTGATGTGGAATACTTCATCCGCAGGAGTCAGTACTTCACTCTCATCGATATAGTCAACGCCTAGGGATTCAAGAACCTTCGCTTCAACGAAGTGCCCGATTCTTGCTTTCGCCATGACTGGAATGGATACAACTTTCATAACATCTTCAACAATTGTTGGATCCGCCATGCGGGATACGCCACCAGCTGCACGAATATCAGCGGGTACGCGCTCAAGTGCCATAACAGCGGACGCACCAGCTGCTTCAGCGATTTTAGCTTGCTCGGCGTTCATAACGTCCATGATGACGCCGCCTTTTTGCATTTCAGCCATACCAGTTTTAACGCGGGAAGTTCCTGTTTCCATTCTTTATTTCCTCCTATAGCTTGTATGCCAATTTCGTTGCAGTTCCCTACACGATTCGATAATAAACTTCTAAACAATAATTTTACATGAAGGATGGGCAATATACAACCCATTTTCTGGCCTAAGAGCCGCCTTTGATCCCATTAAACATATCACTGAAGAAGTTTTTAATGGATCGGAACAGCAGTCGGATCCAGCTTCCTTTTTCTACATCTCCGTCCGCAATCAATTCTACGGTTTTTTCTTGACCGTTGTAGGTTACTCTTACCTTGCCAAGCGTGTCGCCTTTCGCAATTGGAGCTACGAGCTTAGCTTCTTCAACAGACTCAGCCGTCACTTGGAAATCAGTATCTTTCGCGCCTTTTCTAGCTACGAACGTTAGACCTGTTTTCGTAACAAGAGGTACTTCCATTTGTACACCCTTCTTAATGTTCACACTTTTCAAAGAATCTATCGTCTGTTTTGCATTTAAGAATGGTTTCATCTCAAAATTGTTAAATGCATAGTCCATCAGCTTGCGTGTTTCATTGAAACGCTCTGGTTCCGTTTTCGTCCCCATAACAACCGTAATCATACGCATCCCATTGCGTTCTGCCGTTCCAGTGAAGCAGTAGCCCGCATCATCCGTAGAACCGGTTTTCAAGCCATCTAATCCTGGATACGCATACTTCTTAAAGTTGGTGTTCGTTGAATTCCCTTCAAGCATCCAGTTCCAGTTGATCATCGCTGTTTTATCTGTTGCTCTAAGCTTCAAGGAAGGGATTTTCGTAAATTCTAGAATTTCTTTGTGGTCTTTCAAAATATTATAAGCAAGAATCGCCGCATCGCGAGCTGTCATCTTCGTCTCACCCTCAATGGAAGCGGGTGGGTTCTTGAGATCAGCACGTGAAAGTCCAGTCGCACTAATAAAATGAGCTTTATCTGACATGCCAAGCTGTTTCGCTTTATCGTTCATCATTTTCGCAAAATTCTCTTCTGTACCGCCAAGTAATTCTGCAAAAGCCACAGAAGCATCGTTCGCGGAATAAATAGACATCGCATTGAACATATCTTTGAACGTCAACGTTTCATTCTCGGCAATCAACTGACCAGAACCAATGACATCCGCCGCATTCTTCGTAGCTGTCACAGGTGAGTCCCATTTGAATTTGCCTTCTTTAATGCTCTCCATGGCCAAATACTCGGTCATCATCTTCGCCAT
Organism: Paenibacillus sp. J31R109; assembly: GCF_059692055.1. NCBI lineage: Bacteria > Bacillati > Bacillota > Bacilli > Caryophanales > Paenibacillaceae > Paenibacillus > Paenibacillus sp. J31R109. The sequence goes on along the minus strand of NZ_JCAUAR010000015.1, from coordinate 3,468 downwards.
ACTTGCTGGTGGGAAAGCTTCATCCGCGTTCATTTGAAACAGGACAGCTCCTGTGCTAGCTTCCATGATGATTGCAGATTTAGCTGCTACTTGAGGTTCATTCAGTGCCGGTGCAGGCGTCGTTGCTGCATTAGGAGCAGGCGTTGTCACCGCTGCAGGCTTTGGGGTTGCCGAAGGAGAAGGCGATGCCGCATAGGTTGGTTGTATATGTAAAAGTAAGGATTGAGCAATTAAGCTAACACCTAACACCAAAGCAACCTTTTTCTTTGTAAAACGTAAAAATCTCACAATTTCACTCTCCCTAAATGATGTTGGACATAATATAAGACACGTTATATTGTAACACACCCCATTAGACAAAAAAAAGAAAACGTGGGTTCAAATCCCACGCCTCCAATTATATCCATATTGTGACACTTTATAGTGAGCTTTTCGCCCGAGCTAAAAGTCTATCATCTACATCGAGTAATTCGGTGCTTCTTTTGTAATTTGAATATCATGCGGATGGCTTTCTTTCAAACCTGCCCCCGTAATACGAACAAATTGCGTATCATGAATTAATTCTTGAATGTTGCGTGCTCCGCAATACCCCATACCTGAACGAAGTCCACCTACCAGTTGATACACCGTATCGGCCATTGGCCCTTTATAAGCCACACGACCTTCGATGCCCTCTGGCACAAGCTTGCTCTCGTTCTCTTGGAAATAACGATCCTTGCTGCCTTCTTTCATTGCGCCTAGGGAACCCATTCCGCGATATACCTTGAACTTACGCCCTTGGAAAATCTCAGACTCACCCGGGCTCTCATCCGTTCCCGCAAAAAGGCTGCCGATCATAACCGCGCTAGCTCCCGCTGCGATCGCTTTAACCACATCACCGGAGTACTTAATACCGCCATCAGCGATAATCGGAACACCGAATTCAGCCGCTGCTTGTGCACAATCATATATCGCCGTAATTTGAGGAACACCGATCCCTGCGATAATACGGGTCGTACAGATCGAACCAGGACCGATTCCGACTTTTACCATGGACGCTCCAGCCTTAATTAAATCGCGTGTACCATCACCTGTTGCCACGTTACCAGCGATAATCGGAAGCTCTGGATACTGTGCTCTTAGCTTTTTAACCGTCTCTGCAATATTAATGTGATGTCCATGTGCGGAATCCACTACGATGACGTCAATACCCGCTGTAACAAGCGCTGCGGCTCTCTCAATCACGTCTTTAGATACTCCAACAGCTGCACCTACTAGTAAACGTCCTTGTTTATCTTTGGCCGAGTTAGGGAATTGAATGGCCTTCTCGATATCTTTGATCGTAATTAACCCTTTAAGACCAAAATTCTCGTCTACCAAAGGCAGTTTCTCAATTTTATGTTTCTGAAGGATGCCTTCTGCTTGCTGAAGCGTTGTTCCAACGGGTGCTGTCACAAGCCCTTCTTGCGTCATCACTTCTTTAATTTTAATGGAGTAATCATGTACAAAGCGCAAGTCGCGATTCGTCAAAATACCAACTAAACGATTGCTTTCATTTACAATCGGTACACCCGATATGCGGTATTTCGCCATTAACTCTTCTGCATCATAGACATGATGCTCAGGCGTCAATGAGAACGGGTTCGTGATTACGCCGCTTTCTGACCTTTTGACACGATCAACGTGCTCAGCTTGTAGCTCGATGGACATATTCTTATGAATAATTCCGATACCGCCTTCACGAGCCATAGCAATCGCTAGCGCAGACTCCGTCACTGTATCCATAGCCGAGCTGATAAAAGGAATATTTAATTTTACACCAGGTGCCAGTTCCGTCGAAATGTCGATCTCCTTACCGAACACTTCTGACTTTCTCGGAACTAACAATACATCATCGAACGTTAAACCTTCTTTGCCAAACTTATCTTCTCTCACAGCGTACCATATCCTCCTTAAAGCCCTCTAACTGAAAGCTTGATTCATAAGCTTCTATTTCATTCTTCCGTGTATGATTGCAATCTTAACAAAAGCCCTTTTTTGGTGTCAAGGAAAAGGAAGAGCATCTAGCTCCCCCTCACCTTGAATAAGTCTATTCCGTTAACGATAGGAGTACGTACTACTAGGATTCCATAACAAAAACTGCTCAACCCCCTGCTCCCTCGCCGCTTTGATCTGCTCCTTGACATCTATGTCACCATATTTCTTATGCGGTTTGACCCATGTGGCTGTAAAATCCTGATACCAAGGTCTAATCTGAGCAGTCTGCTGATTGGACCGTGCTAACTGCTTATTTTTCCAATTGGCGTCGTTAACGGCTTGGTGAATGACCGCGTAGGGCTGCAAATCCGGACTTTTGATACCATAAATACCACTCGTGTAGTGAGACGGATACAGCATCGGAGAAATGAAATGTACCTCCTTACTGATCATCCCCCAGTCCTGTCCAATACCCATATCATTCGCCATCGAAGTGGTTAATCCAAACACATCCGCAGAGATGTATGCCTGATCACCAATCCGTCCCTTCGCTGTATGCAAAAAGGTCGCGATATCCTGCGCTTTGCTTAGCTTCTGCGGGTTATCAAAAATGACCTCACGGTCCACCTTCTGCCCATTCTCTGGGAACCTCACATAATCGAACTGAATCTCATCAAAACCGAGTGAAGCTACTTCCTTCGCAATCTGAATATTATAATCCCATACCTCAGTTTTAAAAGGATCTACCCAGGCGATTCCCTTCGGGTCCTTCCAGACAGTTCCATCTTTCTTTTTCATAGCTAATGTACTTTTCTTTTTACTTAAGTAGGGGTCCTTGAACACGACTAATCTGGCAATCGTATAAATATGTTTCTGCTTCAATCTCTGCAACTTATCTTTCAAATCATGTATGATGACATGGCTGTTCGCCCCAATCTCATTAACCAAAGGAACCGTTGATGGGTATGTCACCTGACCTGAATCATTCTTAACATCTATCACCATGGCATTTAGATCGGTTTGCTCTACAAGCTGAATTAATTGCTCAAATTTATCGCCTACGGCCGACCAAGCAGAAACGTAAATACCCTTCACGACCGGTTTACTTGTACTCTGAAAAGAAGGCGTTGCCACCTGGTTTGACGCTGTGCCGATGCTCCCCATATAACTCAAAGCGTGAAGTGGATTTGCTTCTTCCTTCACTTCATCAATCTTAGCTGAGCATCCATTCATCATCAGCGTTACTAACGAACAAAGACACACCCTGCTCATCCATCTCATGCTGCTTGTCGTCCTCATCGTCATCCCTCCTCGTAGGATTAGTATGGTTAAAAAAGCAACATTTACAGATATAAAAAAAAGAGTCTTTCTGGAAATTAATCCAGAAAGACTCTTACTTATTGCTTGGCAACGTTCTACTCTCCCAGAACCCTGCGGTTCAAGTACCATCGACGCTGGAAGGCTTAACGGTCGTGTTCGAGATGGGAACGCGTGGATCCCTTCCGCCATCAT
>NZ_JCAUAR010000014.1:0-182189 GCF_059692055.1 Paenibacillus sp. J31R109 | reverse complement strand
TTATAGTCGATTACTCGACTGTGCTTACTCACTCGTTGTTCAGTTTTCAAAGATCAATTTCTTTCGTTCACTGCCGTGTTACCGAAGCAGCGAGAAGTAATATACCATGTTGTTTTTTTAATTGCAAGCTTTTTTATTTCTTTTTTTTGTTGCTTATGTTTGCTTGCTTCCGAACAACGAGGACTAATGTACCATGTCTAGAAATCAATTACAACCCCTTTGAAAAAGTTCCACTATTGCCACTGTTTTGAATTGTTTCGCATAAATGAACCCTGCAGCATATGCTGCAGGGTTCATAGTTACTGTAGACTGGGCCTACTCCATTACAAAAGGCAAACCATCCTTCCAACCGATCTCTACTTTGGAGAGATACCACGTTTTACCCATGTCATTATTTCCTTGATAGAATAAGTACGTCCGCTCATCCTGATCTACAAACAGGAAAGGATGTCCAGATTCACTTGAATTCCAACTACCTGGCTCCCCATTTGGTAATAAGGGTTCTTCAAACAACCGCTTCCACTGAATGCCATCTTCACTGATCGCACAACCAATTTGCTGAGGTGCATTGTTATAAGCCCCTGCATAGAACATGTAGAGCTTGCCCTCTCGTTTGCACATGGCAGCAGCCTCAATACAAGCTCCCTCCCATGCCAACTCTGGCTTTAGAATGGTGTCTGTGCTAGCTTGTGTCCATGCTGCCCGTCCATAATCAGAATGAAGCGGAGCTGTTGCCACGCCTTGCATCTGAATCTCACCTTTCGGGTCACGCGTCGCATAGTAGAGAAATAGCTTCTCGTCGTGAACGATCACATCAGCGTCAATCGCTCTGCCATTGTTCCACTCCCCTGTTGGAGCGAAGATCGGATTCGTCTCGTTCTTGATAAACGTGAGCCCATCCTCCGATACCGCATGACAGATTGCATCCTTCGGAAAATTACCATACGTTTGATAAAATAAGTGCACACGACCTTCTAACACGATAGCGCCAGGCGCACAGATACCTTTGGCTTCACACGGCTGCTCAAGTGGCACTTCTCCGATCTTCGTCCAATTCTCCAAATCCGTGCTTTCCGCAACGCCGATTCCCCATCGGCCATCAATGAATGGTCCTCTCGAATAATATAAGAAGTATTTCCCCTTGTAGAAAACAACGGCCGGGTCCTTGGCATATGGCACTCCCGCTGTCATATCGGCAAATTTCATGATGATCTCTCCCATTCTTTTGTAAAAAGCTTACCGCTTCTCATGCATGCATGAAAAGCGGCACTAGCATCTTTTTTTAGTTTTGCTTGAATTTCCACATATCCTTCGCCAGGAATGCGGTATCTTTGTTCTCGTTATACCATTTCAAGTAGAACTCCTCTAACTTGGCACCGCCGGACTTCGTCCACAAGTCTTTCGCGTCAGTAAATGCTTGATCCACCGTGTACGCAGAACCAGAGACAATCGCTTTGTTATAGAAGTCCGTTATTTTGGTCACATTCGTATTTACGATTTTGAGATCTTCTGGTAATGCTGGCATATGTTCATTAGCCGTAATTGGCGCAAATTTCACATCATCGCTAAGGTTGGCGATATTGTTTTGTTTAATTAGCTCAATGAATTCCTTCTGCAACGGCTGACTGGCATCCAACTGACTTGTTACACTTGCACAAGGCTCGATCTCGATCTGCTGCAGCAAGAGTTGGAAGTCAAGATTCCAAGATACTTCTTTACTAAACTGCGCCAAATCCTTAGGCCCATAACAGCCATTGGCTTTTTTGACAGAATCCACTTCAGGTGTTCCGTATCGAAGCACTTCCGCAGTCGATTTGTCCGACATGAAGTCGATATATTTCATCGCTGCCTGCGGATCCTTCGTTTTCGAATTAATAACCGTTGTCATCTGGACCGGATTATTGACCCCCACGGCAAAACGACCATACGTAGAAGCAGGTAGCTTAATGGATGTCACTTCGGCAGTCGGCACGTTCTTCTTCAAAGGCTCGTAATAGGTAGCATAGTTTGCAGGGTCAACGGTACGTCCAACAAAAATACCTGTCTTCCCATTAATCCAATCTTGAACCGCTTTTTGACCATTTTTATCCGTTAAGAAATCCTTATCTGTCAGACCTGCGTCAAACAATTGTTTCTTGAAGGTCACTGCTGCTTTGGCTCTATCCCAATCGTGTACTAGCTTTCCATCTTGCAGTACCCAACTCACATCTTGGAACATCGTGGAGATCGCACTGCCCGTTTCACCGCTTAGCGCGATACCGTAGGTGTCCTTTTTGCCATTACCATCGGGATCATCATTCGCAAAAGCCTGTGCGACCTTGAATAGGTCTTCCACGGTTTCAGGCGCCTTTAAGCCAAGCTTCTTCAGCCAGTCTTCACGAATAAAGAGCGCTTGGAAGCCTACGAGCTTCTGAACACGGCCAAATTCATATTGCTTGCCATCTGATTTGGAGCCCGCTTTTTTCAGCTCAGGGTACTTTTGCATGAGTGCCTTATAGGTCGTGCTGTACTTTTGGATCAAATCATCAACAGGCATAATCTGTTTCTGCTGATAAAGCTGGTCTCTAAAATTGGTATCAAATTCATGAATAACGTCAGGTGCGCTGCCGGATGCGAATAAAATATTCAACTTCTGAACGGACTCACCACGAGGAATAGGCACATACTTGGCTTCGGCTGGTCCTGTTTCATTTACCCATTTGGTCCATCTGTTATTATCAATGGTGCCCATGCCTTGTGGAATGTTGCCGCGATCATAGAGCGTAACGGATATGTTCCCCTTTTTTGCAGGCGCAGTTGTACCTGCTGTTGTTCCCGTTGGTGCAGCAGTCGCCTCCGAGCCACTATCTTTCGAGCAAGCAACCAATAAACATCCACAAGCCATTGTCAGCGTTACGAGTGTTACCATTTTCCGATTCCAAGTTTTCATCTTCCATAACCCCTCTTCTGAGTTTTATCCTTTAATAGCCCCAATCATGACACCCTTAACAAAATGCCTTTGCAACAGTGGATAAATGATCATGATCGGCAGCACCATGACAATAATGGCAGCCGAGTTGACCTCTTCTGGTGTTAATAAAATCTGATCTGCAGCATCTGAGCTGTTCATTTGTGCTAGCATCGTTTGACTTTGAATCATTTGTTGAACCAGAACGGACAAGTTATATTTCGTTGTTTCATTGATGTAAATGAGCACATTGAAGAAAGAGTTCCAGTAACCCACACCGTAAAATAAAGCAAGTGTCGTAAGAACAGGCATCGATAATGGAAGTACAATTCGCGTCAAGTATTTCCAATCTCCACAACCATCTATCCTTGCAGCATCATCCAGCTCACTTGGAATGTTCTCCATAAAAGAGCGAAGTACAAGAAGATTAAAGGTACTGACAAGTCCCGGCAGCCATAAAGCCCAATAAGTGTTCATTATTCCATAGGCTTTCACGGTCAAATAAGTTGGAATCAGTCCGCCGCCGAAAAGCATCGTAAAGACGATGGCGAACAAGTACCATTTTCTCCCGAAGAAGTAGGAACGCGTTAATGGATATGCCGCCAGTATGGTAAAAGCCATACTTAAGACAACACCAACCCCTGTAATTTCTACGCTATTGAAAAAGGATTGTATAATCGGTGAGCCCGACATCAGCTGTTTATAGGATTCGAGCGAGAGGCCAATTGGATAAAAGGTTACCCAGCCTGACGCCACCGCATGCGTATCACTAATGGACAGCGATATGATGTGGAGCAAAGGGAATAAACACGCCAATGCTGCTATTGTTAATAAGCCATAAAATATGACGACTAATGTTCGTTCACCATATGAAGTTTGCATGTCGTCCTCCCCCTACCACAAGCCATTGCCGAATTTGCGTGCAATTCGATTCGTTACGAATACAAGGATCAAGCTAACCAAGGACTCAAATAGCCCGATAGCTGCTGTTAGACTGAATTGCGAGCCCATTAATCCAATTTTGTACACATACGTGGAGATGACCTCGGATATATTCGAAACTGTTGCGTTTTGCAGCATAAAAATTTGATCAAACCCGACTTCCATGACACGCCCCATCGCCAGTATAAACATTAATACCACCGTTGAGCTGATACCCGGCAGGGTTACATGCCAGATCTGCTTCCATTTACTAGCGCCATCCAATCCAGCAGCCTCATATAGACTGCCATCAATACTACCCAGTGCAGCTAAATAAACAATGGCACTAAATCCAGCTTCTTTCCAAATCCCAGAACCTACAAAGATAGATAGCCATGAGCCTTCATGATACAAGAAAGCGTACGAGTGTCCGAAGAGATACTGCCAAACACTATTTAGCATTCCGCTTTGCTGTGAAAAGATGGTAACGATGATCCCCCCAACGATGATCCACGAGAAGAAATGAGGTAGGAATACGAGCGTTTGTACGAGACTTTTAAACCACTTGGAACGAACTTCATTTAACATAATCGCCAGAAGAATTGGAAAAGGAAATCCAATAAAGATAGACAACATACTGAGTAAAAGTGTATTTCTTATAATTTGAATCGTAGCAGGTGTGCTAAATAGAACCTTGAAGTTCTCAAGTCCCACCCAAGGACTGTGGAGAATACCATCTCCGAAATTGTAATGTTTGAACGCCATGATACTACCGAACATCGGAACATATTTGAATAAGATAAAGAAAAGGATAATCGGCGTAAACATGAGGTAGAGTGGAATGTTGCGTTTCCAAGTTGCGCTGCCGATATGGTTCACCCCCTTGATGCATCTGTGTCAGAGTCTCCTGCAGGTTCGATCTGAACACAACCTCACTATACTTGGAGGGTCCTCTCGCCACAATTTCCATTATTCGCACCATAAACATTTATGTAAATCTACAAGAAAAAACCGCCCTTAGCAGATGCAAAGGAACGGCTTGTCTTGCCTAACGGTCAATAAACAATTTCCGCGAGTTAACATTTTGGTAAATGCGCTGAATTCTCAAGTACCATGCTGCTTTCGATACTCTCCCGGCGTGCTGCCTTCCGCTTTTTTAAAGGTACGGATAAAAGAAATCACCTGCAAATAACCGACTTGCTCACCAATCGACTGCACAGGTTCGGTCGTCTGAAGGAGCAATCGCTTCGCTTCTGTCATTCGAATATCGATCAGGTATTCAACGAAGCGTTCACCTGTTTCCGCTTTAAATAGCTTGCTCAATACCCGTGAAGGAAGATCAAATTTCTCACTCAAATAATTGAGGGACAAATCCGGGTTGCTGTAATTTTGAAGCAAATACAGTTTAATTTCATCAATGCGATTATGATGCTCGTTGGCCAGCTGCCATTCTTGTATGGACGCGACCAATGCATTCAACAAATCTTGTAAACCTACTTGGATATCTCCGATGAGATCTGTGGCAACCAAAGCGGTTCTCGCTTCAACATTGAGCCGATCTACCCAATGGCGGGCGAGTTCTGGCGGCAGGTCTTCCATTTCTTTTTCCAAAGCGAAAAACAAATAGTGAATGATATCGAGTACCTTCTCCCGAGGAAGCTGCTCTGTTCTCATATCTACAAATAGTTCTTCCAAAATCCGCTGCCATTCTGCTTCCGCTGCTCGCACAGCTTTGACTAACGATCGAACGGACTGCAGTTGGCGGTAGATATCACTCTGTAGGTGTGATTGCGTTTCTGTCGCATAGTAGACGTTGTTATAGCCACGGAGCGTTCTAAATTGCCCAGCTTTCAGCGCATCTTGATAGGAATGGCTAATTTCTTCTGCCTCATTCCCTCTGGTCCCAACATAAATGGAAATTGTAAATTTCAAATTCGTGGAAACCCAATTTTTGATTAATTGTGCCAAGGGCTCGATGGATGGGTAATCTTGTTCTGCCTGTACATAGAGAATGGCACATAATTGATCCGCCTCTTTCCATTCGAACCATACCGTTAACTCCTGGCTCTGGGCAATTTCTTGCAGCACACCATGAATAACAAACTTAAATAGCGACTGATCCCTGCTGGAGTATTTGGCTTGGAATTCTTGGTAATTATCGATTTCAATAATCATCACAAGCGTGGAATGAAAACTCTGGGGAAGCTCTAATTGCACGGCTTCCGTCTCCCACTCGGCTTGATTCAGAGAGAAATTACCTTCTAACAGCTCGTAGAACCAATATTTTTTGCGGATGGATAAATCCTCTTGATGTCGCAGTTCGTATTGATTCGATTTCTCAACTAAATTATCCAGGGCCGAGGTAATAAACTGAAATTCGTCATGTTCGGATTTCTTCCCCATAGACAAACTTCTTTTCAACGCATAACGATCAATTCGTATCATAATTTCTTCAATAGGCTTGTAGTTGCGATGAGTAATAAACATTAAGAACATGAGGCTAATCAAGATCGCACCAAACATTGGCAGGGTCCATGCACCAAAAAATACAGCCAATAAACTCCCTTGCTCTAACTTAGGCACCTTAACCGTGAGCTTCCACCCCGTATAGGAAGACGCAATGGCGCTAATCCCCCATGCGTTCGGTTCGATATCCGATCCCTCATCAAACTCTTTGAATGGTTGATCTTCAACACTCATCTCGATGGAATCCGCGGCATTCGCTTTAATGGATTGCAACATGCCAATCAGCGATCCCAGTTTAATATTGATGACCACGACGCCATTGGGCACTGATGATGTGATGGGGACCTTTTTGACAAGAGAAAGCACCTTATCAGAACGAGCCTCCCCGATGAATTGATTGTACGAACGAGGGGCTGTCCATTGAACACCCGCTTCCCCCTTGAATGCAGCATCCACAAAGGAAGCATCCGCGAATTGGTCAATTTTAAAAATGGAATTATCCGTAATCACTTCATTATTAGATTTCTTATAGATGTACACATCGCCGGCAAATGGGAACAACGTCTTGATGTTACTCAGCCTTTGCGAAATTTCATACGCCGCATACGGCGACACTGAATCATTACTGCTAAAATAACCCTTGATGGATTCATCGGTTAGCATCTGTTGGATGACGAAATTCTCGATTGTTTGAAACGAGGAGTCCACGACATTCATGACATGTGAAGCGAATACGTCATTCGTATTCTGAATGCGTTCTTTCGTTTCGACATTCCATTTGTAATAGAACACCATCATTAAGACCAACACGATAAAAAAGAAAAAAGGTACATATGAAAATAATAATCGGTAAAACCATTTCCTTTGCATGGTCTCCCCCTAATCGTCATTGCTAAGTGTAGTTTACTTTAGTCTACTACATTCCATGCGATTTGTACGAGATTGTAATATTAAGGAATAGGGGTGGGAGGGATATGCGAGAGGAAAACTGGAGGATGAGTGGCGGAATTACGAAATTAGTGACTGTCTCGAGTAACGGACGGCTCTGGCGATGCCATGACCCTGGTCTCTTTCAGCTATATGATCAGGAAAGGACAGCTAACGCTACCTTCCATTTACGGCGCATCCGTGCCAGAACACTTTCATGGCCTTCCAGTTGATCGGCTAGTTCCGATAATGCTCGCTGAACCCGTGGCGCAAAATCGCGAAAATCACGCTCTGGTTGCAGTTCGGCTCCCTCACGGATAACCGCATCGGATAACCGGAGTGCAGGAGATGTCGGCACAATGCGCATCCTCAGCCGAACCGCCACCCGTCTTAGCTGTTTACCGCATCGGCCACCACCATGGCCGCCGTAGGTCACGATCATGACGGGCTTATCCCGCCATTCGTGGTATAAATGATCAATCGCGTTCTTGAGCACCGCCGGATAACCCCAGTTAAACTGGGGCGTAACGAAAATTACGCCACTTGCCTGCTTAATCTTTTCGCTCCACGCTTGAGTGTGTAGCTGGCAGTATCCCCCCAAGGCGGGAATCCCCGGCTCATCGTCCATCGGCAATGGCCAATTTGCCAGATCGATAATCTCGTATTCATAATCTGAATTCGTTCGACCAATGGACTCAACCCATGCCGTGATTTTGGGGCAATTTCTGCCTGCTCGTATGCTCCCCATGACCAGGAGAACCGTCTTTTTCTGAACCATTGCTACACCTTCATTTCTGTATTCGGTATTTATTAATCGACACGATATCCAAGAGCCTTGGCGAGACAAGCCAGTCCACCAAGAACCACCTTTTGCACAATGGCCGGGGCTCCTGCATCATATCCGTCGCCATATTTCCATATCACTCCAAGCCAAAGAGGATTATAGGGAACACCCTTTTGACTCAACTTTCCTTCCCATGCTAATTTATGATGCAGCAAAAACATGTCCCAATGGCATCCGGGAGGGCGAACTTCGTGAATCCCTATCAGCGTCTCTTGGCCAACGTTTAAGAATTGATGCACCTGTTTCGGATAAATAGTCAAACAATCGCCAGGACCGAGCACCCTTTCTACGCCATACACAATTCCTTTAACTAAACCTTGCTTCACCTCGAAGGTTTCTGTCAGAATCGGATGCCAATGAGGGGAATTCATAGCTCCTTGTCGGAGTATTTGATGCTCTATCCGTAAAAAGTCCCCCCACTCATCATTCCCTTGTTCCAATAAAGTGACTGTCATCCCATCAGGAAACCGAAGTTGGCTTGGTTTAGCCATTCGAACGAACACTCGCCTTCTCAAGCATGTTAACCAGAAGCAATACTGCGAAGGTTGCAACAGCCGCGAATATGACATCCTTACCCGCATGAATCCACAGTACGGGAATCCAAGCAATAGCCAAGTAACGATGAATGGCTCTCATCCATATGTTCCTTACTTTTCTAATCAAAAAACCGTAACCCACAATGGTCAGCAGGATAATCAAACTGGCAGCTCCGGAGTAAATATGTTGAACATGAATTTCTTTGATTAAAAAATAAATACCATGCGCGACAACAAGAACTACTACCGCCCAGCCCGAAAATTCGTGAAGTTTAAGAACCCATTTCCCTATTCTACGGACGATCTCAGACTGAGATTTCAATCCTCGCTTCAACCACAATAAGGATATACATACCGCTCCAAGATAAACCGCATACGTACCAAAATCGTTAAAAAGAATCCCTATTCGAACGGGAAGCTCGACAACGCCTCTTTCCATTTGTTCCGTTGCCAAACGTTTGAGCTCGCTATCTCCGTTCCCGTGTAAGGAAATGTAGTAGCTAAAATAACCCAAAAATAGCAGGGCAATGCCGACAGCGATAATTGAAGGAATCAAAACTCCTCTACTTTTGCTTTTGCTCATCGACATTTCGTCATAACCTCCTAAGACGCAAAAATAGTACGTGATACAAACAATATAGTTTGCGCCACGTACAATGTCAATGACTTTTATGATAAAATAAAATTGAAAATAACTTACAGGCTGTTTACGAATATCTGAGCTTAGCTGGAGTGAATAATGGTGAACGAAAAAAACACTAATTCCCAAGAAAATCTCTCGATTATGGATAGTTTGATCCAATTATCCTTCCTTGTTCAAGGAATCCTTACCCGGGTCGGAGCTGAATACGATGTTTCCATCATTCAGATTCGGTTGTTCGGCATTTTACGCGATCGAGAATTAAGTATGTTACAGCTAGCCCAGTACCTTGATCTCGACAAATCCAGCATTACCGGATTGATCAATCGTGCGGAGCGCCGGGGGCTAGTTGAACGCAGTAATTCCCCTCACGATGGTCGCGTCGTTCATGTAAAGGTGACCGCCGAGGGACATCAACTGATTCAGGTTGTAAGCAGTAAGATCGGACGTCAAATTAAAGCCATCACGGATACCCTTACTGACAAAGAGAGCTTACAATTCCGTGCTCTTGCTTCTAAAATGTTGTTCCCTTTAAGCCAACAATAGGTTGGCTGACCTCAACATAAAAATGAGGCGGTCCCAAAAGACCTAAATAACGCAACTACTTTACATAACGTTTCGGGATAACGCTAAAAGCTCCAAAGTCGATGTTTTCCTGCGTATTTCAACGCTTTAGCGCTATACCATCACTTTATTTCCAGTAAAAAGGAGAAAACACGCAAAATAAGATGATGCCATCACCTTATCTTGCGTGGTGGTCTTCCGAGTAGCGAAAACTAACTAAAAGGAGCTTAGCAGGTACTAGGTACCAACTGCTAAGCTCCTTTGTCATTCACTTATTAAACCACGTTGCGCCAACCGCGCAACGCCGTAATATCTTCCGCGCCCGCAGCCGCGTAAGCTTCACAAACAAAACCCGGGACTTCCGTGCCGTCCCGGAGCTCAACCTTACCGATCCCGAGCGGAGCCGGGATCGCTGCCGCGAAGCCGCCGAATGCCTCGAGCGGCATCTCCCAAATCTCCAGCAGGATGGCCGCGCCACCCTGCTGTTGCTTGATCATCCCCGGCTTCGCAGGGGATGTCGGCAGCTTCACAAGGCTGTACTTCGCCGCAGATTCATCCTCCCGGATGAACCGCGCTCCGCAGCCTTGCATCTGTTTCTCCAGCGGGTAGCCACGCATGTGCAGCCCACAAACCGCCACCAGCGTCGTCGGCGCTGGAAGTGAAGGTGTTGGTTTGGATATGAATATATCCGCCGCCCCACAAATCAGTCCCTCCTCCTCCGCCACAGCGAAGAGGGTAATTCCAAAAGGCGTCTCCGGCGCCGCATCGCCCGCAGGCACAGCAACCGCGCACAGATCGAGCAGGTTGCAATGGTTCGTATAACGACCCATATCGCGATTCGTGCTGATCGGGTCTGCAAGAACTTGCTCACGCGTCCACGTACCACCACAGGTTGGCATTACAAGCACGGCATCCTCAAGTAACTTGCGAGCCTCCAGCTTCAGAGCTTGAAGCTTATGCATCGCAACAAATACCGATGCTGCATCATACTCGACAGCTGCACCCGAGCGTAATATCGTCTCCGTCACTGGATAGGCTACGCCAGGATTAGCTTCGATAAACGGACCAATATCCGCCCAGCGTTCCGCCACCCAAGGACCTTCATATAAGATCGCCGCAGCTTGCCCGAATAGTTCGACATCTACCTCAACAATCGAAATCCCCTCACGGCGGCTAACCTCACGGACCTGCTCAACGGCGCGCAGCCACGCTTCACGATACTCCGCAGCGTAAGGCCCATAGAAACCTAACTCGCCTTTAGGCAAGCAAACTCGACTAGGCAGTCCCGCTGGCTTCCGTACCACGTGGCGGGACCAAGGATCTTCCGCGTGGACACCCCGCGCCACGCTGTCTACGACAAGCGCATCCGCCAGGGTATGCGCGAAGACCGTGACACAGTCGAGGCTCGCACAGGCTGGCACGACCCCAAGGGTCGGCCATGCGCCGAGACTCGGCTTATAGCCGACTAGGCGATTCAGCGCTGCCGGCACACGGCCGGAGCCTGCTGTATCGGTGCCAAGTGAGAATACCACTTGGCCACGGGCCACGCTGACGGCTGAGCCTGAGCTCGAGCCGCCGCTGATCAGTTCGGGACGCAAGGCATTATGTGCGTCCCCGTAAGGGCTGCGAGCGCCGACTAAGCCTGTTGCGAACTGATCCAGATTGGTTTTGCCCACAGGAATGGCGCCTGCCGCAATCAATCTCGCCACGACACCCGCATGCTCACTCGGTGTAAACGCGTATTCCGCGCAGGCAGCCGTCGTCGGAATACCAGCTAGGTCAATGTTATCTTTGATTGCGAAGGGAATACCCCACAGCGGTGCATCCGCAAAGGATAGCGTGGATAAACGGTCCAAGTACGGTTGAATCGCATCCATCGACGGCGGTGTAATCCAAATGTTCATGTCAGCATCCGCGATGGAACGCTCTACAATAGCCGCCATAACCTCTTGTGGAGATAACGCGCCTGCTTCATACTTTTCACGCAAGTAAGATAGAGTTAACTCTTTTTCCAACAAATCACTCATCGTTCGTTCTCCGTCTCTTCGCTCTCCCATACCCTTCACCTCTCCCTTACGCAGATTGTGCGATACCTAGAATTAATTGTCCGGCATGCACTTGATCACCCGGCTTCACACCAACCATTGACACATAACCATCACAAGGTGCGTGCTGTGGGAACTCCATTTTCATACTTTCGAGGATCGCCAGTTGGTCGCCTTTCTTCACTTGCTCACCGGGAGATACCAACACTTTCCAAACACTGCCTGGCATAATCCCCCGTACCGCAATCGTGCCTGCAGGCAGCTCATCTTCTGGCGCAGCATCCCCTGTCTCCTGCTCGGAGACATATTCAGCAAGTCCTTTCGCCTTCCAGCTCTCACGCTCCTCATTGAACGCTACGCGCTGCTCAGCACGGAAAGTTTCCGCACTTTCTTCTATAGAACTTAAAAATTGCAGATACTCCCCTAAATCAAACGTCGTCTCTTGAATATCAGCCTCATATCGACCGCGAGGGAAGTCCTCGCGCAGTTGTAGCAGCTCTTCCGCACTCACTTCATAGAACTGGATTTGATCAAAAAATCTCAACAACCAAGGCTTACCCGTCTGAAAGCTCTCCGTTGAGCGCAGACGATTCCACATTTGAATGGTGCGACCTACGAATTGATATCCGCCAGGACCTTCCATTCCATACACACACATGTAAGCTCCGCCGATGCCGACAGCATTTTCAGGGGTCCATGTACGAGCTGGATTGTATTTCGTAGTAACTAGACGATGACGAGGATCAACCGGCGTTGCTACTGGCGCCCCTAAATACACATCACCTAACCCCAGTACAAGGTAGTTGGCTTCATATACAATCTTTTTCACTTCATCTACGGTGTCTAGGCCGTTAATCCGTTGAATGAACTCAATATTGCTCGGACACCAAGGTGCATCTGGACGCACGCCTTGTTGATAGCGCTCGATCGCAAGCTGCGTTGAAGGATCATCCCATGACAACGGCAGACGCACAATACGCGAAGGTACACGGAACTGTTCCAAAGGCGGGAGAGCAGCGTCGATCTCGATGACCTTTTGGCACGCTTCGGATACCGTAATTTGCGATGGATCAATATGAATTTGCAAAGAGCGAATTCCCGGCGTCAGATCAAGCACTGGAATTGAACCACTTTCCACGATTGCCTGCATCAATGCCTGAACTTGGAAGCGAAGCAGCAAATCCAGCTCAAGCTCACCGTATTCGACGAGCAAGTTTTGGTCTCCACAGCAGCGGATCGTGATTGGGAAGCGACGGTTCTCCACAGCATGATAAAGACGCGGATACTCCGGCGTAATCTCCTCATTTACATCAGGCAACTGCACGTGTACCAATTGGTCAAAATGTCCCTCGCCAATCGCACGCAGGTTGCTCTCTTGCAGATCACGCAATGCCTCGGCTTCCGGCAGCGTCAGCAGGTGGAAACGGATGGAGTCACCAGGATGCAATTGACCTAGCTTCCAGAACTCGGCTGACGCCGTCGTCACCGGACATACGAAACCGCCAAGACTCGGCCCATCAGGCCCTAGCAGAATCGGCATATCGCCGGTCAAATCCAGCGTACCAATCGCGTAGGCATTATCATGAATATTGGAAGGGTGAAGTCCCGCTTCCCCGCCATCTTCACGCGTCCATAGCGGAGCAGGCCCTTTCAAGCGAACACCAGTTCGAGAGGAGTTAAAATGCACTTCCCAGCTCGTTTCGGTCAGTTGATCCAGATACTCCGTCCGCAAAAACTCACCTGTACAATGTGGTCCAGGCACGACCCCAATCGTCCACTCGCGTGTCATGCCAGGGCGATGATCTTGAGCTAATTCATAAACGTCTTGCACACGGTTGTCGCCGCCTTCATTCACACCAAGGACGTCGCCTGTGCGAAGCGCACGTCCCCCGTGACCCCCGAAGCCGCCCAGCGTAAACGTGGACGAACTGCCTAGTAGCTTCGGCATATCGAGCCCGCCGCCGATGAGCAAATACGTGCGCATGCCCTCTTTGGCTTCGCCAAAGCTCAGCACTTGCCCTTTCGCCGCATGGACAGGTCGATACGTTGCAACTGTCTCTCCATCCAACTCCGCCTGCATATCCGCCCCAGTCACACAGAACCACATGTCGCTGCGGAACTTGTAGGAGCCGCCACGCAGGGTCATTTCAAGACCAGGCGCATCGTCAGCATTGCCAAGCAGCTTGTTCCCGATACGGAAAGACAAAGGATCCATCGGTCCGCAAGGCGGGACACCGACATCCCAATGGCGAATACGACCCGGGAAGTCTTGCACGGTTGTTTGAATGCCACCATCGACGACTTCTAGTGCACGCTCTGTAGGTTCAAATGTGTTAAGTAACTGCGTGTATACATTCCCGCTCAAACAAGCTTCTTCTTGCAGAAGTGCACGTACATACTGCAGATTCGTCGTTAACCCATACATGCGCGTTTCAGCCAGCGCTTCTACTAATTTATGGATCGCGTCTAAGCGGTCCTTGCCGTGAACAATGATTTTAGCCAGCATCGGGTCATAGAGTGTCGTTACGGTCAGACCATCGCGAACCCATGTCTCATTACGTGCATCGCTAGAGAAAACAGCACGATCCAATTGTCCCGCACTCGGACGGAACTGTTGGAGACAGTCCTCCGCGTAAATCCGCGCTTGGATACTGTGGCCTTGCGGCTTGCGGATCAACGACCCTAGATCATCCAGTTCCAACGCCGCTTCACGCACCATCCACTCCACGAGGTCAATGCCAAGTACTTCCTCTGTCACACCGTGCTCCACTTGAAGGCGCGTGTTCACTTCCAAGAAGTAAAACTCACACGTTTCTGGATCGTAGAGATACTCAACGGTGCCTGCACTGCGGTAGCCAACTTCAGCTGCCAATCGTTTCGCCGAAGCGAACATCGCCTCACGTACTTCGTCCGATAAGTTCGGA
Source organism: Paenibacillus sp. J31R109 (assembly GCF_059692055.1). Taxonomy (NCBI): domain Bacteria; kingdom Bacillati; phylum Bacillota; class Bacilli; order Caryophanales; family Paenibacillaceae; genus Paenibacillus; species Paenibacillus sp. J31R109. Next base: position 167,375 of record NZ_JCAUAR010000014.1, on the reverse strand, counting down.
GCTGGGCTTTCTTCAATAACCTTTTGATTACGGCGTTGAATAGAGCAATCGCGCTCACCTAGCGTTACGACTTCACCTAAAGAGTTGCCAAAAATTTGTACTTCAACGTGACGAGCACGGGCAATATATTTCTCGAGGAACATGCCCCCGTTTTTGAAATTCGTTTCAGCCAAATGGCGTACACCATCGTAGGCAGAGCGCAGCGTAGCTTCATCTGCACAAACACGCATGCCGATACCGCCGCCGCCAGCTGTACTTTTTAGAATAACGGGGTAGCCAATACGTGCTGCTTCTGTCAGAGCTTCCTCTAATTCCGTGATTAGAGGCGTACCTGGCAGCATCGGAACGCCTGCTCTTTCGGCAATCTCACGTGCAGAATGCTTCAGTCCGAACATCTCCATTTGCTCCGGCGTCGGTCCGATGAATACAATGCCATGTTCGCGACATGCGCGGGCAAAATCCGCATTTTCGCTCAAGAAGCCATACCCAGGATGGATCGCTTGCGCACCAGTTTCGAGCGCTGTTTGGAGAATCAGCTCCGTATTCAAGTAACTCGACTTCGCTGGTCCCTCACCGATTAGAACGGCCTCATCGGCTCCATCCACATGTAAACTATCTTGATCTGCAGCCGTATAGACAGCTACGGATTGAACTCCCATTTTACGCAATGTACGCTCGATACGCACTGCGATCGCTCCACGGTTCGCAATTAGCACTTTTGTAAACATCGTAACCACTCCTTCGCATTTATGTTCGTCAGTTATTTATCCCAGATAAGCACCTGAATCGGTGTCGGGTTATAGGCATTACATGGATTGTTAAGCTGCGGACAATTACTGATGAGTGCCATCGTGCTGGCAATGGACTGCATTTCAACATAACAGCCAGGCGCAGACACGCCATCATCGAATTTCAGACCGCCATCCGGTGTCACCGGTACATTCATGAAGAAGTTAATGTTCGGCGCCAAGTCCCGCTTCGTATAGGAGCCGTCCTGCCCAGCCAGCTGCAGCATGAACGTATCGCGACAATTGTGCATCGACAGCTTATCGTGCGAGTAACGCACGGTATTGCTCTGCGCCGAGCACGAGCCACCGACCGTATCATGACTGCCGCAGGTGTCAGCTACGATTTTCAGCAATTCCTTGCCCGACTCCGCTCTTAGGATCGAACCTGTGCTCAAGTAAATATTGCTTTGACCTGTGATCGTTGCCACTGCACTGTAGTGATCCTCTGGATTTTCCGCATCATAGAACAATGTGTCTGCTGCCTGATTGCCTTCCAGATCCACGATCCGCATCACTTGCCCTGGCTTCAGGACACGCATCCAGCCATCTCCCGCCTGAATCACTTCCCTATATATCGCATCCTCCACTAGACGAGGGCTCTCCACTCGATTAAATACAGCCATATTCCCAGCCTCCTCCGATTAGTTAGTTCTATTAAGAACCTAGCAGTGTGTGATATTCCCATGTATTTTCAAAAGCTCGGCGATTCTCCGGGCGATAATTCAAGCAAAAATCATCTTCATTGAGGGGTGGTGCTGCTAGCACTTCGATTTTGACAGGCACGGATGGATAACTCTCTCTTGGATCAAGTGGGTTCGGTGTATTGGACAGAACGACTAGTGTATCCAGCTCTGTACGTAAAGTCACCGTTGCCCCTGCTGGGCAATGCCCCAGACTCAACCGCATATCCCCATTCTCATCCACGACCACTTTGGAAAAGAGATTCACCACCGGCATCATATCCCGCATGCTCAGGCCGTTGCGAACCAACTCAACCGCGAAGTTCTCTTGACCGCTCCGCAGCCAATCGTTACGCAGCTCTTGGTAATTCGTCGTTCCATACTTGGCATCTGTTGCTGCACGACTTGTGTATCCACTAAGTGGATCATGCCAGCCTAAGCTGTCTTCCACGATACTTACCATCGCACGGCCGTTGTCACTCATTAGTACATTTCCACGGGTTAAATGCGCCGTATGCTGTGCCTTGAGCGTATCCGGCATATTGTAACGCTCCGTCAGATCCTTCGCGTGGTAGAACTGGATTGACACATTCGCACCCGCTTCCAGCGCAGTCAAACGAATCAACTTTCCTTTGCCAATCGTCCCTGACCATTTATCCCCTGGCCCGATGTCTTTGCTCCAAATGTTCCCCATGCTATCGCTCTCCTTCGCTTTTTGCTTAAACAAAAAGGGAGACATCACAAGACCATTGTCTTGGTGATATCTCCCAGGTTTTTATCCTTCCGTGGCACTCTCTCACAAGAGTGGTTTACTCTCGGACCAGCCCGGAACATTACCGGCGGAACCCTAGTAAACAATCGTATTCGTTTGTGTTACTAAACATAACATCGTTGATGATATGTGTCAATAACTTCTAATTTTTTTAGTTTATATACGTAAAATACTTCTCATAACCCTAACTATGTGTTATATTAACTTACACAAACGACGGATATCTAACATCATAAATGAAATGGTTAACCACCTTATATAAAAGTCATGAAACATGACATACAAAGTTTTCTAGGGTTCCGCGGGCAGCCTAATTCCCGGTCTGGACCAAGAGAAGACGCACAGCTAAACACTGTGTTCACGGAGGGATAAAAGCCCGGGAGATATCTGTAACCTAGATATCACCTTGGCTTTTTTGCATATAAAATCCTCTTCTGTGTTCACATAAATCACTGATGAGGGAGTGTTATCGCTATGACCACTGAAGGCACACTACGTAAATCCCTAAGCCTGTACCAAGTTGTTTATATGGGACTCGCTTGGATGACTCCTATGATTTATTTTTCCATCTACGGAATTGCTTATGAGAATGCACATGGCATGTTAACGCAAGCCTATCTGCTCGCCTTCATCGCTATTTTCTTCACCGCGTACAGCTATGGTGTGATGTCGAAGGTTTTTCCGACTTCGGGTTCCGCCTACACGTACACCAAAAAAAGCATCCATCCCTATCTAGGGTTTCTCGTCGGCTGGGTCTTGCTCCTAGACTATTTCTTCTCCCCTATTATCGCGTGCCTAACCTTCGGCATCTATCTGCATGCTCAATTCCCGTCCATTCCTGCTTATGTGTGGATCATTGGACTTAACATCGTCCTCGGTCTCATCAATATCATCGGCATCAAATTTTCTGCAAATATCAGCAAATTGTTCGTCTGGATTCAGATTATTTTCATCGCCGTATTCTGTTTCTTTCTGTTCCGTAACTTATCTGGTGTTGGTGAGATTCATCCCTTACAGCCTTTTCTGCAAACCGATGTGCCTTTCTCCACCATTCTCGCTGGCGCCTCCATTATATGCTTCTCTTTCTTAGGTTTTGATACAGTAACAACGATGGCGGAAGAAACGGTCAACTCTGAGAAAACCATCCCGCGCGCTATCATGATCATCATTATTACAGCCAGCGTTCTTTACTTAGTGCCCTCTTTTCTAACGCAGCTCGTATATCCGCATTTAACTTTTGTTCATATCGATTCTGCCAGCTTTGAAATTGTCAAAATGGTTGGCGGCGCCGCATTAAGCTCCGTATTCCTCACTGTTTTGATTCTTGCAATCTTCACACAAGGATTATCGTCCGTTACGAGCGTGTCACGCCTCCTGTTCGTGTTGGGGCGAGATAATGTGCTGCCGAAGCGAGTGTTCGCGTTCCTTCATCCGAAGTTCAATACACCGGTCTTCAACATTGTAATCGTTAGCGTCGTCTCGTTGCTCGCTCTCGTGATCTCCCTAGATAATGCTGTGAAATTCGTTAATTTCGGCGCCCTTTCCGCCTTCTTCTTCGTCAACGTATCTGTGATCGCGCAAAAGTATATGAAAGAACGCCAACGCTCGCCAAAGCAAACGATTTTGTATCTAGTGCTTCCGTTGCTAGGTGCTGGATTCATCGGCTACCTGCTGTCGCTGCTGGATAAGGACGCGATATGGATGGGCGCAACATGGCTGCTGATTGGGATGGTGTACCACCTCATTCAAAAGCGCACCTCACTAATGAAGAGCTCCACGTCAGTAGTGACTGAGCGTTTGCCCGGAAGTGCACAGCCCGCCGGCACATTGAAGTAATTAGTAGTGGCAGCAGCAATACTACAACATAAAAACAGTTGGAGCGAACAGACTCCGACTGTTTTTTTATTGTGATAACCCACTTCGAATGGAATGTGGTTGCAACAAAAAAAAATGAATCAACAAAAATTTGTTTCCCTATTGCAACTTTTTCAGATATGGATAATAATATAAGAAATAAATGTTTCCCAAAGTCAACAATTGTGGGCTTGTACAAGTTTTAAATATCGCATGATAAAAAAGCGAAAGATTGGGGAGGACATAACGAAATGAATGTGATGACTTTAAAAAGCTTTTGGAAGAAGAGTGCCGCCTTTGCTTTAGTAGGCGTTTTATTGATCGCAACCGCTTGTGGGACCACGGGGAAATCGCCAACTTCAGCGGAGAAGGAGATTAAAGTCACCACAACAATAGGAATGATTACGGACATCGTCCAGAATGTTGGTTCGACACATGTCAAAGTTACTGGGCTCATGAATGCTGGTGTGGATCCGCATTTATATAAAGCTTCCCAAGGCGATATTAAAAAGTTAGATGACGCCCAAATTATTTTCTATAATGGTCTGCACCTCGAAGGTAAAATGGTTGAGATTCTAGAGAAAATGGGTAAAGAAAAGCCAACCGTTGCGGTATCCGAAAAAATCGATCGTAACGCATTGCGCTCCGGTGCCGAGATGGCAACAGAATACGATCCACACATCTGGTTTAATGTGAAGCTGTGGATGAAAGCAACGGAGCAAGTCCGTGATTCTCTCATCGCGTTAGATCCGGCTCACAAGGAAGATTACACCAAGAATGCTACCGCTTATTTAGGGAAGCTTGAAGAAATAGATCGCTATGCAACGGAGCAAATTGCTTTAATTCCTGAGGCATCCCGTGTGCTCGTAACTGCTCATGATGCTTTCGGTTACTTCGGGGACGCTTACCACATTCAAGTGAAGGGTCTTCAAGGGATCAGCACCGCGTCGGAATACGGATCTAAAGATGTCAGTCAGTTAAGAGATTTCTTAGTCGAGAAAAAAATCAAAGCTGTATTCGTTGAATCCAGTGTGCCTAAGAAATCCATTGAAGCGGTTATCCAAGGCGCGAAGGAAAAAGGTCACCAGATTCAAATCGGGGGAGAATTGTTCTCTGATGCTATGGGTGCAACTGGAACACCGGAAGGCACTTATGTGGGGATGGTTCGTCATAATGTAGATACCATTGTCAAGGCGCTCAAATAGACGTGAAGCGAAGAACGGTTTGAATAGAAGCGTAATGGAGGAATAACTATGAAACATGCTCCACTAACCATACAGAACATGACTGTTGCTTATCATAAGAAACCTGTTTTGGAACAAGTCTCCTTAACGATCCCCGAAGGCAAACTCATCGGTATTGTAGGGCCGAACGGCGCAGGAAAGTCAACCTTAATTAAAGCAGCCCTTGGTTTGATTCCGAGTCTCTCAGGTGAAGTGAAGATATATGGAAAGCCCTATAAGGAACAGCGTAAGCTTGTTGGTTATGTGCCGCAAAGAGAATCCGTCGATTGGGATTTTCCAACGAATGCGCTCGATGTTGTAACCATGGGCAGATATGGGCATTTAGGTTGGTTCCGCAGACCGGGAAATAAAGAGAAACAAATCGCTATGTCTTGTTTAGAAAAAGTAGGGATGGCTGACTTCGCAGACCGACAAATCAGTCAACTGTCCGGCGGACAGCAGCAGCGTATTTTCTTAGCCAGAGCACTGGCCCAGGATGCCAGCTTATATTTCATGGATGAACCCTTCGTAGGCGTAGATGCCGCTACCGAAAAAGCGATCATCACCCTGCTCGGTGAGTTGAAGAAACAAGGAAAGACCGTACTCGTTGTTCATCATGATTTATCAACTGTAAAAGAATATTTTGATTGGGTGATTTTGCTCAATGTAGGCCTTGTGGATATCGGTCCGACCAATGAAGTCTTTACCAAGGACAAATTACAACAAACGTATGGCGGTAAACTAGCCATCTGGGATCGGGAAGATACCGAAAAGCAAATAGGATAGCGAGGTGAGCTACATGTTGGATTCATTGCTTCACTTATGGTTAGATCCGAATGCGCGATGGATATTACTCGGATGCTCATTACTCGGACTGAGCAGCGGAGTGTTAGGCAGTTTTGCTTATTTACGTAAACAATCGTTAATGGGCGATGCGCTATCGCATGCAGCTTTGCCAGGTGTGTGCGTGGCTTTTATGATCACCGGCTCCAAATCTATTCTTTTCTTCCTCATCGGAGCAGCTGTAGCCGGCCTTCTTGCAACGTTAAGTATTGGATGGATTACGCGATATTCTAAAATCAAGAATGACTCGGCGTTAGGTATTGTATTATCCGTTTTTTTCGGGGTAGGCATCGTATTGTTGACGCAGATTCAGCATAGTTCAAGCGGCAATCAAAGTGGTTTAGATAAATTTCTATTCGGTCAAGCGGCATCCATGATACACTCCGATGTCATGACAATGGCCATTATTTCTTTTTTATTAGTCGGTGTGTGTACATTATTCTTTAAAGAATTTAAATTATTGAGCTTTGACCCCGGCTATGCGAGAGGTTTAGGCTTTCCTGTAGGGATCCTGGATCATTTCATGATGTTTCTCATTGTCGTTGCCGTCGTTGTCGGCATCCAAGCGGTAGGCGTCGTCTTAATGGCGGCACTGTTAATTACACCTGCTGTTGCAGCCAGATACTGGACTGAAAAATTAGGGTTAATGGTCATCTTATCTGGCCTATTCGGAGCATTTAGCGGATTCGTGGGGACTTATTTAAGTACAATGGGCAGCAACTTGCCTACAGGTCCACTCAGTGTGCTCGCGGCTACGCTGGTATTCGTCTTCTCTCTCTTTTTCGCTCCAAAACGAGGGCTTCTCATTAAAATGATTAGACAGTCGTCGATGAAACAAAAGATTCAAAACGGCTCCGAACCAGAGCACTACGTCAAGGCAAAAGAGGTGAGTCCTGTTGAATGATTTCTGGATTATTCTCACCGCTGCGCTTGTCGCTGCCTCTTGTTCCTTAGTTGGCTGCTTCCTTGTCCTGCGTAAAATGGCCATGATTGGTGATGCCATCAGCCATTCGGTACTTCCGGGTATCGTTATCGCTTTTCTGATTAGCGGTTCTAGGGGTTCGATCTTTATGCTGATCGGCGCTGCAGTAATTGGACTCATTACGGTATTCTTAATCCAACTTTTCCAACAAAGCGGTGTACAGTCGGATGCTTCTATCGGTGTCGTGTTCACGGCCATGTTCTCGATTGGCGTTGTACTTGTCAGTTTGTATACGAGACAAATCGATCTAGACTTGGACTGTGTGCTTTATGGCGAAATCGCCTATGTGCCGTGGAACACGATTGAAGTTGGGGGTATAAGTATCGGACCCAAAGCTGTCTGGGCAGTTGGTTTTGCGCTCGTACTGAGCAGTCTTGTCATCGGCATCTTTTATAAACAGTTTAAACTCTGTTCGTTCGATCCGGCTCTTGCTGCTGCGGTGGGCATTCCGGTCTTACTATTCCACTATCTATTGATGGGCTTAGTATCGATCACGACTGTGGCTTCTTTTGAAAGTGTGGGTGCCATTCTGGTCGTCGGTATGTTAATCGTACCTGCAGCTACTGCCTATCTGTTAACTGAAAAACTCAGTGTCATGATCCTGCTGAGCATGGCTGTCGGGGTTATCTCCTCTATAGCTGGTTATTATGTCGCCTACTTACTGGACGCTTCCATTGCCGGCTGTATGATTAGTGTGGCAGGCGTAATGTTCGCACTCGCTTTCCTCCTCTCACCAACCAACGGACTCATCATCCGTAAAATCCGTCAAAAGCGCGGATTGTCTGGGATGACACCAGAATCCGCTTAACCTTCATGGAACAACAAAGAAACCACTCCCAATCTCGTACTTGGTTGTGGTTTCTTTGTTATGTTGAGCCCTTAACGTTCCTTACTTCCGATCCGCCGGGAACTCCAGCCCGATCTGTCTCCGCGCCTCATCCATAATCGCCATCGCCGCACTGGAATTCGCATGTGAGTTCGTCGGGGACTCCAGCTCGCCCGCCTTAATCAGTCGGCTGAACTCTTCCGCCTCGTAGCGCATCGTTCTTACACTTTGCTCCTGTGTTAAATCCTCGACAGAACCGTCGCGGTAACGAATTTGCACCTTCTCGGGTTGGTTTATCTTATCGATAACCATCGTCGCCAGTTCGCCTTGAATTTCAGCAGGCAGGTAGGAGCTTGCAATTTTGGAGTGCTGAATGACAGCATCCATCTCTGGGTAGCTAAGCAGCAAGCTCCCTTCACCATCAACACCGGATTCCAGCATCACTGCACTTGCCTGAACCTTATCCGGCGCACCAAACAATACAACCAACGGATAGATGCAATATACACCTAGATCCATCATGGACCCATTGGAGAATACAGGATTGAACGCATTCAGCACAGTCCCCTGCTTATAGGCGTCATATCTAGATGAATATTGGCAATAACCCGCAAAATAACGTCTTACCTTTCCAATTTTATGTAAATTTTCTTGCACGACTTTAAAATTAGGCATCAGCGTCGATTTCAACGCCTCCATGAACACAACTTTGTGACTGCGTGCCGCTTCAATCATTGCCGTAAGTTCCGTACTGTTCGAAGCCGCAGGCTTTTCGCAAATTACATGCTTGCCGTGCTTCATACAGTGAACCGCATACTCCGCGTGCAAGGAATTCGGGCTAGCAATATAGACAGCATCGAACACATCACTTTGTGCAAATGCCGTTAAGTCTGTAAATTGATGTACGATGCCAAATTTCCCAGCAAATTCAGCCGCTTTATCCGCCGTACGAGAGTATACAGCTGTCACTTCGAACTCTCCTGTTTCGAGCGCCGCGTGTATGAATTCCTCTGTGATCCAGTTCGTACCAATAACTGCAAATCGTATCATTTTCCCCATGGCTCCTTCATTCTAGCTATATTCTTTGACCTCTACCCTATCAAATTCAACCTCCGAATTCAATTGTCATTATAATACTGCCTATCTTGAACTTACTGAAGCTTCCCGTAGTGCTTGATCTTCACTTTCGTTTGACAATGAATCTCTACCTCGGGGTACACCACCCGCCAATCCATCGCTTTCCATTCTTGATAGGGAATGATATTCTTCACAGCATTTCCTATACCAAGACTATCCACATTGTGCTTTTGCATATCCTTTACCATCATCTCCATGGAGTCGGTAATTTTCTGTGCAATTTTTTCCTCAAGCTTATGCCGATCCCCTTCCTTACTAATCTTCAAATCTCCCCTATACTCGAGAATAGAACCGCTTACTGAGATCTGAAAATTCACTGTAAACGAGCCCGAACCCCCACGCGCTACGTGAACTTTTCTTTTACTAGTCAGCGAATCGAACAAGACCAGCTCTTTCGTTTCATTTTCTTCATTCAGTGTCATTGGCAAAGAACCTAACTTGAAATTTTTACTCAGCATTGCAAAATAAATCGCTTCCTTCGCAGCTATCTTACTCAGATAACGATCATCTCGAAATAAAGCAATCCCATCAATTTTCACATGTTCGCCAATATCCTTAATGATGGGAGCAACAGGATCTATACCATCATCATAATAATCTCTTGTAAAATCATATAAACTGACCTTCGGAATACTCTGAAATTTCGATTCTGATTCCATCATTCGGTCAATATACTGAGCCGTTCGCAGGTAATTGCTGTAGGTTTTGACTAATAAATCATTGGCATTGCCATCCACAACGGTAACTCTGACTCGTGGTGAAATGGAGGGATCTCTGACTAGGGTATCAATATCGTCCCAAAATCCTCGCCGCGCGAGTGACGAACCGAACAGGATATTACGCATCTGACCGCTCACTAAAATTAACTGGCTCTGTCTTGCAAGGTCTACCTTTGCGCCCTTACTACTATCCGTAACAGTCGTCAACACCTCCCTTGGCTTTAAGCCTTCACCTACAGCTAGAGGGATGCTATTCGTTACCCTAAGCATCCCCCCAGGCAATAAATCAAAACTTGTCGTATGGGTTAAACCAATCTTCTCTAAGACTCGCTGGTCATTCCCACAGCCTGTGGTCATCATCAGTAGCATACAAATAATCAGACATGAATACCGAGTCTTAAGCAAGCTGTTTTCGCCACCTTTGAATAGAGAGAATACCAATTAAGCCAAGTGGAAGAACAAATGTATAGGCAATATTGAAATAAGTAGCAATAAACAACCATTTACCGACCTCATCCAGCACACTTGGAATAAACGAAATTAAATACGTGATCCCCATCATAACTAGCGTGATATGTTCAATCTTCCTACTTTTGAATATCTGTTGCATACACAATCCTGCTGCCCAATGATACATCACAATGGTAATAAGAACCCTGAGGAGTAGAAAGCTAAAGAGGATATTCTCCGCTCTCTCGATAAAGGGAAATTTAATATAAGCGAGCAAATCAATGAAGGGAAACATAATTAACTTTAACTGCTGTAAGCTGTAGAAGCCGAAGCAAATCAGAGTCACACCCAAATAAATCAGAAAGCTAAACACATTAGCTAGTTGGACACTTGTGAAAAATCGCGTTTTCGGCTGAACATAAGGAAATAACAGCAGGCACAACTCAAACCCTAAGTAAGAACCAAATAGATTAAAGGCGCCCAACCAGTATTCTTTTCCTTCTTTAAACAAATAGTGCGTATATCTCGATAGTTTCAAATCATTATAAAATGTAACTTCCAAAATGATCATCCACATCACCAAAAAGAAAAACACAGTGCTCGCTTTAGAAATGACGTAAACGCCTTTGATCGTCAATAGATAGGCAAGCAGCGTAATGAAGAACATGAAAATCATTGGGTTTGCCGTCGGAAATGCTGTAACCTGAAAAATGAGGACGTACTGCTTAGCAACAAGGCTGGCTGTAAAGGACCATGTAAACGCCAAAATGACATAGATCGGATAAACGACCCATTTAGGCAGGTAACTTTCAAAAATAACAAAAATACTTACTCCCTTCCCCATCTTCCACACGATCCACATTAGATAAATATTGAATGCGACGATTGCCGCAATAACAACTAACATGAGCCAACCGTTATAGCCAAAGTACTCAGCTGCAACACGTGGTAAAGCAAAGATTCCCACTCCGACTTGGATCATATGGATCAAAATAAAGATATGGAAACCATTCAGCTTCTCATTCACGTTCGGATCATCCTTATTTTCTCATTTTATTCTTCTTGGGATTGGTTGTTCTCACTTGATCAGGTCGTGAAGTTAGTGTAGAGAAAGGACCACGAATGAAAACATCCTTCCAATCTGTCCATTTCGTAGGTGCAAAAGGTGATAGATAGGATGTCCCTAGACTTGTCAACCCACATAAATGGATCACAATGAAGGCAATTCCCAACATCAGACCGAAATTCCCCCATACACCAGCTAGTAAAATCAAACCAAAGCGGATAAGACGAATCGATGCACTCATCACATAACTCGGGATCACAAAGGACGATATCGCAGATGATGCAACTGCAATAATGAGAATGTTACTCGTCAGTCCCGCTTGAACGGCTGCTTGACCGATAACAATACCGCCAACGATACCGATGGTTTGTCCGATTTTGGTAGGCAATCGCGCCCCTGCTTCCCGCAGAAGTTCTATCGTCACTTCCATCAACATCGCTTCAATCACAGGGGGAAACGGCACCTTACTTCGTGATTCTCTCAACGTTAAAATCAACGCCTCCGGAATCATCTCATAATGATACGTAGTGACAGATACATAAATAGCTGTAAACGTAATGGTGATCACAAAGGCGATAAACCGAAGCATTCGGGTAGCCGTCCCAATCGACCATCTCTGATAATAGTCATCCGCAGAAGAAAAGAAGTCGAAGAAAGCCGTCGGAGCGCTCACCACTGCTGGACTACCGTCTACAATGGCAAGCATGCGACCTCCCACCAGTTTGGAAACAGCCGTATCTGGACGCTCTGTAATGAGGAATTGCGGGAATAACGAATACGGAAAATCATCAATATACTGAGAGAACATATTGCCATCATAGACCGCATCAATTTCAATACCACGAATACGCCGAACAAATTCATCAACCAGTTCCATATTCGCAATGCCCTTGATATAAAGGACAAATACGACGGTTTTGGTAACTTCACCAACTTCTAGCTTAACCACCTTTAAATGCGAGCTTCTCACCCGTCTCCGCACTAAAGAGAGGTTGATACCAGCTGTTTCTGTAAACGAATCATGCGGCCCACTGATAACTGTCTCCGTTTCAGACTGCTGCACACTCCTTGATTCGGGGCCATAAGCAAAAAATAGATATACCTTCTCACGATGAAAGATAGCCGCTTGCCCAGACAATATGGCAAGGACTATTATTTTAGGATCAACCGCTGCTTCAAATTGTGTCTGCTCCAAAATGGTGCTTAAATCATCCATTTGCGCATTCGTTATGGGATCCATGACTTCCCTGGACAATTGCAAATGATCAACCATATGAGGAATATAAATAATATCCACTTGGATACTCGGAATGTGGCGATGAAACACATCAACACAATCCTCAAATTGCTCCAGGATATGAGCTAGAGATACCGATTCATCTGTATGGACGGCCTCCGTTAACACGGGTACCTCAAATCCTTTAAGCTCTCTATTTACTTGCCGTGAGAAGGAAAACAATATACGATCCCATATGGCCATGCATAATCCCCCCACCTAGAGCTTTCTTTTATTCTGAGCAGATATGTTCAAAATAATCCATTTCGCCTAAAAGTTGCGCTTTGGTAACGGATCTTGAATGCACCTTGACACGAAACCAAATGGTTTCGTATAATCAGACATGTAACCAAACGGTTTCACTTTAGCGATACCCAATGGAAATGTGATTTTAAGGGAAAACTAGATTGATGCGCTTCAAAACGAAGTCATGTACAAAGTAAATAACTATACGATTACTGGAGGCTTTTACTAATGGAAAATCAAATGCAATCCCTACCTGATATTAAACAAACGCTAGTTTTCAATGCCCCTATACAAAAAGTGTGGAACGCTGTTGCCACTTCTGAAGGCATCGCCGTCTGGTTCATGCCGAACAATTTCATGCCAGAAATCGGCTATGAATTTCATTTGGAAGCTGGCCCTTTCGGCAAATCCCCTTGTAAGGTCACAGAACTAGATCCCCCGAATCGTCTAAGCTTTTCTTGGGGGAAGGACTGGTTTCTGACCTTTGAATTGACTGATCTAGAGGGTAAAACCGAGTTCACCCTCACCCATGGCGGTTGGGATATCGACAAAGTTACCGAATTCGGTCAACCGCATGATACCGTGCGCGATACGATGTCACAAGGCTGGGCAGGCATCGTCCAAAGGCTTTCTGCTTATATCGAGGCTTAAGATGGCTATTCCTGAGCAAAAGCATGACGTCTTCCAGGCCATAGCGGATCCCACGCGACGACATCTGCTGCAGCTTCTGGGTGACCAGGAGATGCCCGTCACTGTTATCTCCAGCCACTTCCCGATGAGCCGTACAGCGGTTTCGAAGCATCTTCGAATTCTCGCCGAGGCCGGCTTAGTGAAAGAACGTAAAGTCGGCCGCGAGACCCGTTACCGGTTGGAGGCTGAGCCGCTGATGGAGCTCAAACGCTGGCTTTCCTATTACGAGCGCTATTGGGAAAATAAACTTAATGTGCTCAAACGTTTCGTTGAGCAAGACGATAACACCGAGGGACTTACTTATTCTCGCCTAGAGGCAGTGGAACCTGAGGAGTAGATGAATGGCGCGAGGAGCCTCCTGTTTTGGGAGGCTCTTCTTTATTTGATCACAAATACGACATCAAAAAATAACTAACAAAAAGTAATTAACTTACTTGACGAAGCGTAATCAGAAGCGTATGATCAGTTACATAAAGTAATTAAATATATTTAAGTGTATTAACCATAAATAAGGAGATGTTCGCTATGATTTCACCGATTTTCGTAGGGCATGGTTCCCCCATGATGGCTCTTCAAGATACTGCTTGTACCCAATTTTTGCTTGATTACGGTTCAAAGTTATCGCCCAAAGCTATTGTCCTCTTCACCGCACATTGGGAAACCGAAGTGCTCACTATTTCCTCCACGAATGAGGTCTACGACACGATTTATGATTTCCGCGGATTTCCTGATGAACTGTTTCAAATCAAATACCCTGCAAAAGGTGACGCCTCACTTGCTCAATCCATTGCTAAGCGCTTTGAAGCAAAGAACATTCCTGTTCAATTCGATCACACACGCGGTCTAGACCACGGCTCATGGGTACCGCTGTTGAGAATGTTCCCTACACCTGTATGCCCGGTCATTCAAATCTCGGTGAATCCGTATTTGCCGCCCGCCGAGCAGTACCGAATCGGCGAAGCATTGCGTGGTCTGGATCAGGAAGACATCCTGATCATCGGCAGCGGCGCCACGGTCCATAACCTGCGCGCGTTGAACTGGAACGCCACCGAGCCTGATGCTTGGGCGGTTGCATTTGATGATTGGCTCGCTGCTAACATGCAAGCCCAGAACTTAGAGGCGTTGTTCAACTACGCCACCGAAGCTCCCAATGCGAAGATGGCGGTACCGCGCCCTGAGCATTTCATTCCGCTCTACATTGCAATGGGCAGCGGTGATCCGCAGCGACCTGTTGAGATTATCCACCGCAGCTACGAAGTCGGCTCGTTGAGCTATTTGGCAGTATCATTTTAAGAGGAGTATCCCGCATGAAATTGGCTGGGTTGCACAAGCTAACAGTACCAATTTCAACAAACAGAGGTGCTCTGGTATTGGCTTGGACATGGACAACTCGCATCATTCAAATTTTGTTAGCGGCAGCTTATGTCATGTTCGGAGTTCTGAAGCTGTCCGCCCATGATATGCAAACGGAAGTCTTCACATCAACCTATGGGTATAGTCTAACTTTCATGTACATCATTGGGGCAATCGAACTCGTCGCGGGCATCGGCCTCATCATCGGCCTGTGGCAGCCACGAACTGCCTTGATCTCCGCTGGTATTATTGGGATGATCATGGCCAGCGCAATGCTGACGCATATCCGTTCCCATGAGGGAATGCGCACTTCGCTACTACCACTAATCTTCCTCCTCATGGCGATATTCGTCATCATTAGCAACTCACGTGGCGTGGAGCGAAAACGAGAGTGGATTTAAAATCAAAAAGCGTGTGAGCTCAGGCTCGCACGCTTTTACTCTTTTTTACCTTCCATCATCTAAATGCAAACTCCTCAAAATGAACCGAATTGGCGGGAACGCCGAGACGTCGGAATTCAACTTGAAACGCCGATATCATCGCTGACGGTCCACACATATATACATGCTTATGAGCTAGATTTTCACCGGATCTTTCTACTATGGTTTCCATAGTAAGCCTGCCCTGGTTCGCAGAATAGTTAATATACGTACAGAAGTTTGGATGTTTGCGGGCTGCTCCAAGTATCTCCGTCACAAACAAAGCATCTTCTTGCGTTCTTACTGTGTAATAGAAATCGATTCTTCGCGTGAGCTCTTGGGGCATATCTCGAATCCAACTGAGGAAAGGAGTAACGCCAATCCCACCAGCGATCCAGATCTGATCCTCACCACCTTGGCGATAGTCCATCCTTCCATACCCCCCTTCAACCCGTGCTCGAGTACCTACCTTAAGGTTTGCGTATAGATATCCTGTGAAATCACCAGCCGAAGCAATCGTAAGTCTTACATTTTCTTCACGAGGTGAAGAGCTGATGGTGAAGGGATGAGGCTCCGAGAGTAAACGATTACCTTTAAATCGAACGAAGAGGAATTGCCCAGCAATAAAATCCAATGGTTTCTTCACTGGTTTAAGCACGATTTCTACTACCTTGGCGTTAAGATAATGTATATGTTCTACTAAATACTTAGCTTTTCTTCTAATAAATATCGCAAGCAATTGGGTATACAAGTAAGAGACGATCCCTATTACGATAGCTGACATTAACGCTATGAATGGCACCAGTGTTGTTCGAACAAGTGTATCCACCAACAACATGTGAGCTGTCCCGATAATAAAGAAAACACCAATAAATTGATGTGATATTCGCCATCTTTTGTAGCTCATATGTAATATTTTTCGGATAACAGGGAGTCTTGGCGCAAGTGTCAGTAAGATGAGTAGGATGAACCCTGCAAATGCAATATAGCCCGGTGCTCGTCCAGGCGGAACTGCCCTCCGAGAAAGCGGGGTAACGATAAAATGGAGGAGAAGCAGCACAAACGCCGTAACTCCTGTCTTTCGATGTGCCACATACATCTTATCAAGACCATGAAAGAGAGATTCAAGGAATCGAAATCGTGTTGCTAAAAGTAAAGTTAATGCCATTAATATCATCATCGTTGAACCTATCACTTCACCCACATACTGAGCAATAAAATCCGCGTGAGACCCATCGTCATTCGGAGGGAACGCAATCCATAACGCTACATTGACGAAAGGAAGCGCAGCTACAAGCGCGCTCCCCCAGTTCCTTCCCATCTATTCCACCTCACGCAGCAGTTGTTCAATCGCCACGACACGAGTTCGTAATTGTGCAAGCTCGGTTACAAGCTTATCTTGCCCTTCCTTTATGACTTGCTGAAGGTGAAGTGAGTTTTCCGCAAATTTTCGAACCTCTGCATTGGCAGCGACGTCGGCTGTGCTCATCATTTGAATATGCTTCGTTTTATAGCCTTGCTTAATTAAGGTGATTAACAAAACAACGATCAACACTAATATCCCAAAAATAAATCCAATACCCAAATATCCATAAAGGTTATTCCCATCCATTTATTGTTCCTCCTCAACATGATTCGTTTCTGATGGCATATTCATTTTAAGTGTTTGGACTGCTTCAAAGATTAACTCCGGTGTAATATGGTAGTCGAATTCCGATAGCTCATAAAACTTCATTGCCTTCCCGCTATCTGAAAGCTCTAAACTGCCTGTAACCAATCCAGCCGCCTCCAACCTTCGCAAATGTAAATAGAGCAAAGGACGACTGAGGCCTACTTCTCTTGCTAGCTCGCTAACATACTTGCGTTCCACCTGTAAGGAAGCAAGAATTCGCATGCGATGCGGGTTCGCTAAGGCTTCAAAGACTTGTAATAACGCATTCCCATTAGCCTTCATACATCACCTCTACTCCAATTCACGAAGTTTTTCATAAAAATCATACATGTGTAACAATTTTATTACATATATGATATTCAGTCAATGTGTGAGCTAATTAACGCCCTAAAATCAAAAAAAAGAGACCCACAGCAACGGGCTGCGGGTCTAACATATATATATATTTAAAAGGGGGTCGAATTTCATTATAGGTCTCGAACCTTAAAGCAAGATGAAATTCAGATGTCATTTCCGTGACAAATCATCTCCGTTTTACTTCGCCTTAATTGGAATATAAATATCCATCTCCAGAAGCTCATGCCGGTTCGAATGACAGCGCTCATCATAATATTCGAATTCAGCACTTCCCGCATGCTCATACCCCGAGTGAGGAAACCATTCCGCGAAAATGGCCTGCCATGTCGTCTGAATCGAGGCAACAAATTGGTCCTGCGTCACCTTCGGCGTCGTAAACACGGCGTAATTCGCCTCTGGAAACTCGCGGCATATCATATCCGCAGGTACATTCTCAAAATTCGTCGCTTCCATCCCGATGATGTAGGTTAAGTCCCCACTTTCCAAGTCAAAATCCGCACAGATTCCGAGTTCAACAGGCAATCCTGTGTGAAGACGGTTCGGGATTCGCTCCCCCAAGCCCTCTTGCATATACTTCTGCCAGAATGCCGGGATATCGCGGTGGTTCTGTCCATCCTTACATGAAGTCTTCAATTCATATCCAATTATTTTGAACCCAGGTTTCGTTTTCAGCTCGTAGTTCATACGTATTCCTCCTAAATAGGGATTAAATTTCCGATCCAACACGTTCACTTTGGGATAACTAGGCGGTCGTATACCTTGCTTGCGATAAGCGAGCGGCGTACGTTCAAACACCTTTTTGAAAGCCCGTGTGAAATTCTCGTGGGATTGGAATCCATTGTCGAGGGCAATATCGATCAATTTGTGCTCCGTATGCGCGATTTGATAAGCCGCTCTCGCTAATCTCCTTTTGCGAACATATTCCATCACAGCATCTCCCACCATGGTTTGGAAGACCCGATGAAAATGAAACGCTGAGAAGCAAGCTACCTCGGCTAAACACTCAACGGACAGCGGTCCCGATAGATGTTCCTCAATATGATCCAGCGTCATCTGTATCCGCGCCTCATAATTGGTGTCCATCGCTTGCCCCCTTCAACTTGATAATCTCAGTCTACGCTATTCAGAACTACGCTTCTTGATATTTCTTGCTCACTATTTCCAGCTTCCTTTGGAAGGCACCGCATAAGTCTTGTACTGATTCTTCCCATTGATTTCAAGAAGATTCAACTGCAGACCGTAGGCACAGCCGCCATCGATTCCTATTTTGTCCGTATCAAACCACACATCCGCTTTCCCATGAATGTCCTTCGTCGTCGTATGACCGAACACAACAGGCTTCTTCACTACCGTTTTCTGCCCTAAAAAAGGCGCACGAATCCAAATAAAGTCCCGCTCCGGCTGTGTTTTCCAATCTGCGTAAGCAGGATTAAGACCAGCATGTACAAAAATATGCGTATCATTCTCGTGATACAGAGGTAACTCCCGCAAAAAGGCAAGATGCTCGCTACAATTCGCCCTAATGCGTTCTTTCGCTGTTTTCAAATCAAAGTTTCTAACGCCACTAAAGCTTTGAAACGTCTGGATGCCGCCATGCTCGAAAAACTTCATTTCCGTCAAGTCATCAGTCCCGTCCATCACTTCCAAGAAGCGCTGATCGTGGTTCCCTTTGAGCGCAATAGCACCCTTTTCACGCACCAAAAACATCACATGCTCCACGGCCTCACGGCTCGCCGGTCCCCGATCCACATAATCTCCTAGCAAAACAAGCTGATCCTCTTCCGCATTAAACTTTGCTTTATCTAGTAATTCCTTAAATTCAATCGCACAGCCGTGGATATCACTGATAGCTAGCAGTCGTTTCATCGACGTTTCCCCCTGATGTTCACTTGTCGAACTCCCATGTGTATGTAGCTTATTTTAGCATATTTCGCCGCCTACGAGCTTCCTTAATTATGGAAAATGCCTTAGAGGCAGGAAAAAGGACGCCCTTATTGGACGCCCTCCTCTTATTCTATGATCGTTTATTCATTGATAAAATGGACAACCAGCAGGAAACGTTTCAGCATAACAGCAGCTTCCGCTCTAGTCGCATCTGCCTTCGGATGGAACGTCGATTCTGTTACTCCCCTTACAATGCCCGCATGCATAGCTTGGGACACAGCATCTTTTGCCCAAGCGCTAACCTGTGCCGCATCCGCAAATACCGCCAAAGCCTTCAGGTCCACATCGACAATTGTACCTGCAAATGTCATAGCTCTTGTCATCATCACAGCCATCTGCTCACGGGTGATCCGCTCATTCGGCAGGAAGGAACCATCTTCGAAGCCATTAATAAGATCAGCTTTCACTGCAGCGCCAATGCTTCCTGCATACCAACTGCCAGCAGTAACATCATTGAATTTAGCAATTGCCGTAGCCGCATCTTCATTCAAACCTAATGATCTAGTTAACAATGCTGCAAATTCTGCGCGCGTGATGGAAGCATTCGGTGCAAACTGGCTGTCACTCACTCCTTTAATCACTAATTTGGAGGCAAGCAATTCCACATCCGCTTTTGCCCAGTGCGCTTTCACATCGTCGAACGTTTTGGAGGTTTGCACGATCGCGTACAGACTATTTCCTGGACGTTTGATCGTCACCGTCGTTTTACCATGACTAGTGTCAAAAATAGCAGGAACGAAAGTCATTTCACCGGTTTCCGGATCGTACATAACCGCAGTTAATTGGTTGGTATCTCCAGCTTGAACAAGCGTAATCATTCTAGATACGTACGTATGCCCAAAATCGTTCACGATGACCGTCTTCCCATTGCCTTCCGCCTTAATCATAAAATCGAAAACATCGGAAACTAGTGATAACCCTGCTTCTTTCGCTTTAGCGTTGATCAGATCCGCTGCCTCGCCGGTTACTTTCTCCATAGAGATATTCATTTTCACCTGATTGACTTCAGCACCAAGCTTTTTAGCTATATCAATAAGATCTAACGACTTGACCGGAAGATGGTAACTAACTCCATTGCTTGTAATGGATATGATCGTATTCGGAGCTTTTTCTAGACCAGTTGCTAATACGTTAGCATCAAACTGAACTTTAACCGCGTTTTCACTACCGTTCACTTCAATAAAAATCTTTTGTTCCTTGGCTTCTTTTGTTACAAGTGCATCAAAAGCTTTGCTCAACGCACTTTCATCCACCGTAGCTACAGCTACGGTTTTTCCGTTAATCGTTTGATTCACAGGTTCCACTAGCAGATACACACTGTCTTCATTGCTTGTTGGGGACGCAGGTGACGAACCACCGGAGGAGTAGTCGGTTGTAGTATCGGGTACTACTCTTACTGAATTCGAATATTGACCTTCCCCTAGAGCGTTAGCTGCAGTTACTTTGAAATAATAAGTCGTGCCGTTAATCAATCCACTATTTGTGTACGTTGCACTCGTAACGTTTGTCGCTATTTGAGTATAGGAGTCATGCTCCGTCATTCCACGATAAACGTTATAATACGCGGCTCCAGTCACGGTATTCCAGCTTAAAATCGCTTTCGCATCACTTGCTATAGCCGATAAGCTTGTCGGTGCAGATAGCGGTGAAATAAATTGAAGAAAAGCTCCCCAGATAATGTTGCCATCTGTATCTCTTTGATACGGCAATTCCGTCAAACTTTCGAAGTTAGCATCTGAAAGTTTGACACCTGATTTATTCGCTGAAACCGTACCATTGAACAAATAGTTGTTATCTGAGACTAATACTGACGGATAGTTGTCTTTCTTTGATGAATTCTTTTGGTAGGAAACAAAGCCGCTCAATGTGAAATCCGTATCTACAACGCCCTGACTTCCTCTTAAATCCAAGTTTCCACCAGCATTATTAAAACCAACATTGTTTTCAACAATAAGACCAGGGTTACTATTGCTAGTAAAACCGTTCGCACCATTTCCAAATGCCATGCTGTTACGGATAATATGAGGCACATGAATGCCTTCTCCACCAAGCTTGAAGCCATTTTTGTCACCTGCCCCAACAAGACCAGTCGTTAGTTTGCCGTTATTGTAAGCAATGCTATCTTCTATCGTGACGGCGCCTATTGCACCTGAACCCACTTTGGTATACAGATCCCAACCATCATCAATGTTATTATGGGCGATGTCACCGCGGAACACATTACCCTCGCCCGATGTCAGTTTTGCCGCAAATCCATCAGCATTGTTGTTAGCTGGATCTATATTATCGAAGGATTCACAGTTCAAAATCAGATTGTACGACGGCCATTGCGTTCTGTCTGCTGATCCGTCCGTGCTGCTAATTTGCAAACCTGTGTCGCCATTCGAATAGAATCGGCTATTCTCAACGATGTTGTAATTCCCGCCTACCGTAAATCCTTTCGTGTTCGCAGCCGATCGTTTAACATCAATTCCTTTAACATGCCAGTAGTTCCCACTTAAAACAACGCCCTCAGACTTCTTCACGAAATCAATAACAGGTTGTGCACCAGGAGCCGCAATAAGAGATTTCTTGGCATTGGCCGTACCGTTATTGCCCTTCTTAATATCTAGTTTAGTGTTGCGAACGTATCTGCCGTCTTGCACAATAATCGTCTGACCAGCACTTACATAAGCGATAGCTGTGTCAAGATCAAGAGGACTGCTGACAGAACCTGTACCAGCACTTGTACCCGTTGGCGATACATAGATATCTTCGCCTTGACCAAACGTTTTCATCGTGACCGAAAAAGTTTTCACCAATCGGCTATAGGAGGTTAGAAGCTGTGTATCGTCTGGTAAAAAAGTCGCGTTAAAATTCGTAGTTGCGTTCTCGGCTACCGAAGTTTGGAACGTAATTGCTTTGCCCGCTTCAACGATTGTATCAAGCGCGAGTACTTCTTCACCTTTTTTAATCGTTACTGTACCATTCACAGTAGGCTTAATTGTTAAATCATAAGCTGCCTTTGAAGTTTGATCCAAAGATAGCACTTGAAGGTCAGGCGTAACTGCAGTTTGTGGCCCTTCAACTTTTGGAGCATCAGCTTCTGCTGCTGTGATTTTGAGTTTGACATTGCTTACATCAATCGTGGCAAGACGCGCTGTATAAAACCCCACATACATCTTAGAATCTTGGATGTTCATAATGTCAGGAACAAAGTACTGCGCTTCTGTACCACTATTTAAACTTCCGCTAAAACCACTGTTCGTTTTCGATAACGTAAGTTTGTAAGGTACAGAAGGAGGATTAGCATTAACTACAGCAGGTCTTACATTGTTTAGCATCGTACTTTGAATCCCTTTGCTGCCTTTACCATCCTTATCCTCTACACCTGTTCTTACAAATAGTTGTGTGCCAATTGGTTTGGTTGTACCTCCACTGTATCCACCTATAGCTGCAATATTGGAAGCGAACACACTAGAGTCGCCTGGGGTTCCAATTGCATCTCTTGCCATGATCCCAAAAGATTCTTGGCCATCGTATGGATTTTTGGCAAAGAGAGTAACTTTAATATCGGCCGATAGCTCAAAGTTATCTTGAACTGCATCAAGTTCTGTATAGTAGAAGGAGATACCATCATGATCACCAGTAATCTTTCCACCGCCCTCCAAAGCTACTAGGTTGTGCACATTAGGACTTACATGAGGTGTTATCGTATTATTAGCTGCAGTCGTTGATTGTCCGAATCGAATCGTCTTCCACTCCGGCTCCACAGGTGCTCGTACAGCCACTTTATACGTAATCGGCAGAATCGCAGTATCTGTAGGAATGATTCGTATATCGTAGGTTCCTACGGTGTTTTTATCATAATTCGAAGCGTCTGTTGTGAAGCTTGTTAAAGGCTCTGTATCCAAATTATCGAAGACCTTGGAGACGCTTAATCCAGTTGTGCCTAAATCTTCACCAACGAAATAGGTCGTTTTGGGATATTTGTTAACTTTAATCCCCGTTAATGCTTTTTGTTTTACCGTAACGCTTGTAGATGCTTGTTGTCCTCTATATAAAATAGCAACCTGCTTCGAACCCGCAGTATTCGTATCAAGTACAGCGATATATTCATTATTCATCAATCTTACTCTCGAATTATCATTGTATTTCGCATATACAGCCATTCCATTAGGTTTGAATGTATCTCCTAGATAATAAATTGTCTTTTGCGGAGGCTGGGCAATTTCCAAGCCCGTGAGTAGTGCATTTTTCACAGTCACATTAAAAGTAGTCTTTCTTGCAGGAGTCTCCGTTGATTGGATTGTAACGGTTTTGGTCCCCGGGGTATCGAACGTATACGTAGAACCCGTAACTGTTGCATTGGAAATCGAGACTGTGTATTTATCTCTAGTCAGATCGGCTCTATGACCTGAATCATAGCCAGCTGTAATCACTAAACCTTCAGGCTCAAAAAGATCACTTGTGTAATACACCGTTTTACTAGGAGGACTGGTCATGTCCAATGACGTAACTGTTAAAGGCGAGATTGTGAGATCAATCGTTTTAATTGCACCGTTATAGTTGACGGTAATTGTATTCGTTCCAACCTTACTGCTATCAAACCCTGTAATGACATAATCATTGTTAGATATTTCCTTGTACACGTTTCCTGTTACCGATGTTACTTTCAAACCAGTTGCATCAAAGCTTTGATCTTTCAAGTACGTGGTTTTCATAGCCGTTTTGTCAATTTGGATGTTAGTTGGTGCCTGGGAATCCACACTAATGTTGAAATTACTAAAAATAACTTCCGCGTCCCTAGCTACATAAAAGCCAGCATATGCCTTATTCGCGTACACGGAATGAGAAAATAAATCAAGAACAAAGGTCTGACTTTGCCCATTAATCGTCAATTGATAGGCGTTTCCTGATTTTTTAATCGATAGTTCATATTCTTCGCCTTCAATAGGTTCGTTGACATTACTAAACGTATTCAATTTAAATTGCGTACCCTTACCCGAACCAAATTCGGTAGCTCCCGTTTTATAAACCACTTGAGTAACGGTAGAAGCAGGAGTACCCGTAGCAGGGACTGCTGCAACACCAAATCCACCAACTGCCACATAATTTGATGATGTAGCTGTTGAACTCGAACCGACGTTCCCTCTGACCATTAACCCAAAAGAAGCTTGGTTAGGGGTATTCGCCGGATTAGTAAAACTCACTACTTTTGCTCTAGCACGCAATTCAAAATTCGCATCAGCAGGCAAGCTTATCTGTTTATAGTAAAAAGACAGCCCCTCATCCGTACTAGCAATTTTACCTCCGTTAACTGCTTTTAGAGTAACAGAACCATCCGTATTACTTGTAATGGAGTTCTTGGGTGCAGCACCTGTGCTTCCGCCAAATGTACTGCCTGTCCACGCCCCTAATGCGACAGCGGATCCACCAAAAGGGAGCATCGAAAATAATAAAACAAGCGACATCACTGCTGCAAACAACCTTTTTCGTTGGTTCAAGTAACATTCCTCCATATAAATTCGGTTTGTATGCGCTTACTATTTGGATGGTTAATCGTGTGGAATTTTCTCGGATGTATAGAGCGAAAGATTAGAATTTGATAATTTAGCAGAAATGTAATGTGCGCATAGATGTAGGTAGTATTACGAGGGTGGAAATCTGGTTAGCAGGACGCCAGCGGGAAGGCAGGTACAGGCAGGCGGAAGTTCCATCGGTGTATGCGTGTCCATCATTAAGTTGTATATAATTTACAACCACTCGGTAGTGTACGGGTTGTTGTTAAAGCCATGAGGTGTTTCGCCTTTCCGGATTAACTCGTCCCAGCATCCATTTAAAATGGACAAACTCCATCTAACTCACATTAGGCGTGTTTGAAGAACTAACTGTATGTCCTACAGTTAGTTCTCCTCCCTTTAGCGAGAAACGGTTGAAATCACCGAATTAGCTGGAGTTTGTCCATCTAGGGCTACCTAGCCCTTAATGGAACCGATCATCGCACCCTTAGCAAAATGCTTCTGCAAGAATGGATACACCAACAGAATTGGAAGCGTAGCTACGACGATAACTGCCATTTTGATCGATTGTGCTGGAGGAGGTGTTGCACTGTCTAGATCTGCACTCACGTCCATGCCACTGGCAAGTACGACAATTTGGCGAAGCAGGACCTGAATTGGCCACTTAGCACTCTCATTGATATAGAGAATCGCGCTCATATACGTGTTCCAATAAGTTACCGCGTAGAACAAGGAAATCGTCGCAATCGCTGGCATCGACAATGGCAGAACGATACGGAATAGGATACCGAAGTCGCTGCAGCCATCAATTTTGGCAGACTCTTCAAGTCCTTCAGGAATGTTCTGGAAGAAATTTTTCAAAATAATTAAGTTAAACGCACTAATGGCTGTTGGAAGAATTAACGCCGCATAAGTGTCGATCATCCCAAGCTCCTTGACCACAAGGAACGTCGGGATTAGACCGCCGTGAAATAGCATCGTAAATACTACAAGGAACATGATGATTTTACGCCCATCCACGTCTCTGCGTGACAAGCCATACGCCATCAACGCTGTGATAAACATACTGATAACCGTACCGACAAACGTCGTCCCAATCGAAACGGCCATCGCTTTAAATATCGTATTCGTTGAAAAAATAAATCGATATGCTTCGATACTCCAATCCGTCGGAATGAGGACGAATTTCTTCGTCGCCATTTCCGCACTCGTCGTGAAGGAGCCTGCCACCACGTGGACGAATGGGATGATCGTAATGAATCCGATGATCGTTAATAACAAATAGTTGATGATACCGAACATTCTGCCGGCCAATGTTTTATCTTCTACCACGATTTCAACCTCCTAGCTGCTGGGGTTTACAGACCTAGTAAACGCCCTCTTCACCCATTTTCTTCGCAATACGATTCACGATCATGACCAGCACAAGTCCAATGAATGATTTGAATAAACCAATCGCTGAGCTGTAGCTAAATTGACCTTGTTTAAGACCTGCTGTATATACATAAGTATCAATGATCTCAGCAACTTCTCGGTTCATGGAGTTAAGAAGCAAATACACATGTTCAAAACCGAGCTCGAGAACCGCACCAATTTTCAAAATTAATAAAACTATGATGACACTTCGGATCGCGGGCAGCGTAATGTGCCACACTTGTCTAAGCCGTCCTGCACCATCCATACGAGCAGCCTCATATAAGCCAGGATCGATGGAAGCAATCGCCGCTAAATAAATGATCGTTCCCCAACCTGCTTCTCGCCAAATGACTTGCAAAATATAAATCGGTCTGAACCATTCTGGAGCCAGCAAAAAGTTAACTTTTTCAAGGCCAAAATACGAAATGATCTCATTAATAATCCCGCCATCCATGGTCAGCATAACGAAGCTAATGGAGACGATGATAACCCAAGACATGAAATGAGGCAGGTAAACAATTGTTTGGAACACTTTCTTGAAGAGATCCCCTCTGACTTCATTCAGCATAAGGGCTAAGATGATCGGAATTGGGAAATAAAACAAAAGATTCATGACGAACAAGATTAACGTATTGCTCAAAATATTTAAGAAGTCCGGCTCTGTAAACAAGCGCTTAAAATGCTCTAAACCGACCCATTCACTGCCCATAACGCCTTTGAAAGGTTTGTAGTTCTGGAAGGAAATAATTAATCCGTACATCGGGATGTATTTGAAAACGATGAAGTACAAAATACCTGGCAGCAACATGACATAAATCCATTTGTTTTTCCAAAGACGTCTGTTCAATTCACTACTCGATTTCCTAGTGACCACGCTTTGCGCTACATTCACTTCTTGCATAGGACTTCTTCCTTTCCTTAAAAGGAGAAGACTGCCGCGATACCAGCAGCCCTCTCGCCTTGACTTATCAAACGTACGATTGTGGAATTACTTTTTGTAAACTGCGTTGTATTCTTCGATGATTTTGCTGCCGCCACGACTTTTCCAATCTTCAACTGCTTTATCAAAACCAGCTTTATCAAGTGTTCCGTAGATGTACTTGTTCGTTGCATCCACGATAACTGCTTGCAATTGAACGCCTTTTTCAAGGTTTGTTTTGGAATCTAGCGCTGCTACTGGATCTTGAACAGCGAACTTCAGGTTCGCAATTTTCAACTCATCTGCTTTGCCTTGTGCAGGGATTGTTGGAATACCCAAGAATCGGCCGGATGTATCTTCGTCACCAATTGCTGCATCTGTGAATGGTTTTACTTCACGTGTCCATTTCTCTTCATCCAACTTCTTCGCTTTATTGTCTGTTACGCTGTAATTGACATCTTTAATGCCCCAGTTTGCCATATTGGCTACTTCTGGTGTCATCATTTTGTCGAAGTAAGCAAGCACTTTACGAAGATCCGCTTCTGTTTTGTTCGCAGATTTCGGGAACAGAACGACGTTCGCATAACCTGGAAGTGCCCATGCTGCGAATTTGCCGTCAGGACCAGCTACCATACTGTGAACATCTACTACCGCAGTCGGTACATTTTTGACCAAGTCTTTGTTCAACGTGGAAACATCCGTCATGGCGCCGATATACATACCTGCTGTGCCACTCGTGAATAGTTTTTGTTGATCCGTTTTACTTGTTGCCGCGAAGTCTTTGTTGATGTAGCCGCCATCACGCATTTTTTTGACATAATCCATCGTCGCTACATATTGCGGGAACATGAATTCAGGAGCTAGCTTGCCGTCTTTCACACCCCAGTTGTTCGGTGTGCCCATCCATGCTGCAAGTGTTTTGAATGCGCCGTAGATCAGATCGTTACGATCTGTTAGACCGATTGTATCTTTTTTACCGTTGCCATCAGGATCGTTTTCCGTAAACGCTTTCGCCATTGCTAATAGCTCATCCATATTCGCAGGAGCCTTCAGACCCAGCTTATCTGCCCAATCCTTCCGGTAGATAAGACCTTGGCGAGCAATGTCGACACCACGGTACAGCGTGTAAAGTTTTCCATCTACTTTCGTATTATCATTCGTTGTGGATTTCAGCTTGCTGAGGTTCGGGAAGTCTTTCAATAGAGGTCCGATTTCCCAGAACTGTCCGTCACGGATTGCGGATTTCATTTGGATGAATGTTGCTTGGTTTTTCAAATAGGTTGCTTGTGGCAGTGCGCCAGTTGCGAACGTCGTATTCAATTTCTCTTCATACGTGTCGGCTGGGAAGAACTGATACGTCAATTTCGTGTTCGTCAGCTTTTCAAGTTCTTTAATAATCGTATCTGGTGGTGTTTGTGCCGTATTCAGTGGGGACATGATTGTAATCGCTGTAGGTGTGTTATCTGTCGCTTTTGGTGTTGCTGCTGTCGTCGTTGCTGGAGCTGCTGATGACGATGCAGGCGTTTCTTTATCTCCGCATGCTGCCAAAGCAAAGCTGGAAACCAGTAGTACGCTCATTGGAATCGTGACTAATTTTCTCTTCATATCGGGTTGACCTCCGTGAAAATGTGGTGTGCTACAACTCACACATTACACGGCACAATTGGAGTACCGAAACAATCATTTACTCATATAACCCCTGTCTGGCGCGGGATGTGAGATGATGATTATCGGGCGGGGAGATGATTATTGAGGGGGAGAAATCTACCGTAATCACGGCAATTATCCATATTAAAACAGAAAAGAAAAAGCCTACCAGTTGGTAGACTCCCTGTCATATATTTAGTTTGGTACAATCTCAACTTATATCGAAAAACGAAAGTAACCCACTCAGGTTGAAGGCCTAATCAGTGGGTTACACCTTGCAACTACCTTGGAGGTTGCCCACCAAACGATTGTGCAGGAGACGTGTTAGCCGCACGTCTCTTTTGTTATTTATAATCTTATCACGCCATATTTATACACGCAACTTACTTCTTCCCATACGCCTCATTATACTCCTGGATCATCTGATTCCCGCCGTTGCGTTTCCAACGCTCGATCTCTTGCTGGAAAGCCGCCTTATCCAACTTACCCAGAATGTAATTGTACGTCGCGTCGGAGATAATTTTGTATAATTCGACACCGCGCTCATCATAAGTCTTCGACTCAATCCCCAACGTCGGATCCTTAATCGCATACTTCTCATTGTCCAAACTGAGCGTATCCGCCAGCTGAGATAACGATTCGCTTTCGACAACAGGAATAATGTTCGGATTGTTCAAATCAGCGATCATCAGCGCGTACAACGCATTGACCTCATTGACGCGAATCTTCGATGTCTCTTCAGAGAGCTGAATTTGTCCATTTTTAGCCGTATAATGACGTCCTTCCAAACCATACTTCATCAGATTCG
This sequence comes from Paenibacillus sp. J31R109, assembly GCF_059692055.1. NCBI lineage: Bacteria > Bacillati > Bacillota > Bacilli > Caryophanales > Paenibacillaceae > Paenibacillus > Paenibacillus sp. J31R109. Next base: position 137,787 of record NZ_JCAUAR010000014.1, on the reverse strand, counting down.
CGACATCCTTATCCATCGTCCGATCAAAAAACTGCAGCATCTGCTTAAGCTCCGCCTCAGTTCTAATCGCTTTTTTCGAAAATAGATATAACGCACTATAATTAGGAATAGACCAAATTTGAAATCCTTGCGGTCCTTCAATGTGATTCACAAGCGTTAACCTTGCCTCCGGATTCACCAACTGTGCCTCATCTGAAAGACGCTGTACATCCTGCATACTGCCGATATACACGCCAGCCGTGCCCCGAATCAATTTATCCCGCTGTACATCTTTGCTCGTTACGGCAAAATCCGAATTAATCAGCTTCTCTTCATACAGCTTCTTCATAAAATTCATCGTATCTACATACGCCTGTGTTTCGAATTCGGGTACAAGCTTTCCAGCGGAAACGCCCCAATTATTCGGTGTTCCGAAGTAGGAGCTAATCGTCTTAAAGGAGCCGAACACCAGATCATTGCGATCTGTTAACCCAAATGTATCGTTCTTCCCATCACGATCAGGATCCCCATTCGTGAAGGCTTTGAGCACATCGTACAGTTCATTTAGATTGGTCGGCTTCTTTAAATTGAGATTATTCAACCAATCCTCCCGAATAATGATGCCCTGGCGCGAGGACGGCCGCTCGGTGTATAAGCCATATATTTTGCCATCTACCGTAGCCTGACCTAGAATCTCTTTATTGAGTTTTTTCAAATTAGGATAGGAAGACAAATAAGGGCCAATATCCCAGAAAGCGCCGGATCGAATCGAATTTTTCATCAGCATATAGTCTGTATATTTGACATAGGTCGCTTTTTTCAACGAGTTGGTCGTCAGAGCTGTGTTCATTTTATCCGTATAAATGCCATCTGGCACCCAGTTCAACTCCAGCTTCGTTTGGGTCAGTTTCTCAATGGCTTCTACAAGCTCAGGTATCGGCGGGTGTGGAAAATGAAGAGGTGCCATAATTGAAATAACAGGCCTTGTCCCCTTCTCTTCTTTGGCCTTGGGCGTGCTCTCATTCTGACAGGCACTTAGCAGCATTAGGATATTCAGAGCGATAATCATTCGTCCTATCCAACTGAGGCGCTGACCAAACAACTTACTTCTCATGCTTACTCCCCCTTGCAACACAAGTGTTTTTTAACAGCAAATATGAGATAATGATTATCCCAAATGCAGATGATTATTGATCTGAACTGGACTCTTGTCTACAATACATAGATAGTCTGACGAATGATTCTTCGAATAGATAAGGTGTTGAATACGATGCGCTCTTTAAGTTTTCTTAGCAAAATGACGATATTCAGCTTCCTGCTCAGCACGCTGCCTGTGATTTTTATCGGTGCTTTTGCCTTTGTCACATCCTCAAGTGAGATCCAAAAAAATGTAAACGAAGGTAAAATGCAGTTAATCACCCAAATCAATTCCAATGTAGAGCAGAAATTAACCACTGTCAACCATACACTAAATCAGGTCATCAATTCCACTGTTCTCAAAAAGGCTATGGAAATGCCGCTAAGTGTAACCGATTTCATGATGTACGATGATCTGCGCAGCGAAATTCGGTATATGCAATCTTTTGACACGAGGCTCGAAGATGTGCTCTTGATTAACGCGAAGCAGGATTGGATGATCAAAAACTCAGGTCTCTATCGTTTTGACAATTATCCGTTTGCCGATAAATTGATTTCACTGATGAACACGCCAGACAACACGATATGGACCCTGAATCCGTCGGAGTGGTTCTACACGGAAGAAAATGCGCGCAGCGTAAGCTGTGAGTACAGTATCTCATTAGTCAAAAAGCTTCCGACAACCGGTCTGGATAAATACGGCTTAGCCTTAGCTAATATTCCCGCCTGCTCCTTGCAGGATATGATTCAAAGTGACTCTGAACACCCCGATGACATCGTCATAATCGATGAACAACAGCGGATTGTGATGAATCGCGATCCCGGTCTAATCGGGAAATCCATCACAGCGGCAGGTCTGACCGACCTGAAACCGCTTGAAGAAGCGAGCGGTCAGTTCCGCGCCAGCATTCATGATAAACCTTATTCCGTTACGTTCCTGCGCTCGAACTTGAATAACTGGACCTACTTATCCTTGACCTCAATCGACAGCTTGACCAAGGAATCCAGCAAAATCGGAACCTATACCATCTACATCTGCGCCCTGATGTTGCTTCTTGCATTAGTGCTCGCTTGGCTCGTTTCACGCAAAATGTACTCACCGATTCAGCTGCTTCTGAATCAAATCGGCGGCTTGGTGAGTGGAAACCAGAAGCGCAAGGCCAATGAATTCCAGATGATCAGCGAGCACGTGCATACCTTGTTCCAATCGAAGTCGCAGCTTGAAAAAGAAGTCCATCAGCACATCGGCCAAGTCCGGACGTTCTTCCTCATCAAGGCTTTTCAGGGGCATATCAAATCGGCGGAATTGGTAGAAAAACTCGCACAATTCGGTTACACCGAACATATTGCCTTATGGAAAACGATGTCCGTCATCACGATCCAAATCGATGCTATTGATCATACTCGCTATGAGAAAAAGGACATGGAACTGCTGCTATTTGCCGTGCACAACATGCTGGAGGAACTAATTCCTTCGGAACAGCGCTTAGCGCCGATCCTCATTGATCAGACCATCGTTACGATGATCGGTAGTGCAGATTCGGTTGATAGTGACTTCCGTACCATGGTGTACAGCTTAACGGAACAGGTGCAGCAGCATATTTACAACTTTTTGAAGCTGCATATTTCCATCGGAATTTCCTTGCCGATCCATTCTTTTACCCAGATGGCACTGGCCTACAAAGAAGGTCTTGAAGCGCTGAAGCACCGAATTAAGCTCGGTGAGGGCATCATCATTCAATATGAGAACATCAACTCTGGGAAGCATTACTTAAACTTGAACTATCCGAAGCCTCTTGAGAATGAACTGATCGACAGCATTAAGTTAGCCGAAAAGGATAAATCCCGCGAGCTGCTGAAGCAGCTGCTGCATGCTGTATTCGCTGCGCCGCTATCGCCGCAGGAGTATCAGATCCCGCTGGCGCGGCTGCTCAACAACCTGCTGATGATGATGCAGGAATCCGGCATCGCCTTGAATCAGATTCATCCGAACAAAGGCTCTTTGTTCGAAGAGGTGCTGGGCTTGCATACGACAGCCGAGATCGAGGATTGGTTCTGGACCGAAGTTGTCCATCCCCTGATCCAGATTTACCGTGACCGTCAGGATGCGCAGTACCACAATATTTCTGAGAAAATCATCGATCTCGTGCAGCATTATTACGACACAGATTTGACGCTCGAGGAATGTGCTTCCCGCTTGCATTACAATGCGAATTATTTAAGCAGCATTTTCCGTAAAGAGACGAACTGCTCTTTCAGCGACTACTTATCGAACTACCGCTTCAATATGGCGAAAAAATGGCTTTCCGAGACCGATATGCCGATCAAGGATATCTCCTCGAAGCTGCGCTACAACAACTCGCAGAATTTCATCCGCTCCTTCCGCAAACAGGAAGGACTCACGCCCGGTCAGTACCGGGATAAGCAGAAAGAGGGCTTGCCGCCTAATTCGTAGCGCGAGTGGACAAAGCAAACAGCCTGCGAAGCCACCACATGATTGTTGGTGGTTTCGCAGGCTGTTGTTCCGTTATACGGGCCTGTCCTACGCGGAAACGACTTGGCTAGCTTCAATCGCTATTTTCAGCGCAGCACGGTTGTCCCACAAGAAAGAAAGAAGCTGATTGCGCTCTTCGAAAAATGACTCATCCGCATCCCCATAATCGTGCCCAACGCCATGAACACTGAAGCGTTCCCCTTCATAGTGCATTAAGGTCCATTGACCTCCACGTTTTTTATCAGCAAAAACAAGGTAAAGCTTCTTCCCTGCTGCATCCCACTCTGCGAAGCTTGAAAAGTTGTCCAAAATCAGGCTGATGTCCTGTTTATTCTTAATTTGCATGATCTTATCTCCTTTTCGCTTTTTTAAAATCGTACCCGAGATTCCATGAGAAGTTTGTCACACTTTAGGGACGAAACGTAGGAATTTTTGTCGACGGGGATGGGAACGCTGCACCAAGCTTATAGCACTGCTTATGCCGGTCTATAGACACTATCCCTTTGCCTCAGAAAAAGAGCGTTACTCTAGCTGCCTATTACCACTATCCCTTTAGTTCAGAAAGACCGATTTGCTCAAATGAATCTCTATCCCTCTTCACTCTCGCACCATTGCGTGCTGTTTCATTTTTCCGAAACCTTTACAATTCACCACTACTGTGCGTTTCTGCAATCGAACCTCTAGCTGTCCTTTTGCTCCCCTGCTATTCATCCTCGTGCTCGTTCTATTACCACTATCCCTTTAGCTCAGAAAGACGGATCTGCTCAAATAAATCGTTTATCCCCCTTCACTCTCGCACCACTGCGTGCTGTTTCATTTTTCCGAAACCTTTACAATCCACCACTACTGCGTTTCTGCAATCGAACCCCTAGCTGTCCTTTTGCTCCCCTGCTATTCATCCTCCTGTTCGTTCTATTACCACTATCCCTTTAGCTCAGAAATAGAATGTTGTTGAAATTGATTACAGAGTTGATACTGAGTCAGCGGGATAGTGGTGATAGAGTAAGTAATGAAGTTATACGAAGTAGGGCTTTGAACCTGAGCCAAAGGGATAGTGGCGATAGAGTAAGCAATAAAGTTATACGAGGCAGGGCTTTGAAACTGAGCCAAAGGGATAGTGACGATAGAGTAAGCAATAAAGTTATACGAGGCAGGGCTTTGAAACTGAGCCAAAGGAATAGTGGCGATAGAGTAAGCAATAAAGTTATACGAGGCAGGGCTTTGAAACTGAGCCAAAGGGATAGTGACGATAGAGTAAGCGATGAAGTTATACAGGGCATAGCTTTGAACCTGAGCCGAAGGGATAGTGACGCTACGAGGGTAGCGATAGATAGAATAGTTAGTGGTGAACCAAGATCAAAAAAACGAACCCCTAACGGGGTTCGTCTAACACATCAAGCTTCAAGCTTCAAGCCTCAAACTCCTTAAATCCCCGCCGCGGCATAGACCTTGTCGAAGCCTGCCTTGGAGCGCTCAGCCAAGCTCTCTGGAGAAGCCGTCGGCGCTTCCGCCGTAAGGATCTCCTGTGCCACAGCGCCGGTGTAGCCAATGCGCTGCAGGCCTTGCAGGAAGCCTGCCAAATCAATAACACCCTCGCCCGGGTACACGCGTCCGTTGTCGAGCACTTCCTCTACTGGCACATCTGGTGCATCGTTGATGTGCACGTGTACGATCTGATCGGCGCGGAGCTTCTCGATATCCGCGACAGTCCCGCCATTCGTGTACCAGTGGTACGAATCGAACAACAAGCCCACGTTGCGCTCGCCAATCGCATCGATCCAATCCAACGTTTCATCAATGGTCCAGATGAACGGGTTCTGCCACCGTGTCCGCAGATGATGCGGACCGACGAACTCCAGCCCTAGGCGGATGCCGTAGGCGCCTAGGATTTGGGCGCACGTGCGCAATCTGCGTGTCGCGAGCGCCATGAAGTGCGCTGCCCCGAGGTCCGTCGAGGGCAGCACATACGTGCAGCAGCTCGTGCAACCGAGCGCTGCAGCCGCTTCCGCGGCTTGGGCTAGCTTCGGCAGCCCCTCGCGGAACACCTCTTCCGTGGAACGCCATTCCACGGGTAATCCAATGGACCCGACAACGAGTCCATTCTTCGCTAAAAGCTCCCGCGCACCAGCAACGGTGTGAGCTTCTACAAGGCTCACAGCGTCGATATCGACCGCTTGGAAGCCATTTTTTGCCGCTAACTCGATAAATTGCTCGTTGCTCTCGATCTTGCCAAGCCCTGCTCTAGATAACCCTCTAAGCATCGGATAATCCCTCCAAATGGTGTTTGTTTACTCGACTAATCCCAGTTCAATTTCACTTCACTACCTGTACGCGAAGATTCATAGATCGCATCTAGAATCAAATTGTTCGTATAACCAGAAAGCGCCGATGTGATTGGCTGTTTGCCTTCACGAATACAAGCTAGGAAATGTTGGCTGAGACGTTGGCGCTCACCTTCATCATTTTCAGGCTTTTTCAATTCCGTCTCGATCGCACGGTTGAATTTCTCTGTCAACAATTTACCCGTAGGACCTTTGTAGCTAGCTCCGCCATCTGCGCCCATGAGGTGTACGAATGGCGTGTTGTCCGTGTCCATGTGAACTGCCCAGCTCACTTCAAGCGTCAGCGTGCTGCCATCCTCCATACGAATCAGAGCCGTTGCCAAATCCTCCACATCGTACGTACCGTTCCAATTCGGTTTCCCCCATGTGCCAATCCCTTTACGGCGTGGTCCGAATTCCGCATACGTTGCACCAACAACTGAAACTGGTTTCGGATTCCCCATCAAATAGAGCGCAAGATCCAACATATGAACGCCGATATCGATCAACGGGCCGCCGCCGGACTCATCCATTTTCGTGAACCAAGTCCCCCAGCCTGGAATACCTTTACGGCGGAACCAGCCGGTTTTGGCTGTATAGATTTTGCCTAACTCGCCAGCTTCAACCTGCTCCTTAATCTGCATAGGGACTGACTCCCAGCGCATTTGATGACCAATCATTACAATTGTATTCGAAGCCTTACTGGCATCATATATTTGTTTGGCCGCAGCGGCGTTAATCCCCATTGGCTTCTCGATAAGTACGTGTTTGCCCGCTTCAATTGCTTGTACAGCAAGGGAGGCATGGTATTGATTCGGCACCCCAATGATGACGGCATCGACATTTGCGCTTTGAATAAGTTCCTCAGGTGTAGCCGCGACATAGGCAATGCCATGCTCCTGCGCTTTCGCCTGAGCCAAAGGCAAGTAAGCATCTGTAATCGCCGTAATTTCGCACTGTTCTGCCAGCTTGGAAAATTCCCGAATATGAACACCGCCAATATTGCCTGCACCAATAATTCCAATTCTAATTTTGTTAACGCTTTCCACGATTCGTTCCTCCTCATAAGTACACGCTGTTGACCCTGCTTTTATGATAAAATAAGATCACTAAGAAGTCGTACCGTATATTCGGAAAACGTCCCATTTTTTCGAAGGAGCCCTGACTGATCATGACGTATTTTCCAGATTATCTAAAAACATACCCAAATATGCACTCTCCCTTCCCATTCCACCTTAGTAGAAATACATTGGAGCACGGCTTTCGCGCGCACCGACATGATTACCTGGAGTTCTCTTATGTTGTTGAAGGACGTGGAGCTGAATCAATAAATGATGTGAAACATACGATGGCACCTGGTACCTTCACGTTTGTACTGCCCTATCAGGTGCATGAGATTTTTACGGACCCAGGTCAAAAGCTAGTTCTCTTCAATGGCATGTTTAGTATGGATCTGCTCATGGAGCCGGGGAACGATCAGGGACTGTCTGAGCTATTTCAGGACTCGAATGCATTGCCAGCCTATGTGCAGTTCGATGGGGCCGAACAGGCACAGATGACCGCCCTCATCGAAGATATGGTGAAAGAGTATCACGGCGACGAACGCTATAGGCAGACGCTCCTAAAGGCCAAATTGAAAGAAATTCTGATCCGCTTTGATCGGCATCGCTTCCAGCACGCAGGGCAAGAGGAAGAAGCTACGACATTGGCCAAATCGCCATCAAGGTCCAGCCACGCCGTGTGGCCGATTATTCACTACATCCATCGGAATTATCAAGAGGATTTGGCGTTATCCGATTTGGCGGCTCGCTTTACAATGAGCGTCTCGCGTATCAGCGAGGTGATTAAGCAAACGACAGGTCAAACCTTCGTTCACTTCCTGCATGATCTGCGTCTGCGCCACGCCTGCAGCCTGCTGGTCTCCACTGACATGAGCGTCACGGAGATTGCGCTAGAGGTGGGGTATGGATCATACAAAACCTTTTCGCGGATATTCCGAGAGAGCAAGGGGATTGTGCCGAAGGAATACCGGCGGGTTGAGCATGGTCGGGCGCTGACATAAGAAGAACCTGCCATTCGCACTACGCGGATTGCAGGTTTTTTGCATGTTGCTATGTACTTGTTATGTCCACAAGAGTGGCCTCAGAGGCTCTGATTAAATCCGCACCGCTTATAAATATTTGCAGCCCACGACGGCCCGCACTAATGCTGACCAGCTCCATCATTGCCGCGGAACTATCCAAGAAGAACGGATAGTTCTTTTTCATACCAAGCGGGGACACGCCGCCTCTGATATACCCTGTCAAACTTTGAATATCCTTTACAGGAACCATCTCTACCTTTTTATTACTGCTTTGGATCGCTAAGCTTTTCAAATTGAGTTCCCGATCCCCTGGGATACAGGCTACGATTACCCCTGTTTTATCCCCCTTCAAAACTAATGTTTTATACAGCTGACTAACGGACAAATGAAAGATCATCTATTGCCCCTTAAACAAAAAAGTGACCCACAGCAACGGGCCGCGGGTCTAATGTATTTATATTTAAAAGGGGGTCGAGATTTAGTATAGGCTTGTTACCTTAAATCTACCTGAAGAAAAGATTGCAGCCCTGTTACAATTACATAACGACTTGTTGCAGTAGGTTTATTTATTCAGCACCCGATTGGAAACATCGCTGATTTGCTTCAATTCCTCATTGGTTAGTGTGAATTGCATCGCCTTCACATTCTCCTCAGCATGGTGCGTCTTCGATGCACCAGGAATAGCAAACACCGTCTCCCCATGTGCATGGATCAACCAATTCAGCGCAATCTGCGTTGGTGACGCATCATAAATGACTGCGAGCTCGTCCAACTTATCGATGAGGGGCTTCGACTGCTGTAACCCCGCTCCTCGAAAGGCTGAAGTGAATTTACGAGGGCCCTTGATCGCTTTCACCAGCGCAGGATTCTTATGGAACTTACCGCTTAAGATCCCTTGCTCCAGCGGGGAGTACGCGATAATCGCGATGCCCAGCTCCTTCGCGGTATCCATGATGCCGTTGTGCTCAATCCGACGATCCAACAAGCTATATTTTACTTGGTTGGAAATGAGCCGGAGTCCGTGCTCCCGCAGTACACGGTCAGCTTCACGCATCTTTTTCGCCGAGAAATTGCTGACGCCGACGTTCTTGATTTTGCCCCGCTTCACCAGTTCAGCCATCGCATTCATTTCCTCGCGAACAGACGAGAATGAGAATGGCTGATGCACCTGATGCAGCTCTATTGTCCGGTTTTCCAGCAATCGGAGACGCTCATCGATGGTGCTCGTGATGCTGCTCGCCGTGCGCAGGGCAGGCCACCACTTCGTAGCTATGTGAGCCCCTTCAGCTAGTGGCCCAGCTTCACGCAGCGCTTCCGCCAGCATTTGTTCGGATTGCCCTTTTCCGTAAACTTCTGCTGTATCAAACCAATTAATCCCGCCTTTGAGACTGGTCTGAACAATGCTGCGCACATCTTCCTTCTTCAGCACCGGCCAAAACTTGCCCACCATCCCCTGGCCATTGCTGAACTGCCAACAGCCGAGTCCAAGTGGTGACAAGGCCAGAGACGAGCTGCCCATCTGCCTGAGTACCGCTTTTCCCACCATACTTTTCCACCCATTCTTCGCTATGATGTGATTCTTCCATTGATTATACACGATCTCCGTTGGAATCACCCGATTCACGCGAAGGTGCTCCGCATCCACATTCTTCAACGAGAAAAACCCAAGCTGCCGAGAGAATCTCGACGGCCTGGTTCTAAAGGTATCGCTTATAATTGCTGGAATGTAGTAGGGCTCTTATTGGTAATCCTTTGCTTTCTTCACCAATTCCTCATACGCCGCTTCAGGCGTAATTTTGCCAAACATCACTTTTTCGCCAATATCCTTGAAATCCTTAGCTGTGTAGTTACTCCAGCCTTTTGCCCCAGGGTTAAATGGCTGCGCATCTGGCGCAACATTCTTGATCAGCTCGATTTGCTGTTTATCTGCCGGCGTCAGCTTCGGTGTCAAGTACTCAAGAACTTTTTTGGAAACGGGTACACCACGCGTTGTTGTCAAAATATCTGCTGCTTCTGTATCGTTCACAAACCAGTCGATGAATGCTTTAGCCGCGTCAGGGTTCTTAGAATCCGCACTGACAGACCAGAACATGGACGGCTTCAGGAAGCCGCTGGCTTGCGCACCTTTGGGCTGTGTAACAAACTTATAAGCTCCCGGTTTCACGCCCTCATAGCCAGGCAGCAAGGCCGCGAAACTACGCTTGATTAAGACCGTATCGTTGTTCATCAAATCCATCTTCGCATCGGATTCTTTATCTGTCGTCGCAACATCTGGCGGAGGAACTACGCCTTCTTTACGAAGTTCAGCATATTTCTTCGCATACGTAATGTACGTATCTTTGTCCAAGTTGAATTTGCCTTCTATTGTAACTGGATAGCCCTTGCCTTGGCTGCTTTGGTAGGAGGAATACACGGTATAGTCACTTGTCGCATCCATTAAGGCATATTTATCTTTTTCCAGCTTTGCTTTCGCGTCTTTGCCAAATTGGAAATATTGATCCCAAGTCCAGCCATTAGCTGGAGGTGTGATGCCCAGTTTGTCTACAGCATTCTTATTAAATAACATCCCCGTAGCGTTATTGCCTAATGGAATCGCATACAACTTGTCTTTATATTTACCGGAATCAACCAGAGACTTATCTATATCTGCGACATTAATGCCTTTGGAAAGGTCCACGAGTTGGTTTCTACCACTGTATTCCGCTAGCCATGCCGGGTCCATCTGGATTACGTCAGGTGCGTTCTTTGCCGCAGCCTGAGTAGCTAGCTTATCCGCATAGCCATCAAACCCGGAAAATTCCGGCTCAAACGTAACGTTCGGATGCTTCTTTGTATAAGCTTCGAGTGCCTTCAAGGTCGCATCGTGTCTAGCTTGTGAGCCCCACCATACAATGCGCAGTTTAACCGGCTTATTATCGACTACAGCTGCTGTTGGTGTTGCTGCTGCACCACTACTCGGTGTCGCAGCTTCGTTCGTTTTGGTTCCGGCACCGCATGCGGTCAGACTTACAGCTGTAAGTGCCGTAATTGTCAGTACACCCCATCTTTTTATCTGCTTGTTCATCATTTTGTTAACCCCTTCCTGTCTTCCATATTCAGAACTGTGTCAAAGCCGTTTCAATTAAAAACGAAGATGCCGTAGCAGCTCCATTCATTCAGCAGCGCTTCTAGCTTCATTATATGAATGGAAGGACACAATCAAAATAAGGGTAATGAACACATTTCTACCACAATCGAGCACAACCTATTTTTTTCCGAGCTCACTGGGATTCATCCCATAATGCTTTTTAAAAATGGAACTGAAGTAAGCCACATTCTTGTAGCCTACCATTTCTGCGATCTCATAGATCATGTGCTTGCCTTCCGCCAGCAGCACCTTAGCTTTCTCTAGCCTTACACGGATCAAATAGTTCGTAAATGTCTCCCCTGTCGCTTTCTTGAATATCCGGTTCAAATAATTGCGTGTTAGATATAGTTGTTTAGATAAATCCTCCAAAGCAATGTCCTCTGCATAATGCTGATGCGCATACTGAATCATAAAATCGATAGCTTCCTTATGTTTGGAATGTTCGCTCCATCCGCGTTGTGAGGCAATACCCGAGATTTTGTTCTCGAGCCAATTCCGAAGCTCCTCAATCGTTGAGATCTTGGCAATTTCCTGACTTGCTGGCAAACCGGGGAACAGATCGTCGAGCACGACACCCGTACTGTATAACGAATAGGCGAGAATCGTCCACAGCTCTGAGCATAAGTATTGTAGGTAAGCCGGCGAAACGGGCGACATCTGGCGGAGCTGCGCTAGGTAGGCGTCAACAATCGCAAGTGTCTCCTCTTTCTTGGCATACACAATAGCCTCGGCCAGTTCTTGATAAAACTTGATGGGACGTATCTTAAACTCAGGCTCCGCTTCATCGGGAATCGATAGTCGAGTCCCATGATCTTCTTTCAACGTTTGCTGGAGTAAATCTAGGAACGCCTCTTCCGTTGAGTTGGGAAGCTGTCGCCAATCGCTCTGTACACTGCCAATTCCGATACGGATACTCAGCTTCAAATAGGTCTGCATACACGCCGTGAGATGCTCTCCGATATGCCTTATATTCGCCCTGGCCTCTGCATTCGATTGGGCTGAAGGGATGTGATACACGATGGCAGCATGATGGCTGTGCAATTCGATGAATTCCGATTGTGGCCATTCTTGCTCTAGCACTTCACATATGATATTGGCTAGTGCAAATCGGAACAAGCTCCAATCTGTTAAGGTAAGATTCGATACGCGATCCGTCCCCATCAGCTCAATGCCCATGACGAGATGCTTCTGCAGCAGCCACACTTTCTCATCGATGGGCTCCATGCTTTCCTCTGCCATAGCCCGACCCAATGTACCCGTAACGACCGATTTTAGCCATTCCTTCTGCACGAAGGGTTCGTACATCATCAACCTGCGCCGTGTCTCCTCCTGCTCAAGCTTGGCCAATTCCTTAGTCTCCAGCTCGCGAATTACCCGCTCCAGTACGCCCCCCAGCTCATCCATCGTAACTGGCTTCGACAAGTAATCGCTCACCTGTAGCCGCAAGGCTTGGCGCGCATACTGAAAATCGGAATAACCACTGAGAATAATAATTTCTCCAGAAAATCCAACCTGTTTCAGCTGCTCAATCATCTCGAGGCCATTCATCACAGGCATGTAGATATCCGTTATAATAATGTCCGGACTCGTTTCCTTAACCATGAGAAGCCCCTCTTGCCCATCCATGGCTTCTCCTACCCATTCTGCTTCCAGCCGCTCCCAGGGAATCGATTTCTTCATCCCTTCTAACACTTGAAAATCATCATCAATAATAAGTACTCTCCACATGAAGGGCCTCCTCCAGTTCTGTTTTATTGTGCAAAATAGGGAGCAGCAGGACGACTTCCGTTCCGCCTTCCTCTCTGTTTCGTAAAGTGACACCGTAAGGCTCCCCGAAATATGCTGCGATCCGGTCCATCACATTTCTGACGCCATAGCCTCCCGTTTTGCGTGGCTTCGGTAATGCCCAATCTGTCTTCAGCCCAACGCCATTATCGCAAATGATAATTTCTAATTCGTATTCCTTACGCTTAAGGGAGACGTGGACTTCCCCAGTCCTTCTGCCATGGAAACCATGAATGAAGGCATTCTCCACAAACGGCTGGATCGTTAATCGCGAAATATACAGATCTTTTAGATCTTCTTCGATATCCATGCTGTATGTGAGACGTTCTCCCCAGCGAATCTTTTGAATTTGCAGGTAGCACTCCACATGCGTTAGCTCATCCCGAATGGGAATGACCGTCTCTCCGTTCGAAAGGCCAATACGAAACATCTTGCCCATTAGCGAGACGATGGTACTGATCTTCTCTTGCCCGGAATCAATCGCTATCCAGTTCAACTGATCCAAGGTATTGTATAAAAAATGCGGATTAATCATCGCCTGCAACGCCAGTATCTCCGCTTCCCGTTTGCGCTTATGCTGCGATTGCAGTGATTTCAGCAGCTCTTCAATCCGCTCCATCTGCCGTCGATAGCCATTAAATAAGCTCCCGAACTCGTTCTCATAGTCCGTGGGCAGATCCACCACAGCCCCTGCAGCAGGTACTCGCCCCATTCGTGACAGTAACAATCGAATTGGTTTCGTGAACTGTCGGGATAGAAACAGCGTGAAGAAAGCGGTGATGAATATCGCGGTCAATCCAACGGAGACTAAAATATAAGCCAAGCGGATACTGCCATGCACGATCTCATTCCATGGCGTAATCTCAATCAGCATCCAGTCTGATCGCACCTTGCTCCATACGAGAAGCGCACCCTCGCCATGATCTTGGTTCTCCGGTAGATGAATATAATTCGAGGCGTTCTCCTTGCTGTTGATCAGCCCAAGATCATTTTCACTTAATGTCGGCTTACCAATCGTAGCAATTGTCCTGCCGCTCGCATCCAACAACAGCCTGTTCTTCTCCTTGCCAGCAGACCCGCCACGAACAAGGCCTTCAATCGCCGTTGCCTTCACATTAAGCATCAGCAGCCCATAATATTTGTCCGAATTATTATAGAGCTTGCGGGCGAAGCTGATAAACTGCTGCGGTCCTTTATTCGTTGGGAGCGTCCGTTCCCCGACCCAGGTGAAGTCTGACTTCTCAATCTCCGGATACCAAGACTCCTCCCGGACATGCGCCATATCCAGAATTTGCACCGGAGCCTGTGGGTCGGTTTTCGTAGGGTTATCTATATATAAGTAGATAGACTGCACCATTGTCGTGCTGTAGGTGATGCTGGCCAGCATCCGAAGCATATCGTCCCTACGATGAAATAATTCGAACGGATCTTTCTCAAATGGATCATACCCAATCGTATTCATATTTCGGGATGCCGCAAGCGACATCTGCTCAATCGATTTCAGCTGAATATCAATCTGCTTATTTAACTCATTAAGCATATCTTGCTGATAGTAAGAGGATGTATTCGCAAGTTCCTTGGACGTCGTACTGTAGCTAATCCAAGTAAAGACGAGCAGCAAAATGGATAAGAAAGAAGCGAAGCTCCCGAAAAACAAACGGTCAATCCGCACGCGTTTAAATAAATTCATTCAGGCTCTCCCTTCTAGCGTAATCATGAAAGCCAAAAAAGCTGCACAATATCGCAGCTTTTCAAATAACTCTCCAAATTTTACCCCTTCACCGCACCGGAAGCAATGCCGTCTACAAAGTGGCGCTGAGCCATAAAGAAAATAATTAAGGAAGGTACAACCGATAGGAGCGACATTGCGAGCAGTTGACCCCAAGGCAAAGCAGACTGACTATCTACAAACAATTTGAGCGCAAGTCCTACTGTATATTTATCCACGGAGTTGATATACAACAGGTGGCCGAAGAAATCGTCCCAGTTCCATAAGAAGCAGTAGATTGCTACCGTAACAAGTGCAGGCTTCGTTAGTGGCAGGACAATGCGCCAGTAAATACCGAACCAGCTGCACCCATCTATTTTGGCTGATTCGTCCAGATCCTTCGGAAGCCCCCTAATGAATTGAATGAGTAGGAATATGAAGAACGGTCCGCCTACCCCGCCAGCCAGCGCATGCGGGACATAGAACGGCAGATACGTATTCACCCAGCCGAATGTATTAAACATAATATACTGTGGAACCATCGTTACCTGACTAGGCAGCATTAACGTGACCATCAGAATAGAGAACCAGACATTTTTGAGTGGAAAATCAAGACGGGCAAATCCGAATGCGACGAGACTACAGGAGAATACGGATGTAATCAGTACGCCCAGTGTAAGCTCGAAAGAGTTCATATAGAAGTGCGTGAACGTATATTTCGGCAAAGCCACCCAGCCTTCGGTGAAGTTGCTCCACAGCCACACTTTCGGGAACAAACTTGGCGAGCTCATCTCATCATTGGATTTGAATGCCGCTCCAACCCACCACAGGATCGGATAGACCATAAGGATACTGAATATCGCTAAAAAGATATGAGAGCCGAGGGTCCGGCGTTGTGTAATTGTCATTTCTTACGGCCTCCTTCTGTCTCATAGAATACCCAATAGCGGGACGATGCGAAGATCAAGGCAGTCGCGATGCCGATAATAACAAGCAGTATCCAGGCCAATGCGGAAGCATAGCCCATATCATAGCGAGCGAAAGCTCTTTCGTACAAATACAGTGCGTACATATACGTGGAGTTGATCGGTCCGCCTTTGGTAATGATGAATGCCTGCGTGAACATTTGGAACGAGCCAATCGTCTGCAACACTAGATTAAACAGGAGTACCGGAGAAAGCATGGGCAGCGTAATGGTAAAAAATTGTCTCAACTTTGATGCGCCATCGACCGAAGAAGCCTCATACAGCTCTGCTGGAATTTGCTTTAGCCCTGCAAGGAAGATAACCATCGAAGAGCCGAACTGCCACGCCACCAAAATAATTAAAGTGCCTAGCGCTGTGCCAGGACTACTGATCCAACTAATCCCTTCCACACCGAAAATACTTAAAAATCGATTGATAAATCCGTCGATACCGAAAATATTTTTCCATAGAACTGCAACAGCAATACTGCTTCCGATCAAGGATGGTAAATAAATAAAAGTACGGTAGATGGAGATACCCTTGATATTCTTGTTAAGCAACATCGCGACCAATAGGGCGCTCACCAGCTTCAGGGGCACGGATATGACAACGAACAACAGCGTGACGGAGAGAGACTGCCTGAACGTTTCATCATCCGTGAAGATACGTTCATAGTTTCTAAACCCCACCCATTCGGGAGCATCGAGCAAGGTAAACTTGGTAAAGGAATAATAAACGGACCGAATCATCGGCCATAAAGTTAAGAGTAAGAAACCAAGCAGCCATGGGGAGATGAACAAATATCCGGCGACAGGCGATTCCCAGCGGCCCTTCCAATTGAAGGCGGCGAACCGCTTTTGAGCCTGCTTACTGGCATTTGTCGTAGGTTGTGTACGCATATCGGGGCTCACCCTCTTCTCAAAGTAATTTCATATACCTGTAGTATAAAAGAGCCCTCCCTTCAAGAAAATGAGGGGATTGAACACAACTTCATCCCAATCGAACACAACCGCTAGGCAACTCATTTCTAACTAAACGAAAAAGGAGCTGCCCTCAGCAGCCCCTCTCTCGCCTAATCTTACTTATACCCTTGCACCCACTCCCACGTCTTCCTGGCTCGAAGATAACACTTCGCGTTTCATAAAAAAACACGTCATAAGCGCAACAATCCCGAATCCGAATCCGATGGCGACTATATACTGGAGGGTCTCTTCAACAAATGTAGTGATCCGCAGCATCACACCTAACATCAGCCCTTTCGAGGTATCTCTTCCTTGATCCATCCTAAGACCCCCTTTAACCTTCAATGAGATTGATTTCCTTCACCCGTAATTGTCATTAAATGCTATACATCTATTGTACAGCCGCAGCCCCCCACGCTCATCAGCCGTGAGTTTTAGCCGCATCTCCGTCTAGAGATGTAGTTTGCCTGGCTATGGTATACTATCCACATACGCATGATTGAAGGAGCTATGATCGTTGAACGTGCTATTCAAGCAACAAACTGACCACCATGACATCTCCATTTATGACACAAACACCTTTTCAGGGGAAAAAGGCCGATTCCGCATCTTAGAGTTTTCCAACCAAGCCATGCAAGGTGCACTGGATATGGCACATCCAGATCGCATTCTGTTCGAGTACCCGAGAGCCATGATTCATCTCATGACGGTGAACGCCCCTTGCTTTGATCGTGTTTTCCTCATCGGTCACGGCATTGGCACCATCGCCTCCCACCTCGCTGAGAAACGTTTCACTGTGGCGGAGCTGGATGCGCACGTCGTCGAGCTCAGCAAGCGCTACTTTGGCTATAGCCAGGATAATGTACATATTGGCGACGGCAGGCAACTCTTAAGCAATGAACCTGCACACACGTACGATTATATTCTTGTCGATGCTTTTACCGAGAAGGGCACGCCCCTTTCGTTAACTTCATTAACCTTTTTTCAGTTAGCACGCGATAAGCTTGAGTCCGATGGCGCAATTCTTCTAAACGTGATGGGGAAAGGTGAGCACGACCCGTTCCTCGCCGCCATTCATACCACGCTTAGCGAAGTATTTAACCATGTTAAAGCATTCGCCCTTCCCTCTGAGGGACGCCGCGACTTGCTGAATATCATTCTAATGGGTCAAAATAAACCGATCACCAGCCACATGCGCCATATGGCGGGCTTCGTAGAAACAGAGTTAGGCTATGGGCATATTCTGATGGATGAAGTGTAATTTCCTTTTTTTATTCACCTGGGGGAGTTGTTTGCTTCCTATCGTTTATAATAAAATGTAAGAAGCAAAAAAAGTTCAATAGAAAAGGTGTCATTCATGAGCATATTAAATGTAGAACGACTTAGTCACGGATTTGGGGATCGCGCGATCTTCAACGATGTATCTTTCCGCCTGTTGAAAGGCGAGCACATCGGACTTATTGGCGCAAATGGTGAAGGGAAATCCACCTTCATGAACATCATTACCGGCAAGCTGCAGCCGGATGATGGTAAAGTGGAATGGTCCAAACGCATGCGCGTAGGTTACCTGGATCAGCACGCGGTGTTGAGCAAAGGAATGACGATGCGCGACGTGTTGAAGGGTGCCTTTCAGTATCTCTTCGACATGGAACAAGAAATGAACGATATGTATGGCCGTATGGGCGACGTTTCACCTGAAGAGCTGGAGCGCCTGCTCGAGGATGTAGGAACGATTCAAGATACGTTAACGAATCAAGATTTCTACATGATCGATGCCAAAATCGAAGAAACGGCCCGCGGTCTGGGTCTGACAGATATCGGCTTAGATAAAGATGTCAATGATTTGAGCGGTGGGCAGCGTACGAAGGTCTTGCTGGCTAAGCTTCTTTTGGAAAAGCCAGACATCCTGCTCCTCGATGAGCCTACGAACTATTTGGATGAGCAGCATATCGAATGGTTGAAGCGCTATTTGAATGAATACGAGAATGCCTTTATCCTCATCTCCCATGATATTCCGTTCTTGAACAGCGTAATCAACTTGATCTACCACATGGAAAATCAAGCCTTGAACCGTTATGTCGGCGACTATGACCATTTCCTAGAAGTGCACGAAATGAGAAAATCTCAGCTGGAATCTGCGTACAAACGCCAACAGCAGGAGATCTCAGAGCTGAAGGACTTCGTTCAACGTAACAAGGCGAGTGTCGCAACGCGTAATATGGCGATGTCTAGACAAAAGAAGCTCGACAAGATGGATGTCATTGAGCTTGCCAAAGAGAAACCGAAGCCACAATTTAACTTCAAAGAAGGACGTACGGCAGGGAAGCTCATTTTTGAAGCGACGGATCTGGTTATCGGTTACGATTCACCATTATCCCGTCCGCTTAATCTGCGCATGGAACGCGGGCAGAAGATTGCGCTTGTCGGTGCTAATGGTATCGGTAAGACGACGTTGTTGCGCAGCATTTTAGGCGAAATCCCGGCTTTAGCGGGTTCTGTGCACAAAGGTGAAAACCAACAAGTCGGCTACTTCCAACAGGAAATTAAGGAATCCAACAACAATACGTGTATTGATGAGGTTTGGAATGAGTTCCCTTCGTTGAATCAATTCGAGGTGCGCGCGGCGCTTGCTCGTTGTGGACTTACGACGAAACATATCGAAAGCAAAATCGTTGTACTCAGCGGTGGTGAAAAAGCAAAAGTTCGCTTATGCAAGCTGATTAATCGCGAAACGAACCTGCTTGTACTCGATGAGCCGACGAACCATTTGGACGTGGACGCGAAGGAAGAACTGAAGCGTGCGCTGAAAGCGTACAAAGGCAGCATCATCCTGATCTCCCATGAACCTGATTTCTATCGTGATGTTGTAACAGAAACATGGAACTGTGAGTCCTGGACGACCAAAGTATTCTAAGCTGCACACTTAAAGAGCCTATCCCATCACTTGATGATGGAGGTAGGCTCTTTGCTTTTCCACAAATCTGGACAAACCCTCTCTAAAATGATACATTATGTATCAGGCGAAATTTGAACTAAGCCACGGAAAGCGAGGAACCGTATGCTTGTTTTTCGATTCTTCTTTAAAAGCAAATTGCTGCTATCCCTGCTGATTCTTTGCTTCTTTGACGCACTATTTACCGACATTGGCCTGCAGCTAGCTTTCATCCAAGAGGCCAATCCATTGATTCGCTATCTCTACGAATGGCATATTATCGCCTACTATCTGGTGAAGCTCATTTTCCCAGTCGCTCTCATGCTGATATACCCCTACATTCGTTCAAAACTTTGGGTAAAACCTTGCCTTACCCTCACCGTCGTGATTTATGCTGCCGTCAATGTGTATCACTTCGTCTGGCTTTCTTATGGACTAACCTACGTCGCTGGTCCTGCTTAGAAGGGATTGCAGCTCATCGGAAACATATAGAGAGGCCTGCTGTTACGTCTACCGACTCACTCGGTATTCACGTGAACAACAGGCCTTTGGTCTTTTCTTATTTTCAATAACCCTCACGAATGGAGACGGTTGCGTCTTGCTGTCCCAGTATGCCGTCAATTTCATGCTGAATTCGTTTCAAAAGGGAGAACACCTCCTGTGGATCGATGCCTCTCTCCAGCTCTTTCTCCATTGCAAGGACCTGCGCTACCAGCGCGTCCGCGTAAAAATTCACAGCGATTCCTTTCAGCGTATGGATCTTTCTTTTTACCGCAACAAGCTCTCCATCGCTAATAAAAGGTGCCAGCTGATCGTGGAAATCATAATAATCCAGCTTGAATTTCTCTAGCATGTACTGGAAAATATGCAGCTTATGATCAATATTTCGCATTAACTGGTCCACACCAACACCTGGATATTGCTTTGACCAGTTCAACATGTCCCATTTCCCCAACATATCTGTCAGCTGGCGTTCCGTAATCGGCTTAATGAGCAAATCATTCATGCCCAGCTTCAGAAGCTGCATCCGATCCTGCATTAACATATTCGCGGTAAGCGCGACGATTGGCACAAGATTCAAACTTTTGCGCTGCCTCAGCTTCTGTGTAGCCTCGTAACCATCCATCTCTGGCATGTGTATGTCCATAAGAATCAGCTTAAATGTCTCTTTATCCGCCAATTCCAAGGCTTCAAGACCATTCTCAGCGATCAATGGGTGATAGCCTAGCTGCTTCAATAACTCCGAAATAACCAGTTGGTTGATTTCATTGTCTTCTACCACGAGAATGTTCCCTTTGGACGCCGCGGCCTGTTTATTCACTAAAAGTGCTTGTAGTACCGGCTCCACTGCAACGGATTGTATCCGCTCTTGAGCTAATCCTTCAATGACTATCTTCAGTTTAGCTCGGCTCACTGGTTTCACGAGCACCGCATCCGCCTGCAAAAGGTCTGGAAGTTCTGACATCTGCTCCCTGCCGTCAAGTGTCGTATAAGCAATGACCTTCGTGCGAGAACGATCGATTGGAGCCATCACACGCTCTAGCCCATCTTGATACTGGAGATCCTCCATTTGCATATCGAGGAGCACATAGTCCACGGGTGCAGCATACCAGGCATCTTCTTCCAACGTCCTCACCAAGTCTGCTGTCGTTGAAACGCTGTCGATCTGAACAGGCATAGCGCTAAGCAATTCACGGATATGCTTTGCAACAAGCGGGTTATCTTCAGCAATCCGAATACGCTGGTTCTGAACGGAGTTCATCTGCCCATCCACATCTATAGGCTTCGTCCCTGCATCTGTTCCCGCTTTCCCCAGCATTAAGTTGAAGTAGAATCGGCTGCCTTGACCTAGGGTGGATTCCACTTGCAAAATACCGCCCATCGACTGAACCAAATGTTGGCAAATAACCAACCCTAAACCTGTCCCTCCATAGCGCCGACTCATCGATGTATCCGCTTGGGAGAACGGAACGAAGAGCTTCGAGAGCTGTTCCTTGGAAATACCAATTCCCGTATCTTCCATGGCGAATGAAAGTAAGTAACCTTCATCTGTTGTAGCCTCCAGAGCAACTTTCAACCTCAAATATCCTCTTTTGGTAAACTTTATTGCATTATTCGTAAGATTAATGAGCACCTGCTCCAGACGAAACGCATCACCATTGACAAGATCAGGTAGATCCTCTGAGGTATCCAGCATAATCTCAATTCGCTTCTTTCCAAGTGAGACACTCGCCAGATCAGCTACTTTTTGGATGGATTCTTCGAGTGAGAAATCCAGCGTTTCTAGGGTCATTTTGCCTGCTTCAAGCTTCGAGAAATCAAGAATATCATTAATCGTAGCAAGCAGAACATTAGAAGATGAATCAATTTTGTTCAAATAATCCTGCTGGATGGGGGATAACTCTGTCCGTTGCAGCAGCAAGGAGAGGCCGATAATCCCGTTTAACGGTGTACGTATTTCATGACTCATCCGAGCTAAGAACTGACTTTTGGCCCTGTTGGATTGATCAGCCTCTTCCCGCTTCTTCAGATCGGTGATATCGTGGACCGTTCCCGTTACACCATCAATCTCCTCATCCCCATCCATATAAAGAGGGGACAACGTGACATTATACGCATGTTCCGAACCATCCGGATGCAGCAGCTGTATGCCGAATTGTTGCGTTTTCCGCTTCAGAATGGTTTGCTCGAATTTCATTTCCCACTTCTCCGGGTCATCCATCTGCACGACTTCCGTCAGCAGCTTTCCTTTTACTTGGTCCGATTCCAACTCATAGGTAATATACATCTTACTATTCGATGAAGCTATTGTTCCATCGAGTCGAAAACGGAAGATAAAATCCTCTGAATTTTCTACTAATGTTCGATATTGCTCATCCCGCACTCTTGCTTTAACTAAGGCAGCTCGATGCTCCGTAACATCGCAAGCCGAGCCAATCAGTTCTGTCACATAACTATTTTTATAAATCGGTTGTAAGCTGACTAAGATCGTAAAGCCGTTATAATCATACTCATAATTCACACGTTCGCCCTGCCAGGCCCGTTCATAATAACCTTTGATTTGGGCCTGAAAAGCTGAAGTGAATACTTTCACATCATCTATCTTTTTGCCAATGAATTGATGTGGATACAGACCTAACATTTGCAGCAGCTGTCCTTCAATCACAATGAAAACGTATTCATCCCGATGTTTATGCAGCTTAAATGTGAAACCTGGCTGAAACCGAAGCATATCAATCAACTCTTCTTCGACTTGTCGAAGCTGCTGCTTATATTCCCGATTTCGTAATAAATATCGCAAGAAGCACGCAATTACGAAGACACACATCAACTGGTAAGTGATATATTTCCAGATCGTATCGGGCGACGTCCCATACACCATCCACACCAACGTATAGTAGAGGACAAAAAAGAATGTGGAAGCCGACATCCATTGTAACCAATAGGTTTTTATCTTGGCAAAGATTATGCTCGTTCCCGTAATCGTTGCAAGCCCAATCAGCAATAGCGGCAAAGAAATCGTTCCGTCCATAATGAATCTTCCTATCCATAAACATACAAAAGTGATAAATATTGAAAACATACCACCCATATAGGCAGATAAGAGTAAACCTACACCCCTGAAATTTAGACTAACCAGCGGTTCCAACTGAATACTATAATTCAGTAAGACAACCACCAACGCTCCGTGCGCCAATCCGATATACACTTTGGTTAACCAGGTTGGCCTCTGATCAAGCTTCATGATGAGAAAGAAGTGTTCTACAAATACGACAAAAACAGTTATTACGGAAAAATTGATAATCAAATCACGTAACAGAACAATCACCAACCCGTTTATTGACTCTAGTGAGAACCTTATCTAATCCTTCATCATTCTATCATGTCTCTTAAGCTAGTTGAAACAACATTTGTTCAATATGGCATACTTCGACAGGCTTACTATAATAATACCCTTGAACGAAGCGACAACCATACTCACGCAGCACCTGCAGCTCTTCTTCCGTTTCAACACCTTCCGCCACAACAGACAGATTCAATTGCTTCGCCATAGAAAGCATCGTACTCACAATAACAGCATTCACATGTCCATGTTGTAAATCTTTAATGAAAGATTTATCAATTTTCACTTTGTCGACGGGTAAGTCACGCAGGTAACCAAGTGAGCTATAGCCCGTTCCGAAATCATCCATCGCAATTCTCAGACCTAGCTTCTTGAGTTTCCCTAGCGCATCTGCTGCAAGTCTAGCATCTACACTTAGACTCTCTGTAATCTCTAATTCTAAGTATTTAGGATCTAAGCCAGTTTCCTCTAAAATCGTTGCAATGGTCATACTTAACCGACAATCATTAAACTGCTTGCGTGATAAATTCACCGCCACAAACATAGGAGGAAGCCCTGCATTCCGCCATTTCTGGTTTTGTTGACATGCCTCTCTCAGCACCCACTCACCAATTTCGTGAATGAGCCCGCTTTCCTCTGCAATCGAAATAAACTCCATTGGCGGGACATCGCCAAAATTAGGATGATCCCAACGAAGCAGACATTCCAACCCGACAACAACGCTCGAACTGATATCAACAACAGGTTGATAGACCAGCTTTAACTCTCGCTTGGAGATCGCTTTGCGCAGATGAACCTCAATATCCATCCTTCTCTGCAGCATTTCGCTACTGATTAGTGGAGCGCTAGGCTGTGCACAATCCACATAACCCACATGGGCAGCGGCGGGGTAGACACCTTTGACCCCATTTTGAATAGCGACCTTACATCGTTCTAAGAAGTAGGTAATGACCCCTTCGCCATTTAATCCTGCAATTAACATCTCTTTATGAAAATAATCGACCGCGCCAAAGCGCATCGCTTGGATCGTTTGAACCGAGCCTTCTGAAGTATGTGTACTTAGCATTATCACAGGAATAGGGCTATGGTCCATAATGAGCTGAAGTGCTGTAAGTCCTAGCAAATTCGGTAAGTCCATATCAATAAGGACTAGATCAGGCTTATCACGAAGCATACATGCCAATGCGGCACTGCCATGTGCTACAATTCCTGTCAGAATAAGCTGCTCATCCTGCTTCAATATGGTCGTAATGACCTCTTGAGTTTGTTCGGACACACTCACTACTAGTACTCCATACCTGCCTGTCAGACTCATTTTTTCGCCACCTTTTCAAGCCATTCTTACTTATAATCCCATTGTACTTTCCACTTATTAGGTTACTTACTTAAATCCCATGAATTTTTTAGCTCTATTTCGCTAATATTTTACTAACATTTTTTTGAAATCCCTATATGAAAACGGTTTACTCTTAAAATTCGACAGCGTATAATAGAATTATTAGCTAAATATTAGCAATATCACTCACCTCATCACTTTTTACGATATTCAAATTAGAAAACTATGCGTTAGGGGGTACTTCTAATGGACAGAGTTCTATTAATTGAGGACGATGATATTATCGGTGAGATGATCTGCATGTATCTGAAAGAGGAAGACTTTTTAGTTCTCAGGTGCCACAATGGACAGGAGGGGCTCACAGCCCTACATGATTTCCAGCCAGATCTGATTCTACTTGATCTTATTCTCCCAGACTTCGAAGGTACAGAGCTATGCAATTCCTTACGAGGGCTTACACCTGTTCCGATCATTATCATCTCCTCAAACTCTAAAGTCAGTGAGAAAATCGAAGCTTTTACCGTTGGCGCCGACGATTATTTATGCAAACCATTCAGCATGCATGAAATGAAGGCCCGCATTCAAGTTCTTTTACGCCGCTTCAAAAAGGAACTACCCGCTGAGCAGCAACCTGCTGATCCTGCCCCGATTCGCCAACGGATTACCGTTCCCGCTATGGAGCTCCAGATTAATTTAGAGAAACGAACCTTGCACGTGCGAGGCGAATCGATCGAGATGACCTTCTCTGAGTTTGAACTCATTCGATTGCTAGTTGAACACCCTGAACGGGTTTACCGCCGCGAAGACCTGATTAATGCCTTACGTGGATTCGATTCTTACATAAACGAGCGGGCGATTGATGTACATATTACGAATTTGCGCAGGAAAATTGAGATCAATCCCAAAGAGCCAAAATATATTAAGACCGTATGGGGCGTAGGCTATAAATTTGTCATCTAAGCGACTTACATATTGACCTGATCCTGGATTGGATTCGGTCTTATTTTTTTGTTCTTTTTACTGTAAAATCGCAAACACTTTCAACTATTTACTAGTTAGCCTTGGGAGAGGGGACATGAAAATGAAAGTTCAACAAGTTGTTGCTGGTGTTTATAGGTTACCACTTGGGACCGTCAATGCTTACTTGATCCAAGCAGAAGACGGTCTTATTCTGATTGACACGGGAACGCCAGGAAGTGCACCTAAGATCTTGGAGGGTATCCAAGCCATCGGCTGCAAGCCTTCTGACTTGAAGACCATTCTCCTTACACATGGCCATCCTGACCATGTAGGGGGTACCGCTGAACTGAAGCGCGCGGTTCCGCATGTGAAGGTCTATATCAGCGAAGTGGATGCGCCGATCGTGGAGAAAGGGCACCCGCAGCGTCCGCTGACGGCCACGCCTGGACTGATGAATAAACTGTTGTTCCGTTTATTCATCAAAGAAACGCCGATAGAAACCTTTGCTATCGACGGTTATTTGAAAGCGAATGCCACGCTGGATTTCGCTGCTGGTCTACACACGATCGCTGCTCCCGCGCACAGCGCAGGGCAAATCGCCTTGCTGCTGCCGAAGCACGGCGGCGTGATGTTTGCCGCGGATGCAGCGGCAAATATGATGGGCCTTGGCTGGAGCATCGGCCACGAGAACTTCTCGCAAGCGAGGCAGGACTTGATCCGCCTGGGGAAGGCGGAGTTCAATGCCGCTTGCTTCGGGCATGGCAAGCCTTTGCTTGCTGGGGCTTCGCAAGCGTTTCGAGCCAAGTGGGCGTAGGGTCGCCGCTGGTGCGCCTGAGTTAGTCGATTAATTCGACTAACTACTCTGTTTTCGCCGCCGGCGCGCACGAGTTAGTCGATTATTTCGACTAACTACTCTGCTTTCGCCGCTGGCGCGCCCCAGTTAGTCGATTATTTCGACTAACTACTCTGCTTTCGCCGCTGGTGCGCCCCAGTTACTCGATGATTTCGACTAACTACTCTGCGTTCGCTTCCGGCGCGCCTATTAGTCCGATTTTGCCGAACTAATCCTACTGCGCGCGTCCATTCATCCTAATTAGTCCGAAATAGCCCAACTAAATCGCTCCAAACACCCCTTACACGAGGAAAATGCCGAAATAGTTCGGTAGAATCGGACTATTGGACTTGTATCACAAAAAATCCTCGATTTAGTTCGGCAGAATCGAACTAAACGAGGATTTCACAAAACTGAAGTAGACACATCTACTCTTCAGGACGACCTGCTTGCTTACTTGCTCGCTCACTCACGTACTCACTCATCCTTCTTCTTCACCCTAATCGAAGCCAATGTCTCCCCTTCGACAAGAATATGTCTTCTCGATTTGGACAATCCGATCCGCTGTGAGGTGTAAATCCCTGAGTGACCGGAGAACAGATAGCTCACGAGGCAAGCCATGAACATGTAGAGGATTCCTTCGGAGCCAAACAGCTCTACGCCCATGATGAAGCAGGCCAACGGTGTGTTGGTGGCGCCGCTGAAAACCGCAATGAGTCCGAGCGCAGCCAAGAATGGCGCAGAAAGCCCCAAAAGATCAGCAAGCGAATTCCCCAGCGTAGCACCAATAACAAACAGCGGGGTTACTTCCCCGCCGAGATAACCAGCACCGAGCGTGAGCGCGGTGAATACTGTCTTCCACAAGAAGGCAAAGTGAGCGACTGGCGCTTCAAAAGCTTGCTGCAGCAATGGGATGCCCAGTCCCAGATAGTCCCTCGTTTTGAATACCGCAACAAGCGCAATAATCACAATTCCGCCGACAAATGCTCGCAGCACCGGGTTCGCGAATAACCGCGTATAGAGCCTTTTCATCCCATGGGTAAGCTCGCTAAATAGGATACTGGCTCCACCAAATAACATCGAAGCAATCACTACCTTGAGAACAACCCCGACAGATAACAACGGGACCGCCCCCATTGCATAATGAATATGATGAATCCCCCATGCCATGGTCACCTGATGTGCTACCAGACTAGCAATGAAACAAGGAATCAGTGCTTGGTATCTCATCATCCCGATAGCAGCCACTTCCAAAGCAAAGATGGTACCTGCGAGCGGCGTCCCAAAAACAGAGCCAAACCCACTGCTGATACCGCACATGAGCAGGATTTTCCGATCCGTCTCATCTACTCGGAAGATGCGCCCTATCCATTCAGCTAAGCTTCCCCCCATTTGAACAGCCGTCCCTTCACGACCCGCTGATCCCCCAAAGAGATGCGTGACAAGGGTCCCGACGAGCACCAAAGGCGCCATGCGCAGAGGAATCCTCTCCTTGGCCTCATGAAGCTGTTCGAGGATCAAGTTATTCCCTTTCCCTGCATTTTTACCGATTTTCAAATAGAGATAGGCCATGAATGCCCCGCCTGCAGGCAAAAGAAATAGCAACCTCGGATAGGCAATTCTACGCTCCGTAACCAAGTCTAGACTGACGAGGAAAAGCGCTGAAGCTGACCCCGTTACGATGCCAACGATGCTGCCATACCAAATCCATTTTACGAATGAAGCTAGTAAGGCAACATGCATGTATTTAGCCACAAAATCTATCACTTTGGGACGATTTTTCAAAGTAATTCTCACCTCTCGTGGAAAGGCCTCGTGTTACAGTGTTCCGACTCGATCCATAAGAAGCTTGCTCTCCGCGTTCAAGCCAATGATCGTTACGGTTTTATTGATTTGCTCGTATCTTTGTATGGTTTTGGCAATCGCCGTCACCGCTGAATGGTCCCAAACATGAGACGAGGCGAAATCAATAATGATCTCTTCCGGATCATTTTTATAATCAAAAAGCTCAACAAAATGCGCCATCGTACCGAAGAATAGCTGTCCCTTTATACGATACACCTTAGCGCCATTCTTCTCAATTGTTGATTGTGCCTTAATTTTCGCTGACCGCCACCCGTAGACCAATGCACTCAAAATCACACCCGATACAACGCCAATCGCTAAGTCAGATGTTGCCAAAACAGCAGCCACCGTCACGATCATGATTAACGCATCACTCCGAGGAATTTTCGCGAGCGTTCGTAACGAGTTCCAATCGAAGGTACCGATCGACACCATGAACATGACGCCAACAAGTGCGCCCATCGGAATTTGCTTCACGACATCGCCGAGAACGAGAATAAGGAATAGCAGGAATACCCCAGATACGAACGTAGATAACCGCGCTCTACCGCCGGATTTCACATTAATCACGGTTTGCCCGATCATCGCGCAGCCTGCCATCCCGCCAAATAACCCGGAGACCACATTCGCAATACCTTGACCTTTTACCTCTTTATTTTTATCGCTTTTCGTATCCGTCATCTCATCAACAATCGTCGCCGTCATCAAAGATTCCGTCATACCCACGACAGCTAGCGCTAAAGAGAACGGCAACATGCGCCAGATAATCTCTAGAGAGAAATCAATTTGTGGCACATGGAAAAATGGCAGCTCTTGCGTAATTTTGCCCATATCCCCAACCGTACGAAGATCCAAATGCAGACTCATTGAGATTATCGTCATCACAATAATGGCTACGAGCGGTGAAGGAACAACCTGTGTGAATCTCGGCAGTATATAGATAATCACAAGCGTACCTGCAATCATCAGCGGCATTTGCCAATTCGCTCCTTCAAAACTTGGAAACTGCGCCATAAAAATAATAATGGCCAGCGCATTCACGAATCCTGTCATCACCGAATGAGGGATAAAGGTAATGAATCGCCCAAATTTCAATGCCCCCATCACATACTGGAGGACGCCAGTTAGTATCGTCGCGGCAAATAAATACTCAATCCCGTATTTCGCTACCACAGGTCCCATTAACGAAGCCATAGCCCCTGTAGCCGCGGAAATCATACCCCTGCGCCCGCCTACGATGGAAATCGTAACTGCAATACAAAAGGATGCATACAACCCTACCATCGGATCTACACCCGCCAAAATTGAAAAGGCGATCGCCTCTGGAATCAGCGCTAAAGCCACTGTTATGCCCGCGAGTACATCCTTACGGACGTTGGATAGCCACGCCATTTTAAACTTTTGAACCAACAACCTATCTCCACTCCTTTTTTTGTGTTTCTTGACCTTTCAGTCTCAGAAAAGTCGGGTCCGTTCGTCAACTTGTCTCATTATACACAAATGTTCGACATCCCTCTATGCAAAAATAAAGAGCTCCTCCATGAAACGGAGAAGCTCCTAAGTTACATCGTTCTGTTACTGTGAAACACTAACCGATTTCCGACTAGTCACGACTTCTGGTTCAACTTCCTCAGCCTGACCTACACGTTTAATGAAGAAGGATAGCACCAAGCCCACAATCGCAATTCCAATAATTACGAGATAAGAATCATTAATCCCCTGAATGGATGCCTCTTTAATCATTTCTTTCGTAGCAGTCGCCGTTTTACCTGCCGTCATTAACTCGATGACATGTGATTTGGTTCTAGTCGTCATAACCGTAATCAATAGTGCGGTACCCACACCACCAGCTACTTGCTTGATAGTATTGGATATCGCAGTACCATGTGCATTCAGCCTAGCAGGCAATTGATTGAGCCCCGCTGTCGTGATTGGCATTAAGAAGAGTGCCATACCAAAACGTCGTCCTGTGGACATGAGAACTAGGTACGTATAACTTGTAGAATCCGTCAAATTGATGAATCCAAGTGTCGTTATGATCGTAATAACCATACCAATAATGGACAACCATTTCGCTCCGAATTTATCGAACAACTTACCAGCTACTGGCATCATCAAGCCCATCAGCAATGCGCCAGGGAGCATAAGAATACCAGACTCCAACGCGGTATAGCCGCGAGCATTTTGCAAATACAACGGAAGCAGCATCATATCTGCATACATAACCATTGTTACAGCGATGTTGATTAAAGTGGTCAAAGTAAACATGTTATGCTTGAACGCTCTTAGATCTAGAAGTGGGTCTTTAATGACTAGTTGGCGCCATGTAAACAAAATTAATGCAACTACACCGACAACAATCGATAGGATGACCTCCATACTGGACCAGCCTTTGCCGCCCGCACTACTAAAGCCGTATAGAAGGAAACCGAATCCGATGGTTGAAAGAATGGCACCCCATGTATCAATTTTGGGATACTGACGTTCAGACACATTTTTCAGATAGATAAAAGCAACAGCAATGACGATAACAACAATAGGGATGATACCGTAGAAAAGCGTACGCCACGAATAATGTTCCAAAATATAACCTGCAAGAGCAGGACCTACTGCAGGGGCAAAAATGATGGCCAAACCGACCATGCCCATAGCTCCTCCACGCTTATCTGCCGGGAAGATTGTCAAAATAACATTCATAAGCAGCGGCATGATAATACCTGCCCCAGCTGCTTGAATTAGACGACCCGTCAACAATACCTCAAAGCCTGGCGCCACAGCTGATACAATGGTACCAATGAGGAAAATAATCATGGACGCTTGGAACAACTCCCGCGTCGTAAAGCGCTGCATGAGGAACGCTGTTATCGGAATCAAAACACCGTTAACTAACATGTAACCCGTAGTCAGCCATTGTCCTGTTGAAGCGGCAATATTGAATTCGACCATGAGTGGCGGTAAGGCAACGCTCATAATCGTTTGATTCAGCACGGCAATGAACGCCCCCAGAATCATAACAAAGAGAAGGGGACCTTTCTTAATAGAACTTGGATCAAACGCTGCAATTTTACTCATCGTATTATTCCTTTCACATTCGACTTCTAACTAATTGACATTGTGTTGTATAATTAACTCGATGTAAATAGTATTATAGTCATTGAACCTCATGTTCACAAGCAACAGCTTTTTTAGATATGTATATTAGTTAACAGTTTCTATGGATTTGTAGTCTATCTATTAGATAATCCACAGTTCCCGAAGAAATTGTCGTATATAACATTTGTGGAGAGGAAGAACTGACTCATGTCTACCAACATACAACGGATAGACCCGCGAGTACTTCGTACACGCCAATTAATTCGAGATGCTTTCATTGAATTGCTTCAGGAATTCGAACTAGAGAAAATAACGGTCAATCGCATCGCGAAGCGAGCCACCATTAATCGCGTCACCTTTTATCTGCATTATCGCGATATCCCAGATATGATGGACAGATTGGCAGAGGATATGATTAATGATATCGATGCTATCCTTAAGCAAGCGCCGGATCCTCCGGGTTTTAACATGCAGATTGTTGTCAAAATGCTGGAGCATATCGCAGACAATTCGCGATTTTATAAAACGCTGCTCGCTTCCAAGCGGTTTCCCGTTTTTACAGAAAGACTTATGAAGCTGATTGCTGAATTTATCACCAGTCGCATCGACAAGCTGGAGGCAGCCACCAAGCTGACCGTTAAGCGCGATATCGCGATCTGGTATGGCTCCTCGGCCATCATAGGCACGATTGTCTTCTGGCTTCGCAATGATTTGCCCTACACGCCAGAGTTCCTGTCTTCACAGCTTGCGGAGCTCCTGCATCTGACCAAACCAGAATAATCCCCCGATCATACGGGCATCTTATTTGTTATCTAAGGTAGGAAAAAAATAAAGGAGCGAACCAAAAATCAGTTCGCTCCCCTACATGAACCTTATTATTTTTTCATCGTTTTATAAGCATCGCTTATCTCTTTGTCGTAATCTTTTCCTCCAGCTCTTTCCCAAGCAGCTAGCATCTCCGCATACGTCTTCTCGAAGTCCGTAGAAATAATGACTTTAGAAACCCCTTCATACAGGCTCTTCTCGATGGCTGCAACGGTCTTCTGAGCTACAGGGCGAGGTGAGTCGATAACTGTGTTCGGTTTGCCGAATTTTTTGAAAATATCATAATAAAGAACGAATGAATTAGCATACTCTTCACGCTGCTTTTGATCTGGAAGTGAGAGGGCTACTGATTTCAGCAGTTGTTCTTTGTTTAAGGCAGGTCCCCCTTGTTGAACAATAGCAAGGTCTCCCGCAAGTGATACCCACGTGGTTTTCTTGTTCAGTTCGGGATCAATCTGGACTTTAACACCACCGTCATCCTTCCAGTTAACTCCCTCAATACCACTTTGTACGGTCGCAAGATTCTTCGGTTCAACCATCCAGTTCAGATACTTCATAACTGCATCCGGGTTCTTACTGGATTTCGGAACAGCCACAAGCATAGAGAAGTCGGATACCTTGTTCATCACTTGAGTGCCATCTGGACGTTTGAATGGCTCTACAGGTACCCAAGTTGCTGTTGGAACCGACTTACGTGTAGCCACATTCAGGTTCCAAGGGGTGTCGTTGGAGTCCACGAAGCCGGCAGCACCACTGTTAACCTGTTGCGTAAATTGCTGTGAGCTCACATCGGTAACGAACTCCTTGGAGATTAGCCCCTCTTTGTACACTTTGTTCATCCATTGGTAATAGGCTTTTCCTTCCGGTGTAGCAACGGAGGAGGTGAAGACACCATTCTTATAGTTGCCATCTGGCGCATAGAACTGATTACTTGGACCATCCATATTGACGCCGAAGCCAAACATTGGACCATAATAGAAGGCTTTCATAGATTGGTTGATCGCAGGGAGCGCCCACGGAATCACTTTGTCTTTACCTACTTTGCCCGGGTCTTTTTCTTTAAAGGCCTTTAGCACTTGATAAAGTTCTTCGTTCGTAGTCGGAATCTTCATCCCTAGCGCATCAAGCCAGTCTTGACGAATCTTCATGTTTGGACCGGAATAGGTGTTTGCTTTCAAAGCAGGAATCGCATACCGCTTACCTTTGTACATGCCTACTTGGTCAAGCGCGACTTTGTTATTCTTAATCAAGTCCGGATATTTGGCAAGATAGCTGTCCAACTCCCATAATCCGCCTTGTTCCGCGTATTTGAAAATCGTATCCATGGAATAGGTTAGAATAACGTCAGGTGCTTCGCCGGATGCCATCCATACGTTCAATTTCTCCGATTCCTGGGCTCTAGGCAGGGAAACGAATTCCACGTCGAGGCCAACCTTCTTCGTCTCATCAATGACATATTTAATAATGGAGTTATTACCCAGGTTCTGCCCCTCTGGCGCATTAGCACGATCCCATAAGGTGACACGGATCTTGGCTGGTTTTTCAGGTTCCTTGCTTGGTGTTGCTGCGTTACTGCCACTAGGTGAAGTTGTTGCTGTGCTTGCTCCTCCATCCTTATCGGAACAGGCAACCAAGAAACCCGAAAGCATGAGCATAGCCGTCATACTTCCTAATACCCCTTTTTTAAACACCTTTACCATACTGCTTCCTCCCTAGTTTTCATTTTCAGGCCTACTCGTTGAACTGGGATTTGACCCACATCTTGTTGGGAATATATCTAC
Source organism: Paenibacillus sp. J31R109 (assembly GCF_059692055.1). Taxonomy (NCBI): domain Bacteria; kingdom Bacillati; phylum Bacillota; class Bacilli; order Caryophanales; family Paenibacillaceae; genus Paenibacillus; species Paenibacillus sp. J31R109. The sequence goes on along the minus strand of NZ_JCAUAR010000014.1, from coordinate 103,778 downwards.
TTAAGCGCTTGCATTGTAAATATAGGCGCAATCAATATGCGATTCTATTCGATAATTTTGACATTTTGTTAGTTTTTTTGTTATCAACTTTATTCTTTATCCTTTAACCGAACCGAGGAACGAGCCCTTCACAAAATACTTTTGCAGGAAAGGGTATACGATGAGAATCGGAACTGTAGCGAAGACAATCGTAGCTCCTTTCAGAGACTCCTCAATGACGTTGAGATTATCCAAGGATTGCATCGTTTCCAGTGAAGTATCCATCTGGGCCAGCAGCAATATGTTCCTCAGTTTCACTTGTAACGTATAGAGCGCCGAATCGTCGATGTACAAGACGGCAGCAAAATAGGAGTTCCAGTGACCAACCGCATAAAACAGAGAGATCGTTGCTAATACGGCACCAGATAGAGGAAGCACCACCTGTGCTAAGTATCGCAAATTGCCACAGCCGTCCATGACGGCCGCCTCCCGCAACTCTTCAGGGAGATCCTGAAAAAATGTTTTCATAATAATAACATTAAAAGCGCTAATCAAACCTGGAAGCATTAACGCCCATAAGCTATTCAACAACCCGAGCGACTTGATCAACAAGTAGCTGGGAATCATCCCACCGCTGAAAACCATGGTCACAATCATGAAATTCATAAAATATTTGCGTCCCTTCAAGTCCTTTCTTGAAAGGGGATAAGCCGTTGTAATTGAAAATAGCATATTAAGTGCAGTACCGGCTACCGTGATATAAATCGTTACCCCTAACGACCTGATGATATTGGAATCGGTAACGACCGATTTCATCGCATCAAGCTGAAATTCCACTGGCCAAAGCACAACTTGGCCCGTCTGTATAGCATGGCTGCTGCTAAAGGCATTAGCTATCGTATTAATGAAGGGAAATATGCATATGAAGGTGAACAGGATTAGCAAGGAATAGTTAACGATGTTAAAGCTAACGTCCCATCCCGAATACTTGCTGAATAAGCTGCGTCTATTTCCATATTTCCGTGCAGTAGCCGCCATATCTCTACCCCCTACTCGTTTGAATTTTACCAAAGTCCTTCCTTACCGAGACGCTTGGCGAAATAATTCGCACCAAGCACAAGAATAAGATTAATAATGGATTGCGACATCCCGATAGCCGTTGTAATCCCGAATTGACCCTGTTTAATCCCCGAGGAGTACACATATGTGCTAATGACCTCCGAAATATTCGTAACAACCGGATTCTGTAGGGCAAAAGGATGCTCGAAACCGATAGATACCATATGACCGATGTTGAGAATCAACAAGATAATAACCGTCGGCATGATGCCCGGCAGCGTAATATGTACGATTTTCTTCCATCTGCCTGCACCATCCATGACAGCCGCTTCGTACAAAGAAGGATCAATCATCGTCATCGCCGCAAGATAAATGATCGTTCCCCATCCCGCTCCAGCCCATACGCTGGACAACGTGTAGGTGATGACCCACCAGGTCTCATCGATCATGAAATAGATCTCTTCCATCCCAAAGAATCTCAACATACTATTGATGATCCCATATTTCGGGGAAAGCAGATTATAAATAATCCCGCCCATGATGACCCAGGACATAAAGTGAGGCAAATACAAAAGCGATTGCGATATTTTCTTAAAATATTTCGCTCTGATCTCGTTCAACATTAGCGCTAGAATAATCGGTGCCGGGAATCCCACTATGAGACCTAGCACGTTAAGTAGCAGCGTATTGCGGACGATCCGATAGAAATCTTGGATCTGTAGCATCTCCTTGAAATGATGCAGCCCTACCCAATCCGAATCGAGGATCCCTTTGAAGATGTTATAATCTTTAAAAGCAACGACAAGCCCTAACATAGGAACATAACAAAATACAAAGAAAAAGATAATGCCTGGGACAAGCAGTAAGTACAAATCGTAATTTTTGAACAACTCTTTTGTAAAAGCACTTCTTCGTTTACTGTCCGTCTGTGCAATTACATGGTGTTTCTGAGATTGTACTTCCATACCCTTGCTCCTTCCTTCACATACTAACCCCGTAACTTAGTCGAAAGCGTTTCCTCCGCTATTAAAAATGTACTGCACACCCTATTCTTCTAGGTATGTTGCAAGTGTACTTCCTTGCGAAAACGATTGACATGCTAGAAATTTTACTTTTTATTAGTTTTCTTTACTTTATCTTTACAGTCCTTGCTATTGTTAATCGATCCATAATTCGTACATACCCTGTAAGCACATTTCGGCATGTTTCATCATATCGTCAATAAAGACGAACTCATCTGCTTGATGAACATGGGTGTCAACGCCACCAGGCAGCCCCGCACCGAATGCGACACCGTTGTTCCGCAATTTACGAGCATAGGTGCCAGCCCCCATACGCAGCAGAACGGCTTCGTCCCCAGTCATTTTCTTGTACGCACGGCTTAACCGGACAATGACAGGATGGCTCTCTGGCACATATACCGGAAGTAGATGTCGTGTCAGTTCAGTATGGATGCCACTCGTGCCCGCTAGGCCAGCAACTGTACTTAATATCCCAGCGCCGTCATGGCTGACTGGATACCGAATATTACTTAGTGATTCCGCTCGATGGAGATCACAGGAAATGGTGCGTAAAAATACGATCAACGCGCCTGACTCACTATCGCTGCAAGCAATACCAAGCGACTGTCCGCTTTTCTCCGCGCCAATCTTTTCATTAAGGAAATGTAAGAAGGGATCCCAATTGGTAGTCAGTCCTTGCCCACTCAGGAAAGCAACCATATTCACGATGGCATTTCGTGAGCCTGTTGGACAGTCGGCCAGAAACTCGCTTCCTGCTGTTAGCACTAGCCTACCCTCATTGTCGTATGCGAACGACATATTGATCTGAAGGTTGACCGCAGCGTGAAAGTTTGCCACCTGATTGTCGGTAAGTTGTGCGAGAGAAAGCAAAGCTGAACAGGTCTCTGGAATCAGGGTAAGCATGTTCCCACCTTTCAGAGACAAGATCGTGAGCTGCGGTTTCGTGGAAGCAGATTCTTGTTCACTCGAGAACACCACGTTCATACTACCCATTTCCACATTGAAAATGGGGTATCCCGCATCAGGCGCAAATGCCATAACTGGAAGCTGTTCCCTCTCGAAATAGTAGTCGAGATCTTTCATGCCGCTCTCCTCATTCGTACCGAAGATCAAGCGAAGACGGCGACTGCCGGTAATGCCCAGATCCATTAGCGTTTTTAGCGCGTACAGAGCGACTACAGATGGTCCTTTGTTATCAGACGCACCTCTCCCAATAATCTTGCCATTCTCGATGAGGCCGCCAAACGGTGGGAACGTCCATCCCTCCCCTTCTTCTACGGTATCCAAATGTACGAGCACTGCAGCGATTTCCTCGCCTTGTCCGTATTCGGCATGACCCGCATACCCGTCCACGTTGGTCACTTCGAATCCTAACGATTCAGCTAGTTGGAGCATGTATTGCAGAGCACGATCGACACCAGCACCAAACGGTTTTCCCGGCTCCGGCGTAGCCATGATGCTTCTTATTTGTACAAGTTCGGAAATACCAGCCGTAATCGCATCCCGATATTTGTGAATTTCTTTCCCAATGATCATCGATATACCTCCCACTTTCCCCTATTCGCTTCTAACCAATAGTCAGTCGACATGATGAAGGCTCTCCACCAACATCAGCAGCGTCATGGACTGCCCGTAGGGCATCGGGCATAGCGGGATGTCGCGATAAAACTGTAACGTACGCCCCATGCGTGTTCCGTAAGATACGCCGTGAACAGCTCCTTTGGCGTCAACCTTATTCATGACCGCTTGCAGTGCCTTCAACCCGACTTCTTTGTAGACTTCACTGACATAACCTTTGCGAACAGCCTTCAATATGCCGTACGCAAAGCCTGCTGTTGCAGAGGTCTCCTCATAGGATGTCGGATCGTTCAGCAATGTCGTCCACATCCCGCTCGGTCTTTGCAGTTCCGTTAGTTTCTGAATCTGACGTTCTAGGGAAGAAAGCAGGAACACTTCCACACCGAGCGGTAGCTTAACAATATCAAGGTAGTCGACCAACCCTGCCGTGTACCAAGCATTACCGCGACCCCAGAGCGCTTCCGCGAAATTATGCCCCTCCTTGAAACTCCAGCCATGGAAAAATAGTCCCGTTTTCTTATCCGTTAGATACTTAAGATGGACGAGGAACTGACGGATACTTTCTTGGACATAGTGATCTTTGGTCAACAAAATGCCCATCCTGCCCATGAATAGCACCGTCATATAGAGCGTATCGTCCCACAACTCACCTTCGTTCGCATTGTCAATCGTCTCATGCGTGATCCCAAATTCCGGTGTACGGGGCATCTCATCAGCCGCATAGCTAACCCACTCTTCACATATCCGTAGATACTCTGGATTGCGCGTTTCTTCATACAAGTAGCTCAGCGTAAGCAGGGGACACATCGTATTGACGTTCTTCGGTGGAAGTCCTTCGCGAATCCGACTGTCAAACCAATCGGTTAGATACGTGAACACATCCTGATTCTGGGTTTCCTTGTAATACAAATAGAGGGAGAACAAGCCGACTCCCTGGGACCAATCCCATTTATCCATTGTAATGATGCTGATTGGTGTGTCTTCCTGAATTGTTGCCTCTAGATTTTTCATCCCACTAATGACTTTATGAAGCATGATCTCTATCTCTTGCCGCTGTATTTGCGTTATAGTCACGGTAAGCACCTCCCAATACGCACTATGAAGTGCTTGTAACCCTACTGTAACGCACACGCCCAGCAGTTTACATACGAGAATCTTACCCTTTTATTAGATTTCTTTACCTCTGTTCTTATATTCTTTCGGCGATTGGCCTTCAAGCCGTTTGAACACCTGATAAAAATAGGCATACTCCTTATACCCTACCATTTCGCCTACTTCATTCACCTTATTTTTAGGATCCATGAGCAGGCGCTTGGCGGTCTCTATCCGAGACTTTGATACCAAATCCACGAAATTTATTCCAGTTTCTGTACGCAGCAACCTGCTTAGATAACTCGAGCTCAGACCAAAATGTTCAGCGGTTGACGTCAAGTTAATGGGGTCGCCGATATGGCTGTTGATGTAATCAATCACCTTTTTTACAACAAGGCTGTACACCTTTTCCCCGCCTTCAAGCTTCTTTTTAACCGTCCCAATAAACGTCGTGAGGTAGGTAGACGCTTCCTTCATACTCGTGAGCCGATATACATCCTCAAGAATTTGGTCGACACTTTTCCCAAGACCGAACTCATCACCTGTTACACGGAAATAATAGCGGGCAACCGCAAGACAAACTTCGGAAAGCAAGCCCTTCACCACAAGAATATTCCCTTCACTGTAGGCGGTAATTTGTTTTAGAAAACGCTCCAAATACGCCATCACATCTTCACTCGATTTGTCCTCCAACATTTGATTGAACTGCTCTAAATCCTGAATAATTGAGAATTTCCCCAGTTCCTTCTCTTGCTCGCTATGTTCCGGAAATAACACACTTTCCTCCATTCGGAAAAAGCTAGAATCCATAATCGAAGAAGCTTCCCGAAAAGCATTCGGCAGCTCATGAAGTGATTTATACACGGAACTGACTGCAAGATGGCAGGAGACTTGCTCCTTCCTTTTAGCCACATCAATAAACTCATTGCAGAAGTTCTGCAGCTTCATTCTGTACTCCCGGTGCGACAATACCTTGGGAAACAGACATACAAATAAGAGATCGCTATTACGCAAAGACTCAATTACATAGAAATCACGCTTGGCAGCTAAACTATGCGCTTGTTCGGTAAGGCGGAGTTGCATCTGTTGCTTAAGCTTGCCCCCGTTCGCTACACCAGTCTGCCCCGGTTCATCTACTATACGGACAATCTGCACAGCATATCGGCTATATTGAATCTCCAGCTTCTTCACTTGTTCCTGCCTATCCTCTGTACCTGTAATTAAATCACCGATTAGCTTACTTCTAAGCGAGGGCATAGAATCGCTATGTTGTTTCTCCAACTCGACGTAAGCAGACGCCATCTTAACCGTATTCTCATTCTCCTTGCGCTTAGAATCAATCTCTGCTACAGCGCTCCTGATCACTTGGCTTAGCTCTTCGTAATTAATGGGTTTGACGATAAAATCGAATACACCCAGTCGAACAGCCCTCTTCGCATATTCAAAATCTTGGTAACCTGTAATTAGAATAGTTTTGGCCAAAGGATAATTCCTACTCATCTCTTCAGCTAAATCTAGCCCGCTTAATCCAGGCATTTTGATGTCCGTCACGAGAATGTCTGGCTGAAGCTCCTGAATTAACCGTTTACCCTCTATGCCATCCTCCGCTTGACCGACTACGGTACAATGTAACGTATCCCAGGCGATCATTTGCACAATCGCTTGCCGAATCAGCGGTTTATCATCAATAACGACGACTTTATATGTCATTTGGAGCTCTCCTCCGTTAGGATGGGAAGACGAATCCGAATCGTTGTCCCCTGATCCATTTCACTCGTAATACTTAAGCCGTACTCTTCTCCAAATAAAATTTGAATCCGCTTATGCACACTAATAATCCCGACGTTCGTATGCTTATCCTTCTGTTTCAGCTTGGAGTGCTCTGGTGGGTTGAGCAAATGTTCCTTCGTTTCTTCATCAATACCTACGCCATTATCTGACACTTCGAGATAGAGAACGTCTTCGTTGATCCAGCTGCCAATACTGACAATTCCTTTACCTACTTTCTCTTCAATGCCATGTTTAATCGAGTTTTCTACGAGTGGCTGCAGAATAAATTTAGGAACCCTATAGGCCATCAAGCTCGTGTCAAAATAATAATTAACCTCAATTCGATTGCCATAGATAATCTGATGTATAGATAAATAACTCCTAATATAGTCCACTTCTTCCTGCAGGTAGATGATGTCCCCCTTTTTACTGATACTCTCTCTGAGCAGCTTGCCAAGAAGGTAGATCATTTCACTGACTTGTTCGTCACCACGCATCTTGGCTAAGCTATGTATGGACTCCAGGGTATTGTAGAGAAAATGGGGGTCAATCTGCGCTTGCAGCGCTTTATATTCGAACTGCAGCGTGCGATACTCCGCTTTTTGCTTAAGCAGTTTCTCCTCATAGACCGTGTGGATTAACTCGCTGATCTTCTTCGCCATTGAATTAAATTTCTCCGCGAGCAGCCCTACCTCGTCTCTACTTCTGGGCACAATCACTTTATGCGTAAAGTCTACGGAGAAGTGAGTCATACTCTGGAGCAGCAATCGAACATTCCCTGTGATGTTTCTAGAAATGACCACTGCTAGAAAGAACGCCAGGGACAGTGAAATTAGAATGGTGCTCAATGTCCAAAATTTGATAACTTCCGTGCCACGTGTTAATTCGTTAACAGCGATGACTTGGACAATCATCCACTTGTCATAAGGTGTTGAAATTATAGTAGAAATGTACGTTTGCCCTTCAAATTGAAAACCCTCATTGAGACCAGGCTTCTGATCGTACATCTTGTTTTCGATAAAATAGCGAGTCGGCTCGGAAACAAGCCTATCGTACATTAGCGGCTGGAGGACTTCGTTTAGGATGACGATGTTTCCCTTCGTAAGTTCGTCCACATTCGTGTAGATGCTGCCGATCAGATTAATGTCCACACCGACAATAATGATACCCGCATAACGACTAGACGTAACATCGTATACAGCCTTCTCCATGAAAATAACGTTGCTAGTACCCGGAACCCAGGAAGTACGACCACGCTTATCTTTAATCATCTCTACGTCGAGATTCTTCAATTGCTTATTGTAGTTTTGGGTCGCACTGCGTTCGAACCCGAATGGGTTACCCGCCGTATCAATGACCATGACCGATAAGTATTCATCTTTGGAAAATACTAGATCTTTCATAAACTCACTAATGACCTTATTTTTCATATACAAATCGGATTCACTTGCGTCTTCAGAAATGCCCAGCGTCGTATTGAGCGCGGAATTGCGGAATTGTTGAAATACATGCTCCTCGATGTCCTTGGTCCTCTTCTCGAGATTTATACCAATTTGCTCAATTAAATATTGAGAAAAAACGGATGTATTCTGCTTGATGACGCTTACAGATACATAGTAATTAACGATACTAATCATTAGCACAGTCAATAAGATCATGACTGTAAAGGACAACAGAAACTTTGTACGCAATTTCAAATTTAAAAATTTGGAAATCACCTTAGACAAACGCTTCACCCGCATTCTGATGGAATGGCAAGTGCGTGAGCCCACAGCTCACGCACTGATTGTTAGCATTATAAACCTTTCCATGGTAAACGGCTATCACTTCTGCTTTCACTCTATCGTGTAAACGGCACGGTACACCGCTCCACACCCTTGCCTTCTAACCAATGCACCGGATCGTTGCTTAGCTGTTGTATCTTCGTAGCCCTCGAATACATAAATCTCAGTGCCCACGCACCCTTCCATTCGAAGCGTCAACGTGCGTTCTGCCAACATCCAGCGTATCGACCAGCTTTCATCCGTTGTGCATACACGCAAATTCATTAAGTGCTGATAGCCATATTCGCTCCCGATGGGCGAACACGGCTGCGTTTCGAACGCTGTCTCCATCTTCCCTTGGCAGTGGAAAAGCCAATCTGTCTGATGTTCCTCCGCGGTGATAACCTCAAACGTATCCGAGATGCATCCTTCTTGAAGATGAATATCGCGTACATAATCGACACCAGGATATACCTCCTTGGCTTTGGCACAGATGCGATTCCTGTCCGGTTCGAATTGTTCAATAAATCCCCGTTCCGAATAGACCTGATCGACCCCATTGACGATGACCGTATTATGGGCGATTGTCTTCCGCTGCCATTCTACAAACAAGAAAGAACCATAACCATTCGAAGAAATATCGTGAGACCATAAGTGGTCTGCATCGAACAGCTCGATATTCATTAAATCAGGATGCGCATGGCTCCGCGTATTCAGTCCGTATTTCATAAATAAAGCCGTTTTTCCTGCGCGTAACGAGCAAATATGAGAGGCTGGATAATTTTGCGTAGCGCGGAGCATCTCTTCCCCTGCATATTCCCCTTTGCCAAAGAGGAGACGCTGAACCCACCCTTGGGGTGAATTCTCGATCATCCCTCCATAAGCCATCGTTGGCCGATAGTACGCCCCATAGGATCTGGAAAGCGCATATTCAAAGGCTGGATCTGGAAACAATCGATTCGCGTACTCATACTGTCCCGCATAGTGAGTCAGTGCGATATTGGGCCAGCCATCATTCGGATTCGGGAAAACACCGTTATCAAACGCGATCTCAGCTGGGAACACGTACATCCGTTTTACGATCTCTTCCATCCCATTGCATGTCACATCATACATACGGGCGAACAACAGGAAATAAGTGAACGGTTCTACACAATAGAAATGATAGTGAAAGGAGCCTTCGTACCAGAATCCTTCCGCTGTTACACCCTGCTGCAATTGCTGCACCAAGCCGAATGGCCCCTCCAAGGCTCTCTCCACGTAGCTGCTATCACCGAAGAACATCCCCGTCATGCCCACAGCCGCTTTCATCCAACACGTAATGTTGTGAATACTCGTACAAAGTCTTTCCAGCAGCTCTACCTGGGGATCGAATAGATGACTTTTGTAGTGCCGAAGCTCTGTGTCGCTTAGCGTTTCCTTCACCATCTCCATGCCCTGCAATAGCCAAATCATGCCAACCGCATCGCAGAGATTAATGCCAGCTATTTTTCCAACATAACCGGCGGGAACGTCTACCTGGAGCTGCTCATAATGGTCACTATAGAAGGACAATACTCGGCGGATATAGGCCGGATAACGTTCATCGCCCGTGAGTCGATACAACACCCCTGCGTAAAAAACATGTTTATGCGCTTCATCCCGGTACAAATAATTCCAAGCTTGATCGAATCGGGCACCCTTGTTGACGTGACCACAGCTTCCGCAGCTATTCACATGAGGGGCTTCCCGCTCAAAATCAATCCTGCTCCCGCAAGCTTCACAGAAATAGTTATGACCCCACCCCGTAATTCTCTTTGGATCATCTGCGTAATGAGTGACCCACCACTCCGTGGTCTCAACCAGGGTATCATAGACGGTCTTCGCCCAAGCTTCCGTCCGAATTTTCTCTTGAATAGCTTGCCAATCCTGTACATAGCTCACGTCAACACTCGTCTCCTTCATACTACTTGCAATTTCCGATCGACATTGTCCCTTAACGACTAGCGTGTCATTCCGACCAGTGCGCGATCTAGATCTTCGATTATCGAATCTGCACTCTCCAGACCAACCGAAATGCGCATCAGACCGATCGGAATTCCTGACAAGAGGGATGTCTCCTCGTTGACCCATAGCCCAGGTGAATTAATGAGACTCTCGAAACCACCCCAGCTGGGACCTTCTTCGAAATAGCGCAAGCTTTTCATCATTTTCATAATCTGCCCTTTGTCGCCCTTAGGCACGAAGCTCATCAAACCGGAGTAACCGGACATCTGCCTGCACCCGAGCTCATATTGCGGATGGCTAGGCAAGCCTGGATAGTAGACAGCGGATACTTGCGAATGACCCTCGAGGAAAGCAGCGACCTTCTTGCCATTCTCCTCATGCTGCCTCATCCGAACTGCGAGAGTTCGCAAGCTTCGAATAAGCAGCCAAGATTGGTGAGGATCCATAACAGCTCCAAACAAGCTTCTTTCGTTATTGGTAATTGATTCTAGAATCTGCTTACTGCCTATGATGACACCACCGAGAATGTCGCTGTGTCCGCCCAAATATTTTGATGCGGAGTGAACTACAAGATCAATGCCATAGGCAAGCGGATTCTGATAGAGCGGCGTCGCCCATGTATTATCAATAATCGTCGCAATCCCATAAGATTTCGCCAACGCGGAGATGGCCTGCAAATCCTGGAGCGAGAAAATGTTGGATAGCGGACTTTCCAAATAGATAACTTTCGTGTTCGGGCGAATCGCTTGTTCGAATTCCTCGATGCTTTCCCCTGATACGAGCGTAACCTCACAGCCGAACTTCTTCATGTAGGTATCCAGAAATGCTCTTGCCGGTACGTAGGCCGCTCGAGGGCAAATCACATGGCTATCTTTCTCCAGGTAGTAGGACAAAGCAGCGCTTATAGCTGCCATACCTGAAGAGAAGCAACGTGCTTCCTCTCCACCCTCGAGGGCTGCGATTTTCATCTCGGCAATCTCCGTCGTCGGGTTGGCCACGCGCGTATACGAATACCCGTGATTGACCGTTTTCCTTGTAAATAGCGTGTTTTGAAAAATCGGTGGGACGATGGCACCCAAATAGCGGTCATAATCGTCACCGAGATGAGCAAGCAGGTCTTCCTTGCTCTTAATATCATCTTTGTCCATGTCTGTCTTCCACCTACGATCTGGAGGCTAAGAGTGGGAACATCCGACCTGCCAACGGTTGATTGTCCTGCAAGTTCAAATCCATCGTGATCGCATGCTTCTTCCCGCTAAAAGTCGTTCCGTCCGGCATGTAAATGATGGCTAATGCACGTCTAGGTTTATCCGTTACATTCGAGTGCGCATAGTGAAAAGTAAGTCCATTATGAAACGTACAGCTTCCTGCTTTTAACGGCACCTTCACAGGCTTCGCATTCTCATAATCGGTCCCTTTAACGAACTCGAATAAATCCTGAGGATTGGCCAAATCGATATGATTCAGTTTACCTGCATTTTGCGATTTCGGTACAAACATCATGCAACCATTCGACTCATCCACGTCATCGAGTGCGATCCATATCGACATCGCTCCCTGCTCCGTCATTGGCCAATAAGGGTAATCTTGATGCCACGGGGTCGGTTTCGAGTCACCTGGCATTTTCCACAGGGCATGATCGTGAAAGAGACGAATGCCGCTAGCTCCCGTTAGCTCGAGTGCCATTTGCGCAAACCGCGGATTGAAGGAATATTTATGCATGCCACCATGATCGCGCCAGACGTTAACACGCTGGTTAAGCACGCGGTAGTAGCTGCCGCCTTTTTTATCCGTTTGTAAGGATAGCGCTCCCGACTCCTCGACCATCACTTCTTCCATGTATTGACGAAGCTCAATTAATTCTTGCTCATTCAGTACATTATCCACTTGCACGAACCCGTTCTCTTGATAAAATGCGCATTGCTCTGCGGTTAAAAGCGATTGAATCCCGTTGGTCATGGCAGCCAGCTCCTTTTGTACTTTCTGTTCTTTAATTTCACTTTATCATAGGTACAAGGGAGCCGACTTGGTGAATCCGTCAGAGTTTGAAGGTGATTTGCCAGCTTTCCTTCTTTTTAAATATCCTCTATGATAAAAAGAAACGAAGCACTTATCTTCCTTTCCGGAGGTCTTGCCCGATGACCCGACTTGAAAATGAAACTTACCTGGAAGCGCATGAATTCCCCTTTCATCTCGAGCAGTACACGTTTAAACAAAAAGAATCCGTCAAACCACACTCACACGAATTCATCGAGTTTGTGTATGTGGTAGAAGGATCGGGTCGCCATAGCTATGCAGGAGCGGAATACCTTATTCAAGAAGGGGATGTCTTCGTCATCGAGCCGGATGTCGAACATGCTTATTTCGTAGATGAACATCTCATCGTTTATAACATCCTTCTTGCTCCTTCCATTTTAAGTCACGAACTGCAATCGTTATCCAACGTCACATCGTTCGTCGACTTTTTCTATGTGGAGCCTTTTCTGCGGCAGTCCGTCCATTTCCAGTCCCATCTCAGGCTGAATCCACATCAACGAATTGAGATGAAGCAGCTGCTTGACCGCATCCTCAGTGAGTACACCGATAAGATGCTCGGTTATCGCCTGCTCGTGAAGACTAGGCTCATCGAAATGTTCGTATTCCTCAGCCGCTGTTACGATCAAATGCTGCACAAACCAATGACAGCGCTTGCTTCCGAGCATAAAATCATTGAGCGTGTAGCCGAATTTATCGAGCTGCATCACGCGAATCCGCTGTCGCTTGCCCAAGTCAGCCAGATGTGCGGCATGAGCCAGTCCGCCTTCACCTCTAGGTTTAAGCTCTACAAGGGCAAGACCTTCATCGAATTCCGCAATGAAATTCGCATCCGGATAGCGAAAGAGTTGATGCTCTCTTCGAATAACAACATTTTACAGATAGCGCAAGAGGTCGGCTTCGACGACTTGAGCTTTTTCAATAAGCTTTTTAAGCAGATGCATGGCATTTCGCCAGGCAAATTCCGCAGGAACCAAATCTAGCCGATCACACGAATCTGAATATCCCAATCCGCCAACTGCTCATGGTCCGCTGTTACTTGAATTTCTAGCGGAACAGCTACGTGCATCACTCGTTTTCCATCTTCCTTTGACCACGATACATCGATACGCCCGTAAGCAGTCGGAAAGATTCCTTCTGCCCAGAGCAGTTCAGTCACAGGCGGGGCGATTCGAATTTTTCGGTAGCCCTCCTCTAATTTCTCAATGCCCAGCAGCTGATTCCCAAGGACAAAAGCTGGCGCAGCCGACCAAGCATGCGCATGACTCCTTGGGAATACCTGAAAAGTTTCCCACGTAGTGCTCGCGCCATATCGGATCATTGGACCCCAGTCGGTCTTAATCTGTGCCAGTGTGCGATCCAGTTCACCGAAGCGCTTCCACACCTCGAACAAATAGAACGAGAAAAAGGGAGAGCCAATTTGAATCCAATCCTTCGGTGGATGAAGCAGTTGCGGCTCGATAATGGCCGCCTGTCGTTCTCCCAGACAGTCCGCCAGATACAGCAACACATGTGTCTGGAGACTTGTCGTTGTCGAAGGCTTCCCGGTACGGTGGATACCGTCAAGATAAACCTGAGCCTCATCGTCCCATAAATGTTCATCAATCGCCCGCTTCAACTGCTCTGCGTGTTGAAGCAGCTCCTCCGCCTCGCCTTCTAGTCCGAGCGATTTCGCCATCTCTGCTGCGATTCGATGACACTGGGCCAACTGCGCCTGCTGCGCGGTGACTACACCGACTGAAGGAATATCGATTCGCGCCCAATCAAGCATATTCCAAGAGCTGGTATCGAATAAGCCATCCCCATTGAGAAAACCTCTATACGCTTCAAGTGTGATCCTGATTTCTGGATAGATCGACTCGATGAAGGTAGGATCGCCACTGTAATCGACATACTCCTTACAAGCGATTATCCAACTAAACGTCCACATCGGAATAGCTGCCTGCCAATCCGTAGGGAGCAAGGCAAGCAGAAGCGGACTTTGACTCCGCGAACGCGGTACCATTTCTAAGCAATGCCGGACTAGCTCATAGGAACCGAACAACTGATAGTTAACAAGTGCGCTCACTCGGCAATCACCTACCCAGAATACCTGCTCATATGTGGGGCAATCGACGAATGTATCCTCCATGCACATGTGCGATGTATGTCGGGAGATCTCCCAAATGTCATTCAGCAAGGGATCTGAACAGCGAAATAACGCTTTATCCGTGCCCGGGTAGCTAGATTGGTTCAGCTGGACTCCGTGAATTTGTGTCTGCCTGCTTGCCCTGCGAACCGCCACAATCATGTATCGGAAGCCCATCCGGGTGAAGCTCTTGAACACCTGCCTACCTTCACGGCATATGTATCGGAATGAATTATTGCAGCCGGATGTATAGGCATTGACGCCATTGACGCGGTTCTCGAAGCCGTAGACATCAATCACTGTCCCATGGGGTGCCTCAACTTCGAGTTCAACCGTACCTACGTAAATTTTCCCGAAATCCAATACGATTTCGAGATCCCCGCCTTCTACGGGATCTGGAAGCACTGTCGGCAGCCGATGGTCATGGAGCAGACGCTCCAGCTGGTTCGTAATCGAATAGTGCTTAACAAATCGTTTACGCATCATCAACGAATAAATCATTTTATTAACGAGCACATGCCTAGGATGAACATTACGGCACATGTCATGGTACGCCTCGAATGCCTTCAAGGTGGTGGAAGCCCCGATGTCCAGCAGCAGCGCATGCTCGTGATTCAAACCCGTACTCTTCTCAACGCCTCCGTATACAGGTTGAAAACCATCCGCATACGACTCGATGCTCTCGATCGGGCCGATAGTTACGAATGAGGCGTCCTGATCGTCACCCTGAGGATGAGCGAACAGCAGTTCCCTATCGAAGTCAAATTCCATATGGCAGAACAAATCATTATGAACACCGCAAATTTCCATCATGAACAGATGCTCGCCAGCTGCCAGCCCTATCTCGTCATGATGGGCATACCAGCGGTCATTAATCTTGAACCGTCCCTGAACGCCGTTCCATTTGGAATGTGCAAATGTTAACCGACCTTTGGTTTCTGTCTCAACTACCAGCCTAACAGCCAAAAACCCGCTAAATATCTTCGCATTCGCATCGCGCGAGCTTGGAAACAGATTATCCCGCATGTTGACGGAGATTACTTGACGGATCGGTACAATTTCACTAAGTCCGATGATTTGCTTCGGCCGGACGATCTGTGTCGACATTGGCTCGATGACTCGGGGATATAGCCTCCCCCAAGGCGCACCGCCGTAGGAAGCAACTACCTCACTCCTCGCCCAACTCTCGTCATCATAGGAAGGAAATACCCATTGTTCACTCAGCGCATTGGCATCGTATATTTCCATCCAACCCAAATTCACGTTTCGCTTGACGACATCGGTATCATAGCCCTCATGTTTACAACAGAGCCATGTCTCATCTGTGCCGATCACTTGCATACTGGCGGCGCCCTGCAAGCATAATTCTGCTATCAGACCCGCTTCATTCTCAATGTATTGATAATTGGAATGACCGTAGTGCCAGACCTGCACGGCAATGACATTTTTATCTGGCTGCAACAGGTGAGTAATATCAAACTCATCGTAATACCAGTGATCCGCGGTTGAACGGATAGGTCCATCTCCAAGCTCTGTTCCATTCACCCATAACCTATACTTCGTATCCGCAGAGATAGACAGCATCGCTCGATTGGATACCTCTGTCTCGTATGTAAACGTTTTTCGAAAAAGGATGTGCTCATTAATCGGTCTCCGCTCTCCCGACTTCCATATCCAATTCGCCTGTTCGAACATGCGGCGCTCCCCACCTTTTGTAGAAGTTATTCGTGTCCTTCGAATATGCGAGCTTCGATCCGTTCAGCCAACTGGACATGTAGTTCGCGATCCGGGTGATTGATACCATTGGCCAATCTAACATGAGGTTCTTGCCCCTTCAGTAACCAATCCTCGAATAGCGCATAAACGTCCACATAAGCCAGCTTTTCTTGCTCCAAATACGTCCTCAGCGCATGCGTATACAGCCCTAAATACCCCTTCTCTGCCACCTTTAAGAAGCCAGGCAATACAGCTCTGTCTTTCTCATGCATGTTATTGTTGTCGTGCAACATCATCATGTTTGGCGTAAGAAACAGGAGATCCGCTTCAGTATCTCGCTTCACAGTTCGTACGAACGCCTCCATTTTCTCCAAATATGGCTCAAGCCCTGCTTCCCCAGCATGGCAATCGTTCACCCCGAAGCTAATGGTCACAAGATCTGGTTGATACGCAATCACATCCCGCTGCCATCTCGCCTCCGATTTCACAACCGTATCCCCCGATACGCCAGCATTAATGACATTCAGAATGGTCGTCGGATACCGTTGCACTATTAATCGCTTAAGCAGATTGTGGTAGACTTGCTCATGCTCGATGGTAGCGTATTCCATACATCCTTGAGTCACACTATCACCGAAAGCCACGTAGGTAACGGGACGGGCCCGGACATCGTCTGCTTTCTCCTTTAGGCGCTTATGGAATCTGGCAAAAGCACTCATAACGGATCCACCAACGTATCCGGATTATGATAATTGCGTGGCCAATTGAACGGTTTCAATTGCTGCACTAGCTCTGGCGGCAACGGCTTGCCATCCGATACTTTGAGATTGAGTTCCACTTCCTGAACGCTGCGCATTCCCGGAATGACGCAGCTTACCGCTTCATCCGACAGACAAAAACGAAGCGCAACTTCCGCAAGCGTCATTGTCGCATCGTAGTCACGAATCATCCGTTTGATCGCATCCACCTTCTCCAGCGTCCGCAGGAAACGCTCACCCTTGAAATAGCTCCGTCTTACATCGCCTGGCGCAAACGTATCGTAAGTTTCCGGTATCCAGCTGCCGATTAGCGAACCTTCATCAAAAGGGACCCGTGCAAGGACAGCGACGCCATTCTTCTTACATGTAGGTAACAGTTCTTCCGCAGGCCTCTGTTCGAAAATATTATAAACAACCTGCTGGGCTTGAATCAGCCCTGCCTCAGCAAGCGCAATACCGTCCTGCGGACGATAATCGCGAATGGACACGCCGAATTCACGGATTTTGCCCTCCTTCTGGAGTTCCGTCAACGCCTCATGCCATTCTAGATCCTCTAACCCCTTAGGGAACCAGCCGTGCAGCTGATACAAATCAATCGCATCCACACCTAGCCTGGTCAAGCTGTCTTCACACTGCTTGCGTATGTGAGCTTTCGGATAGCGCCCATTCATTGCTGGATCAAGCTCATTCGGATGCGGCCATTGAACCGGCTGCACCTTAGAAGCGATATAAATATGATTGTGGTGCCATTCCTTGAGTGCCTGACCAATGACTTCCTCAGAGTGGCCTTTCCCATACATTTGAGCTGTATCTACCAGGTTGATTCCCCGCTCCCATGCTGCAAGCAAGGTTTTAACTGAATCACGGTCATCCACTTGACCGAAAGCCCCGCCACCGCCAATCTGCCAGCCTCCGAAACCGATCTCTGAAATATCCCATCCCGTATTGCCAAATTTCCGATATTGCATAAGAAGCATTCTCCTCCCTCGAATCACCTTTCAGTATAAGGTGTTTGCGAAGCGATTTTCTTGGTCGATCTGCCAGAAAAAGCACGCCAAATTCGTGCTTCACAGCTCCTAAAGGATGCGGTAGAATGTAGGAAATTCTGGACATTCTCACGTATCTGCGTCCGAATATATGGAGGGACGAAAAGTAGATGAAGAAGGAATTGATTGCTATGCGAGGCGAACAACATGCAAGTTTTACCGAGGATGGAGCGTGGTGTTTCTTCGCTGACCCACGGGCTGTCCGGTATGTCGGACAGCAGGACCGTACCTATGTCGGTTGGTTGACGCAGCAAGGCCATGTCATGATCGGTACCTATGATCATCGTGACGAGTCAGTGAACTCCGTCATGATTAAACCAAGTCTGCAGAAGGATGACCATGCGAATCCCGCGTTGTATGTCCCTGCCGATGGACGTGCAGTCATCTACTACTCGGCTCATAATGGGAAGACGATGTATTACCGTCAAATGGAAACAGCAGAGGATATCACGTCCTTTGGCGCTGAACAGGAACTTCCCGAGAATACAAGCGGCATGCATGGATATACCTATCCCAATCCAATCTATCTCCGTCAGGAACACCAGCAGTATTTATTCTGGCGCGGCGGTAATTTCAAACCTAATTTCAGTTGTTTACATGATAAAGAGGGGACATGGTCGGAACCCCAAACCTTAATCATGGGAGAAGGCGCCCGCCCCTACGTCAAGTATGCCAGTAATGGCGAGGATACCATCTGGTTTGCTTTTACGGATGGGCACCCGAATATAGAACCGCACAACAGCATCTACTGTGCTTGCATCCAAGATGGCAGCATCTCTCATGCGGACGGTTCAACCATTAAACCGCTATCCGACCTGCCTATGCTTCCCCGTGAAGCTGATGTGGTGTTCGATGGAAGCTTGCATGATACACAGGCATGGATTTGGGATATTGCGGTGGACGAGGGCGGTCGTCCTGTCATCGTATACGCCGTCTTCCACACCAATACGGATCACCGCTACTGGTATAGCTATTGGAACGGCCACGCCTGGGAGAACCATGAAATGACAGCCAGCGGCTCCTGGTTCCCCCAAACCGTGCAAGGCGCCGTGGAACGGGAGCCTTTCTATTCGGGCGGTCTTATTCTCGATCATGCCGATCCAGCCAACGTGTACCTATCGCGATCGGTCAATGGTATTTTCGAAATCGAGCATTGGCACACGACAGATCACGGTAAAACGTGGGAATCCACTGCCGTGACCAGCGGTTCCTCTCACAATAACGTGAGGCCTGTCCTAGCTAGGAACAACGGGCAAAAAGACGCGCTCCTTCTGTGGATGTATGGGGATTATGTGCATTTTACTAACTATGAGACGGCTTTGAAGATGAAGTTGGTTAAGGGGAACAGGTAGGCATAGGATTTCGCATCCAGAACACCGCCTGTTGGGATTTACGCCGTTTATCCTTCCTTATCTCCACTATCCCCTTCGCTCAGGCTACAATTCCCTGACTACCATTCAACAACTTTTTTATTCTGAGCCAAAGGGATAGTGAGAATAGGCGCCTCATAACCAAACGATGATGGCCTAGTACTGGGAGCAGAATAAGCCCTTGCATCCTTCCTATTGAAGGACGCAAGGGCTTATTCTGAACTCATTTCACATCAACAACGAACGGCACTGTGAACACTTCTCCGTTATGCTGGCATAGGATTTCGCATCCAGAACACCGCCTGTTGGGATTTACGCCATTTATCCTCCCTATCTCCACTATCCCCTTCGCTCAGGCTACAATCCCCTGACTACCATTCAACAACTTTTTCATTCTGAGCCAAAGGGATAGTGAGAATAGGCGCCTCATAACCAATCGATGGTGGCCTAGTACTGGGAGCAGAATAAGCCCTTGCATCCTTCCTATTGAAGGGCGCAAGGGCTTATTATGGTCTCATTTCACATCAACAACGAACGGCACTGTGAACACTTCTCCGTTATGCTGGAACTGTCCCCACAGCTTATAGATGCCCGCTTCAGGAAATGCGGTGGCGAACTTAGCAACAGGGCCCGTTGAATTCTCCTCAAGGGGATGTACATGAATGTACTGCTCGGCATCGGCTGACAGAATCACAACATGACCCAAGGCGCCTAAGTATGGCTGCAAATTCGTGATCTCTTTATTCGTCTGAGCATCTCGAATTGTAAAACGGAGCGTTACCTCATCTTTGGCCTTCAAGCTGCTCAAGGAAAGTTCAACAGCCTTACCGCTAACTTCTTGCCGCAGCTTGGCATCTGCTTTGAGCACGGTGTGCTCCGCCTCTTTACCGGCAACCTTCACCCATTGACTGAGCGTTGTGCTCGTTCCGCCCTTAGGAATAAAATCAGCGATGAGCTTGTAGTCCCCGCCTGCATCGAAGCTTGTGCTGACCGTAAACTTGCCATTTCCTTGGTAGGTCGGATGGATATGTTGAAAAGAAGATAGATTGTGATTCACTATGATCAAGTGCAGCAGCTTCTCATGATTAATTTCAAAATCAGTCACTGCTTTGCCAACATCGTCCGTAATTTGGATCGTTAATTCCGACTTCTCATTGGCTTTCAGACTTGTCGATCCGAACGTGAACGATGCTTTCAGATTCGTGGATGCCTTCGGCATTTCGCCCCCATGTCCGCTATGTTCATCGGCACTTGCTGGGCTGGAGGCTGTCTCGTGACTGCCATGCTCTCCCTTGCTCGAGGCCTCTCTGACACTGCCGCATGCGCTCAGAAGCAATACGACAAGCATAGCTGAGATAAGCCCTATTTTATGCATATACACGCGCTTCTCTCTCCTAAATCTAGGTCAATTCTTTACGAATCTTCACACGTTGCAGACGAAGTGCATTAAGAACGACAGAAACTGAGCTTAATGCCATAGCTAGGCCCGCCACCCAAGGCGCCAATAAGCCAAGCGCAGCAATAGGTATCCCTAACGTATTGTATCCGAGTGCCCAGACCAAATTTTGTTTGATGTTGCGCATCGTTTGACGACTCATGTAGATGGCATCCGGAATGCTCGCTAAATCCCCACGCATAAGCGTTACATCAGCGGCTTCCATCGCCACATCCGTACCCGTCCCGATCGCCATCCCGATATCAGCCGTCGCTAGCGCCGGTGCATCATTAATACCATCTCCAACCATCGCCACTTTCTTTCCTAGCGCTTGGAGTTTTTTCACTTCTGCCGCTTTGCCTTCTGGTAGAACCTCCGCAAGAACATGTTCAATACCCACTTGATTTGCGATCGCTTGGGCCGTCCGTTCATTATCGCCGGTGATCATAATAACCTGAAGGCCCATTGCCTTCAAACGGCTAACCGCGGCATGCGACGTTTCTTTGACAGTATCCGCAACAGCTACTATACCCCCGTACCCTTTATTGATGGCGACAAGCATAGCAGTTTTACCGGACTCCTCAAGCTGCGACATCGTGTCATAGGCAGCCTTTGCATCTACACCGAATTGCTCCATAAGTCGTCGCGTTCCGATGAGCAGCTCTTTCCCTTCAACAACAGCTTGAATGCCATAGCCCGGGATCGCTTCGAATGATTCTACTGGGGGTAGTTCAATGCCCTTCTCTCGAATCCCAGCCACGATCGCTTCTGCGAGAGGATGCTCCGAGTTACTCTCCGCGGCGCCTACAAGTCGTAGGAACTCCGCTTCGTCACCTTCCGCGAAGACATCGGTAAGTGCTGGCTTTCCTTTGGTGACCGTACCTGTTTTATCTAAAATAATGACATCAATCTGATGCGTCTTCTCTAGATGTTCGCCGCCTTTGAACAAAATGCCCAGTTCGGCCGCTCGCCCGGATCCCGCCATAATCGAAGTCGGCGTCGCTAAGCCTAGCGCACAAGGACAAGCAATAACCAAGATGGCTATAGCTTTCTCCAAAGCCCCTGCAAAATCACCCGGTGTCACGAAGAAATACCACACTAGAAAAGCAATAAGCGCGATACCCACTACAATGGGAACAAAAATCCCAGAAATAACGTCGGCTACCCGTTGAATCGGCGCTTTCGAGCCTTGCGCTTCTTCGACGACTTTAATAATTTGGGCGAGCGCCGTTTCTTTCCCCACCTTCGTTGCTTGGATACGAAGCCTACCATTTTTGTTGATAGTAGCTCCTATTACAGCATCACCAGGCTTCTTGGTTACAGGCAGACTTTCCCCAGTGAGCATAGATTCATCCACAGAGGAAGAGCCATCAAGCACTTCGCCGTCTACCGGTATTTTATCTCCCGGACGGACCAGCACGATATCCCCCGTCATAACTTCGTCAATGGGTATGTTGAGCTCTTGACCTTCACGGATAACCAACGCGGTCTTGGCTTGCAGCCCCATCAAAGACTTAATCGCTTCGGATGTCCGCCCTTTAGCAAGTGCTTCAAACAATTTACCCATGATGACTAATGTTATCAGCACAGCACTTGTTTCATAGTACAGAGACGGTCCGTGATGCATGCCACCGCCACCGATCGCCCAATCGATCGTCAAATACAGACTATAGAAGTACGCTGCCGATGTTCCTAGTGAAACCAGAACATCCATGTTGGCAGAACCATTGCGCAGCGCTTTATAAGCACCTTCGTAGAATTGTCTTCCGATATAGAACTGAACCGGCGTTGCCATCAATAATTGAAACCACGGATTCATGAACAATTCCGGTATCCAAATCCATGTGGTAAACGAAAAGTGACTGACCATCGACCACAGCAACGGCAATGACAAGATCGCAGATATCAGCAGCTTACGCTTTTGCTTTCCAATCTCTTGCTGCCTGTGTTCAGCGGGGTCGCCTTGCTCTTGTTTCAGAACGGCTTTGAAACCGAGCTTCTCCACCCGCTTCTGCATGTCAGTTACCGTAAGATCCGCTGGATTGTACACAACATGAGCCGTCTCCATGGCAAAATTAACTGTAGCCGTTCTCACACCAGGCAACTTGTTTAAGGTCTTCTCAATCCGCTGGGCACAGGCCGCACATGTCATGCCTTCAAGCTGTAAATCAACGGCTTCCTTCGCCGTATCATAGCCTAGCTTCTGAATGCTTTGTTCCATCTTGGCAGCATCTATGCGACTAGGGTCATACGTTACCGTTGCTCGCTCCATGGCGAAGTTAACATTAGCTTCCGTGACCCCCTCCAACTTGTTCAAACCCTTTTCAATTCGATTGGCACAGGCGGCGCAAGTCATTCCCGTGATCTGCAGGGATGTTTGCTTCGTGATTGTTGCAGCATCCGCAGTTTCCATGATCTACACCTCTTTTAGTTGACGTCGTAGCCTTGCTCTTCAATCGCTTCTTTAATCGCATCTTGTGTCAGCTTAGTTTCATCAAAGGCCACATTCACTGTTCCATTTGTTAAGTCCACTTTTCCGGTAGCACCTATTGTTTTCAAAGCTCCCTCAACGGAATTCACACAGTGATTACAGGACATGCCTGCTACTTTTAACGTTACATTTTGCATATGGTTTATTCTCCTTTATTAGGTTTATTGTCATTAAATTTAGTATACCCCCCTACCCTATATAAAGTCAAGTCAGAGACTTAGCTTTTCTGGGGGTTACCATAGGCATCCACTACATATGTTTCTACACATGAAGAGGATGAATTCATACCCTTGCGCATATCCTATCCATAAAGCACCTTCGGAACATCCTGCCTATCTCGTTTAAAAAGCAATAGATCCGTGTAATTAAACACAGGAGGTGTTTATTATGAAGATCATGATCACAGCTGCAGAGGCTATGGAAAAAGGGGTGTGGCAAGAGCTCCTTCGTCTCTTCGGCAGAGATAAAGATGAGGATATTTGGCCTCAACAGGAGTTTATTCTAACGGAACAGCAGGCAATTCATTTGAAACTAATTAAAAATAAGCCTGGCGACTAACTTACATAGGGGACCTCATCTATATGGTGAAGTCCTTTTCGTACGTTGGTAGGATATTTACGTCCCTAATCTTTATTTCATGAGTTTATTTATCGTGGTTAATAACTCAGTTATCACTTCTTCATCGCCTTCTTGAATGCGATCAATGACACAGCTTTTCATATGATGCTCAAGTAATTGCTTGCTTACCCCATTTAATGCGGATTGGATGGATGAAATCTGATTCAGCACATCGTCACAGTACGTATCCTTCTCAATAAGCCCCTTAACCCCTCGAATTTGCCCTTCGATCCGGTTCAAACGCGTAATCAGATTACTCTTGGCTTTATCGGAATGGTGACTCTTTCGTTCACTTGTAGTTCCACACATATCGTGTGAATGGCTCTCCTCCGTCATCACAATCACTCCCTATTGATTGCATTTTAACATAGCCCCCCACCCTATGCAAATAACAAAATGGGTTGCATTGTCATAAACGACCGGTCTAATATATAGGGGTAATAGAAAGGAGATTTCCTATGAAACCCAATACTCGCGACACGATCATCGCCGCCGCGCTTGACTTGTTTTATTCGCGCGGTTACACAGCGACTGGTGTGCTCGATATCACCAAAGCCGCAGGCGTGCCTAAGGGCTCGTTCTATCACTTTTTTCCAAGTAAGGAAGCGTTGGCTGAAGCGACCGTCATTGCCTACACCAAGAATAATCGTATCGAGCTCCTGACTGATTCCAGCCCTTCCCCACTTCAACGTATCCATAATCATATCGATTATCTCCTAGATTTTGCAGAGCGGGACGGCTATGTGCGAGGCTGCTTATTCGGAAACTTTTCGACAGAAATGCCCTCTCAGAGTGACTTGGTTTCGCGTGCTGTTGCGGCCGCCCTCGACAATTGGGTCAAACAGCTCGCATTAACAATTATCGCGGCCAAAAAGGCTGGTGAAATCACCACGAACTCTGATCCTGCGAGACTTGCCACCCACATCGTTGCCAGTATCGAAGGTTCCCTTTCTCAGTCCAAGGTTTCCCGCTCCAGTGCACCTCTAGAACTAACCATCACTACAATCTTTACTGACCTTCTCTACTAGACAAACTAGACAAAATAGACAACTTTATATGCAGCAAGTTGCCCAAAACAGCAGTTCAAAGTAATTTCCGAGCTGCTGTTTTTGACATTCATTTTTACACAAAGCTTGCATTTACTAGACGACCGGTCTATTATATAGAAACAGAAGAAGGGAGGCTACCTATATGCTCACAGAACAGGTTTTTGTCGGAAGCGTTTTTATTGCAGGATTACTATCTTTTTTCTCACCATGCATCCTCCCCTTACTTCCTGTGTACATGGCTCATCTCGGTGCAGTTTCACCTAGAAGTAACGCAAGGGCAATTGAATTAGGAAGGATGAAGCTTCATCCCCATCTGATCGGTAATACCTTATTTTTTATCTTAGGCATCTCTTCCGTCTTCTTACTACTTGGATTTGGGGCAGGAGCCTTGGGGACAGTTATTAATAGTTCCTCGTTTATCGTCGTTTGTGGTGCCATTGTTGTTGTATTCGGGATCTTTCAGACAGGTCTTATCCAACTCCTCTTTCTACAGCGGGAGAGAAAATTAACGATTTCAACGAGTGAGGAAAAAGGTTTCACAGCGGCATTCTTACTTGGCTTAACCTTCAGCTTCGGATGGTCGCCCTGTATCGGTCCTGTATTAGCTGCTGTACTTAGTCTTTCTGCTAGTGAAGGCTCGTCGCTAGTTGGCGGAGGTTATATGCTGGTGTATACGCTCGGACTCGCCATTCCATTTCTGATTCTCTCCATCTTTTCAGATTTGTTATTAAGTAAGTTAAGAAAACTGAATGCCTATACCCCTGCAATAAAAGTTATCTCTGGCATCTTGCTGATTGTGATGGGCGTATTACTCATGACGAATAACTTGAATATATTTGCTCTTATTTTGAACTAATTAGGGAGGCGATTCTATCATGATGATAAAAAGAAATTGGATAATCTCTACAGCTATCTTGCTTACGCTGCTAGTTCTCACGGCTTGTGGAAGTACGCAAGCTGCACAGTCCAAGAATTCACCGCAAACTGCTTTAAATAAAGGACAGGCTGCACCTCCGTTTACATTGAAAGACTTAGATGGTAAGAACGTAGATCTAGCTAGCTTTGCTGGGGAAAAAGTTTATGTGAAATATTGGGCTTCTTGGTGTTCGATCTGTTTAGCTGGGTTGGATGAAATCGATGAATTGGCCAGTCAGGACAATGATTTCAAAGTCATTACGATTGTTAACCCCAATTATCGAGGTGAGCAATCTTCCGAGCGTTTTACCAAGTGGTTTAAGGGGTTGCAAGCCGACCAAACAGGAACTCATCTAACCGTTTTGCTAGATGAAGATGGCAAGTGGGCTCAAAAGTTTGGGGTCAGAGCATATCCATCCTCGTACTACATCGGTTCCGACGGCATTCTGGCGAAATCGGTGCCAGGTCATAACACGAATAGTGTGATACTCAACAATTTTAGCGACATTCAATGATGATTGAATCTTCTAGGAGGACATATAATGAAAAGATTTGTTCATATAAGTAGTTTGCTGCTCCTACTGTTTGTTACAGCATGTGCCAGCCCAAGTTTCACTTCACAGTCTGCAACGAAAGCGACGAAAGCGAGTAAAGCACCGACAACTACCCGTTCAGAAAACCCAAATGATACTATTGATTACTCGAATAGCAAGCTGCAAACGATCTATTTAGCTGGCGGATGTTTTTGGGGCGTAGAAGCTTATATTTCACGTATTCCTGGTGTACAGAATGTAACTGTAGGTTATGCTAATGGGATAGGTGAGAATCCCACTTATAAAGATGTTGTTCGAGAGGATCGTAAGTTTGCCGAGGCCGTTGAAGTTAAGTATGATCCGGAACGAATCCCGTTATCCGACTTACTGAAACGTTTCTTCAAAATTATTGATCCGACTAGTTTAAATAGACAGGGGAACGATGCAGGGATTAGTTATCGTTCAGGTGTTTATTATCAGAATGAAAGCGACATCTCCGTTATTAATGAAGTGATCGGTAATGAGCAGAAAAAATATGATAAAAAGATCGTCACAGAAGTATTGCCTTTAACGAATTATTACTTGGCTGAGGAAGAGCATCAAGATTATTTAGTGAAAAATCCAAATGGCTACTGCCACGTTGATTTGACGATTCTAGATGAGCCTATCAAAGTAGATCCTACTTTGTATACACGACCGAGCAACGAAGAACTGAAAGCCAAATTATCGGATCTTCAATACAAGGTCATTGTACTTGGAGCTGAAGAACAAGCTTTCTCCAATGAATACTGGAATACGTACGATCCTGGTATCTACGTTGATATCGCAACAGGAGAACCTCTTTTCTCTAGTCGTGACAAATACGATTCCGGCTGCGGGTGGCCCAGCTTTACTAGACCGATTGATCCGGATGTCGTAACTTATGAAAAGGATACCCGATATAACTTAGTTCGTACGGCGCTTAAGAGCCGTGTAGGAGCTATTCATCTCGGACATGTGTTTGATGACGGTCCTGCCGAATCGACAGGAAAAAGATATTGTATCGATAGCGCCTCTATCCGGTTCGTTCCACAGGATAAGATGCAGCAAGAAGGCTATGGATATTTACGTGCAGCTGTGGAATGAATAGATGCAAAAAAAGACCGGGAGCACTTCTTACAAGTGCTTCCGGTCCTTTCTATGTTATCGCGTCTTTATTGATAGACTTCCATCTCAAATAACGAGTAACCATATTGCGTATTACGTTGGGTGCCCGACATTTTGACATACCTAGCGTTGGTTGGGCTGAAGTCAATGTTAACAATGCCGCCTTTTCCAGTTGTCGTTGCATATACAGGTGACCATGACTCGCCATCCGTGGATACTTCGACTGTGTACGCTTTTCCAGAAGCATTTTCCCAGTTCAAAATGACATTACTAATTGAAACCGTTGCTCCCAGATCAACGCTTATCCATTGTGGATCGCTGAATGCTGACTCCCAGCGGGAGCCTTTATTACCATCCACCGCATCACTGCCACCTCGCAATGGGTTCTCGGACGTAAGTGTCGGCTTGTTCAGAGCAAGATTAACTGCCGTGTTCGGCGTGATCACCTGTTGAACCGAAGCTTCGCCAAATCCAGTCGCCGGAATGCTGATTACGTAATTGCCGGCTTCGGTGAATAAGGAAGCGTCTAGCGTGATTTTCCCCGGTGTTACGGTATATTTCGCTGTGTTTAACGCAGCTCCATTCACCTTCACCGTTTGGATAGCCTCTCTCCATGCAGCATCATCTACATAGGTAATTTCAATCGGCTGATCTGTCGTATTCTTCGTTGTATCTGCCGTTATGACAGGTGTTATTACGGGTACTACCGGTGCAGTTTCAGCGCTGCCATACACTTCAAATTCAAAAAGTGAATAGCCATATTGCGTTGTCCGTGTCGTACCGTTCATCTTCACATATCTTGCGCTCTCTGGAGCAAATGTAAGATTATCGATACCTGCCTTACCTGATGCTGTCGCATAAACCGTCTTCCACGTTACGCCATCCAAGGAAACTTCCAGCGTGTAGCTTTTTGCTGCTGCATTTTCCCAGTTCAAGCGCACAGAGTTAATGATATGCTCCACGCCCAAATCCACTGTGATAAACTGTGGATCGCTGAAAGCTGACTCCCAACGGGAGCCTTTATTGCCATCCACCGCTTTATTCCCGCCCTGAAGCGGATTCGCAGAGGTGATCGTCCGTTTGTTCAAAGCAAGATTAAGAGTCAAATTCGTGTTGGTAGTCACTTCCTGCTGCACGATCGCATCGTTGTAGCCTGACGCTTGGACGCTGATTGAATAGCTGTTAGCCTCTGCAAATAGGGACGCGTCCAAAGTCAATTTCCCAGACGCTACGCTATACTGAGTAGCAGATACAATCGCTCCGTTTAGTTTCACTGCGTTAATCGCATTACGCCATACCGCATCGTCCGCGAAAGTGATTTCGATCGGTTGACCGATCTTATTCGACGTGGTATCTGCGTTCATTGTAGGAGCTGCTAACGCGTTAGATGGGTTACCATATACTTCAAACTCATACAACGAATAGCCATATGCCGTTGTCCGTGCTGTGCCATTCATCTTCACATATCTTGCGCTCACAGGTGAGAACGAGATTTCGTTAATACCTGGTTTACCCGAAGTTGTCGTATAAACCGTTTTCCAATTGGCTCCGTCTGTGGAAACCTCAACCGTATAACTCTTGCCTGCAGCATTTTCCCAGTTCAGAAGTGCACGGCTTATGGTGTGCTCTGAGCCCAGATCCACCGTGATGAATTGAGGATCGCTAAATGCAGATTCCCATCTTGTATCCTTGTTTCCGTCAACCGCTTTACTACCCGCTTGCCCAGGATCCGCCGAAGTGATTGTCGGTTTGTTTAGCGCAAGGTTCACAGTTGAGCTCGTGATGATAACTTGCTGAACGACAGCCGGCGAGTACCCTTTTGCCTCAATCGCAATCTCATAACTGCCGACCGCAGGGAATACCGAAGCATCCAAGGTTACCTTGTCTGCTGCAACACTATACTGACTTATGTTCAGTACGTTTCCATTGACTTTCACTGCGTTGATTGCACTACTCCAAGCTGCATCTTGGTTGAACGTAATGTCAATCGGCTGACCAACTCTATTCATAGTCGTATCTGCTGTTAATTCTGGTGTATCCAGAACACCTGAAGGGGTGCCGAATACTTCAATTTCCCAAAGAGAATAGCCATACTGCGTTGTGCGTTTCGTACCGTTCACTTTGACATATCTAGCATCCACAGCTGGGAACGTAATGTCATCGATCCCTTCATGTCCGCGTGTTGTCGTGTAAACAGTTGTCCATTCTACGCCATCCTTAGAAACTTGAACCGTGTAGTTTTTGCCTGCGGCATTTTCCCAGTTCAAGCGTACACGGCTAATTTTGTAGGCCGATTTCAGATTCACTGTAAGGAACTGTGGATCACTGAAATCAGACTCCCAACGCGTATCCAACTTGCCATCTACGGCAAAAGCTCCACCTTTGTTCGCTTTCTCCGAAGTAAGGGTTGGTTTATTCAACGCAAGGTTAACCGTAGAACTCGTAATTACATTTTGCTGAATCGCAGCATCCGGGTATCCGTCCGCTGAAATCGTAATCGTATAGCTGTTTTCTTCTACAAATAAGCTGGAATCCAACGTGATTTTACCTGCTGCTACGTGATATTTCGAAGCATCCACGCTGTTTCCGTTCACTTTTACTGCTTTAATCGCGTTTCTCCATGCTTCATTATCTGCAAAAGTCAATTCGATTGCTTGACCCGTCGTATTCTGTGAGGAATCCGGTGTTAATTGTGGTGCTATCTTCTGATTCATGTCGCTAACTTTCGTAGGATCAACTTTCACAAGACTTTTTGGACCTACAATTGCAGAGCCGGTTACGCCAGCTGCGTTATGGAAAGTAACCGTAACAGGCGCATTCGTCGGGTTCCAAATCATTGATGAATACGTTGTCCCCTTTTTGTAAACCGTAGCTCCAGACCATCCTGTCGCCCAGATCTCGTTGGAACGCTGACCCAGCGTGGCCATGTTATGAACGAACCAATACGTATCGAAAATTTCGTTCTTCTGTGTACCTTCAACTGTCCATTTATTAAGAACACTTTGTGGATCGCTTAGCGATTGGATAGGCCAAACGATGTGCTGCCACGTATCCTCAGGACCTTTTTTATCGGTAACCATACCGTTATACAAGTTAGCCGCTTTGGCTGGATTGAAGCCATAGCTAGTCAAATATTCGCCAGTAGGCAACCAGTGGATACCATACACATGTACAGGATCTCCACTGAAGAACGTACCAAAGTTGTAGGCACTTCCGTATACTTGACCGACCGATTTGTGCTTAAACCCTGGCAGCCAGTTGTCGTTGTCATAATTGAACCAATATTGCTCTACAGCTTTGAGCTCTGTGGTGAAGCCATAAATAGCGATATCGCGACTAGCTTTATTACCGGATAGCAAGCTCCACATGTACTCCCCGACCCAGCCGAAGAGTGCCTCGCCCGCTGCTTCTTGGTTGTTCCCGCTGTTATTGTCTCCATATCCGCCAGCCCATGAATGACCTTCATACGGATCGAAGTTACGAAGGAACGGATACAGAGAATCGTTTTTGGATGGGTTACCATAATCACGAATGAGGTGATCAACCATCTCGCCATAATTATCTTTAAAATCCTGGTCATATGTTGCTAGAATAGCGGAAGCAAACGCATAATAGCCATATGTAAAATGGTGGTCCGTTAGTCCTGTGTTGGCACCGAATTCACTGGATTTGTAATACATCGTACCCCAAGTCGGATCGTAATACATGAAGTATTCCGGTTCGCCCTTCGTGTACGTATACCAGTCGGTTAATATCGTTTTCAATCTGCTTAGGAACACATTTTTATAATAGGTATCGCCAATTTGATCGGCAATCAGTACACCCATAGCCAAAGGATGAAGAACTTTTCCTTGCCAATAAGCATCGCCAGCCATGATATTTTTGGAAGTCGACTCATCGAGGAAGTCCAATTGCTCTAACAGAGCAGTACGTGAGTACGTTGGATCACTCGGCTCCGTAAACTGAGGCACGATCCCATAAAATTTGTCTACCGTGGTAAAAGAATTGCCTTCATGCACCTTCAAAGTACCTCGAATGGACGCATAAGCAAGATTCGTCAGCGTCGACTCTGTTAACTTCCATTGATGCGGCAGCAAGGTCATCAAGGTTGTTGGCGCTAAATCTGCCCGCTTCTGGTCAATCGTAACTTCGAATTTCGTCGTAACATCCGATGTATTTTCGTTAAAGTTCGGAGTTACCGTCGTATTCGTGACGAAAGCGTACGCGTGTTGATAGAAATAGTTCAAATCGCCGGCTGTAGGAATGGTAGCCAAAGATAAATAATTTTGCCCATTACCAAGTCGAACTTTGATTTTGCCCCCGACTTTCGTAAAGGTAGAACCTTCCGGTGCGAACACGCCGTAGTGGCGAGTAACGGTTTGCGGTTTCGGAGCGCCATCTAAGTTGGTGACTGTGAACCCGATATGGTCCGCTTTTACAGTAGCACCTTCTGTTGCCAAGATCGCATTGTTGTTGTCATCGAAAAACTTCGTTGTAGCAGGAAAGTATAATTCCGGTGTTGTAGGATCACTGAACTCGGAGTATAGATAAGGCGAGCCTTTGACAAAAGTCGTTTTCATTTTTTCTGTCTCATTGTCGCTTAATACAACAGTGGCTGCCCAGTCGCTATACCCGGATATTTTGTTCTTAACGCGGGATGCACTGATATTGCCAGACATCAAGTACACATCGGGATCTCCACCTGCGTACTGCGAGTTCCCACTCTCATCCACCCAGCCCGTGCCGGGGTTCAGAATACTAAGACCTTGGTTCGTATATTTGGATTTAAGCGGAAGTGTGATGAGACTGTCACTCAAATCTTTAATCAATACCGACTGCCACCAGTCATTGGATGCAATCGGCGCAGCGACATTATCCGTTTTATTGACCGGTGGTCTAGGCTGCGGCATTGAAACATCGTTTGTTAAATAACTGCCCTTTCCAACGTTTACCGTAGAAGCAGTAGGCAATGTCGGAATGGTATAGGTTGGTTGAGGATCCCCTGGCACGTAATCATACACGGAGAAATTGAATAGCGAGTAGCCGAAGCTAGTCGTTCTGCTAATGCCTTTCATTCTCACATAGCGGCCGCTAGCATACACAGGCGTGTCCATTAAGCCTTCTCGTCCGTTCATTTCTCTGTAAATGGTTTGCCAATTGACAGCATCATCCGATACTTGAAGGTCATAAATTCTACCTGCTGCATTTTCCCATTCCAAACGAATCCGACCGATCGTGTGAACGCTTTCCAAATCCACATACAACCACTCATCGCTCGTGTCTCGGGAGGACCACCGTGTTTTCAAATCCCCGTCTACCGCATTCTGTGGGATCATCAGTGGCTTGTCTTTCTCAGCTACTTGGTAGGAGGAAGCGACAACTGGTTTCTTTAATGCGACATCCTCACCTAGAACAATCGGCCGAGGATTACTTCCGCCTGTACCGTACACCTCAAATTCATAGAGTGATACACCATAATTTCCAGCGCGCTCTAGTGACAGCATCCGAACGTATCGCCCAGCTCCCGTTAGCGCAATCGTATCCACGCCTCCATCACCGGTCTTGTTCTCGTAAATATCTTTCCACTCTGACTCATCGTTGGACACTTGAATCTTATACGACTTGGAATAAGCATTCTCCCAACGAAGAACAACTTGATCAATGGTTGCCGCAGCACCAAGGTCAACATAAATCCACTGTGGATCTGCACTAAAGGCACTGCCCCAACGAGAGTCTTTGTCTCCATCTACCGCTTTGTCTGGTGACAATCCTCCCTCCATCGAGGAAGCATACGTTGCTCCTTCATACGAGATCAGTTGCGAAGTGCCGGCAGCTTTTGCAGCCGTTGCCCTTGGGGTAGGTACAACGTTAAATACGCAAAGTGCCATGGATGAAGCGATTGAGAAAGTAATCATCTGAAAAAACTTCTTGCGCATACTTCTAGCTTGTAAAGCCATACC
This sequence comes from Paenibacillus sp. J31R109, assembly GCF_059692055.1. Taxonomy (NCBI): domain Bacteria; kingdom Bacillati; phylum Bacillota; class Bacilli; order Caryophanales; family Paenibacillaceae; genus Paenibacillus; species Paenibacillus sp. J31R109. The sequence continues at coordinate 70,330 of NZ_JCAUAR010000014.1, read as the reverse complement.
TATTTCTCCTCCTTAGATGTTACCCCTATGGGGCTCAAGCTGTGATGACAGTCATGGCCAAAATGGAACGATTACACGCAGATTTTGTCGACTAGTTTTCACAGCCTGATTATATTCTCCACTGGTAAAATAAAACAATGAGCCCATCTACCTAAGGTTTTGAGTCTAGATAGTCCAACTTATCTGTATGCAGAAAGCACAGTAACTCCATTTTCACATTCATTTTTTAGACGAGTTAAAACCGCAAATCCAAGATGTACACTGTACTCATCGCGTGTCTATTCCCTCAATTATTTTATGTAAATTAATGGGTATAACTGCCTATAAAATGCTATTTATGTTTGTAAGTTCTATATTATATTTTTTATGTAAAAAGATAACATATCATTTTACTAAAGTTTCCGTAAAAACATTGAAGACGCACGTAAACAGAACCAGCTCATTTTTACTGGAACTATTTCCCATTTATAAGGATGCGTGCTAGATCACTTTACCCCTTTTGAATGTTTAGCCATCGATAAAAAGAGATCACTCACACGACTTCTGGCAAGAGATCTAGATTCAGGTGTTGCCCCCATACCCACGTACTGACATGCTCCTCGACTACAAATTCCAATGGTTATAGCCGCTTTTTCAGCTGGTGGAAACTGACTGAACTTGAATTCCAGCGGGCCTTCCTTTAGTTCAATGTAACCAACATTTTCAACAACACCTACTTGGCATACCGGACAATTGCAAACACCCATGATGTCTTCATCCTTTTCTGTTCTGACTGTTCAAGCCCCAACGAGATACGTTCGCAACTTGAAGGATCGGCGATGGTGATTTTCATCATCAAAAAGCTTCTTTTTTAGGTAACAGAAAACTATCCGTAGCATAACATATAATTACATATTTAACTAGTTATTTAGTCTTTTATGTCAACATTTCCATATGCTTTTTGGGGTGATTTGTTTTTATTTTGTAGAGTGATGCGATATAATAAAGCTTGTCGAGCTACAGAAAGGTGATCATTCATGGACGAAAAAAAGCTGCCACTTCGAGTAGCTCCTGACCTAGCCTTTAATGTGAATACGCAAGTCAAGGAACAATTGAAATGGCTGATTGGTATTGGCCATATTGAACCTGGCGATATGCTTCCATCCACAAGTCAATTGGCTGATGAATTAGGGCTTAATTTAAATACAATTAATAATGCTTTCACTCAACTTCGTTATGAAGGGCTTGTCACCATGCAGAGAGGGCGAGGCACGCAGGTTGTAGATGGGATCCAAACGGAAAGGCTCCGAAAGGAACGGCTTTCTATGCAAAAGCTGTTAGAGAAGACCATTTGTGAAGCCGTTTCCGCAGGCCATGATTTACAGCAACTTTTCACGGCCAGTCTCGCATATGTGCTGTTGAGCACGCCTCGAATTCAAGGGAAGTTACATGTTGTTCTTATCGAATGCAGAGAACATGACCACCATTTCCTCCGTGAAGCTATTGAACTAGCAACCGATTGTACCGTATCGTTGCTCTTTCTAGAGGATCCTTATCCGAATGGGGATGAGTCTGACGAAATACTGCGTCATGCTAATTTCATTATTACGACGCTTATTCACGAGGATGAAGTCAAGTCCCGCTTCGCCTGCTACGACAAAAAAATAGTGGTCATCGGCACTACCGTCGACACTTCCTGTCTTCTCCAAATTTCCAGGCTAAAGTCGGATACGAATGTCACGTTCGTTTGCCTTGGTAATACGGGTGGAGAATGGATGGCGAACCAGGTCCGTGATGCGGGTATTGATCACATTCACTTTGGGACTTTAGGGTGGAATGACCGCGAGGGATTGCCCAGTGTATTACAGCAATCTGATATCATTTATGCTTCCTCCTCTGTCTTTCCTGAATTGAAGAAGTTAGCTTCCGAGAAAGTGGAGTTGTTCCCCATCCGATTAGAGAAAACCAGCAAAAGCTTATTAGACGAAATCTCCAAACAAGGCATTAGACGCTAGAAGTACAACTGTCTGTAAGGATCTCCTCCCCCTGTATGGCGTCTACCTTTCATTCTTCCTTAACTCACCATTCGTTACTCTTATGACGTATACAAAATATCCCCTTCAATTCCACTCATCCCTCATGTTTCATAAGGTTGATTTGAGTGTAGTTGCAAGGGGATATTTGTCTCTTTTTATCCTATCTTAGGCGTAATCGTTGGTGATACCATACTCATCCGGTTTTTCAACGATAGGATTAATGTAAAGATTGCAAGGAAGGCCACAACGATAGCCAAAATCCATATCGCATTGTTAAAGCCGAATGCTGTGGACGCTACCCCGCCACCGTAGGCGCTGAGGCCTTGAAACAAGTAAGCAACGACCAACACAGCGGAGATAAACTGTACGCGGTACTGAACAGGCGAGTTGATAACGACAATCCCGATTCCTCCAGCTGCAGAGAACCCATAACCAAGTCCGCCTAGGACCGACGAGACCATGAACAGAGCGAATGAATGTAATTCCGAAGCGCTAACCAACATAACGACTGTTAAAAACACAGCGATCATGCCAGCCCGAATGGATGTCCTTGGCCCTAAACGCCCTGCAATGGTTGCACTAACAGCACCAAGCAGATACGATATCGACAGAACGATTCCAATCACTAGAATGTCATTCGTTCCAACGACATCACGCGCGATCTGCGCTCCTAGCGATAAAAATACAGCACCATTGGCGAAACCCGCTCCTACTGCTAAGGCGGCTAACGCATAAAGTCCCCATTGTCCTGGCGGAATTTGAATGCCTTGCGGCTTCCAGCCCGTTTTTCTCACCGCTTTATTATCGGGAATGAAGAAACATAAGACCATGCTAATCAAAACAATGGCGGTCAACACCCAGTAACTAAAATGCAGTGGTGATGGGGCATATTTAATGAGAACTGCACCGATAATCGTTGCAAAAAACAGCCCACTAGCTTGTGTGATGGTATTAATGGATCCAGGATATTTCTGATTGGACTTCGGGTTAAATTCGACCAGTGCCGCGGCGCCAGATCCTGCTGTCAGCCCAACCCCAATACCTTGTAGTATGCGACCGCCAAATAGCCAAAATACATTCGGGGCTGAGGCGAAGGCTAATGCACTTATGAGCAGAAAAGTGAGTCCAATTAATAACGTGTTCCTGCGACCGATGTAATCCGATATGTTTCCTAAAATAATGAGGACCAGTATCAGCACGATCGGATAGGTCGCAAAAATACCTGTCGTTACTGCTTTGGAAAGATGCCACTCCGAAGCATAAATGGGAAAAACAATCGAAGGAGCTGTACTTGCCCACAAGCTAACTGTTAAGATCCAGGCTACCGCCCAGAAAGCCGCTTTCGTTGACAATGTTTTCATTCACGTTTCCTCCTTCACATTACGTATTTCTGCATCGTGCAAATGATAGAAATCTCGTTTACTTCTTATCTTGAAATAATTGTGGGTACAAGCTCGCAACTCCACCTGCTAGGTTTTTCTGCACCTTACGACTCGTATCGTCAGCTAGGATCTCCAAGCTATCGGCTTCAATGCCGTCAATCGCCATTTTGGCGACATCCGTAGGATTAACTTTTGGCGCTTGAATATCCGCAGTCATGTCAGTATCCATAAACCCAACGTGCAGACTGGATACTTTTATGTTACGAGGAGCCAAATTCAGTCGCAGTACGTTAGTCAATCCCCATTCCGCTGCCTTAGCCGCGGTATAAGCGCCTGCACTATCAATGCTGAACCAGGACAGGGCTGATAGCACATTCAGAATGCTGCCTCCGCCATTACGCTCAATGATTGGTGCAAATGCACGGGTCATAGCCAACGTTCCGAACACATGCGTATCGAATTCAATATGAATGGTTTCCAAATCACTATCCAGCAAGGACGCCCCCGTGGAGGATCCTGCGTTGTTAAGCAGCAATGTCACATCCGTTGCGATTTCCGCGGCAGCTGCGACCGATTTCGGATCCGTAATATCTAATTGGAGCGGAATAGCTCCAGGAATATCAATTGTCTCTGGATTTCTAGCACCGGCATATACTTTAGTCCCTCTAGCAATCAGTTCAAGCGCTAATTGGCGACCAAGTCCTCTGTTTGCTCCAGTAATTAATGCGATTTGATTTGACATGTTCATCGTATTTCCTCCTGCTCATTTTGTAGTTATTTTTCATTAAAGAATGTTCATTCTTAAATGGGATAAAAAAATGTGTTCTGTGCTCTGCCCTACGCGATATAGCATACCTCATTTAAGAACGGTTGGTCAATAACTATTTCTAGCCATTCCTTATATAAATAGGTTCTCCATCTCACAATCGCATTATACTTGCGGAAAAATGAGGTCATTTCAAGAATAATCATTCTTAAAATAACAAAAGAATACCTATGGCTACGGCATCTTACATGAAGATAGACATAGCCACCGCGACAGCATCTTCCAATACTTTGCGATCTGTAGCTGTTTTGGCCAAGACCAGCAAACCATTTCTTGTGCTTAAGAGAAACCGAGCCAGCTCACGAATTCCATGCTTGCTTTTGAGTGCCCCTTTTTGTTGGGCGCGAATCAAGAAATGATAGAACGATGTTTCCATATCGATCATATAAGCTTCCACACGCAGCGATATGACTGGGTCGCTATTCCCTATGTTCATCGCCGTGTTGGCCACAAAACATCCGCGGCGTTGCTTCTCATCCTCAAGTGATAAATCGATCAACTTCGTAAAGAAGCGCTGCAAAACTTCCTTAGGCTCTCCCTCTTCTTCGAGGATGTGGAACGTACGTTCTTTGGCTACCATCCGGAAACGGTCTAAACACGTTAAGAATAATTTCTGCTTATCCCCGAATGTATCATACAAACTTCCACGGTGAACACCTGTATGCTCGACTAAGTCTTGAATCGATGTTCTTTCGTATCCTTTTTCCCAGAACAGCTCCAGCGCTTTATCTAACGCTGCTTCCTGATCAAACTCTTTGGGTCTAGCCATGGTTGATAACCCCCTTCCCCTGCTATCATACATGTTTAAGAATGTTCAGTAAAGAATGATTGTATAGGTAACAACAGCCTTGACTACTAAAATAAAGCTCCTGAGGAATAAAATCTCAGGAGCTTCTATTTGTTGGCTCTTCGTCAGCCGTTGGCGAGCTTCCTGACACAATCAAAATCATGCTTCAGACGCTCGAAGCCGGATTCTGGTGTATGGCACTCCAACGTCACCCAGTCGTTGTAACCTGTTTCTCGCAACGCCTGAAACAGCGGTTCATGATCGACTTCACCTTCGCCTAGCCGACATGGGGAGAACGTCTCAACTCCCCTTTGGGTTCTGTTCGTGAAGCTGCCCGGTGCACTGCTGTCTGAGGTTCTGCGTTCATCTTTGATATGCACGTGCTTCAAGTGCCTGCCCAGCTTCTTGACCGATTCGAAGCCGTATTCGGTACCTGCAATGTACATGTTACCAGCATCGTGGATGAAACCCATCCGCTCGCTGTTCACAAGTCGACTGAGCTTCAATGCGTCATCTGCCGTCTCGACGAGGGTTTCGTTATGCAGCTCAACCAGCACATCCACGTTATAAGCCTTCGCTTCTTCCGCACAGCGCCCCAACCAATATGCAGCCTTTGAATAATGATAATCCTGCGCTAGAAAAGCGTTCGGACCTCCCGCCAACACGCGTATCATGGAGGCCTCTAGTTGGCCTGCCGCCTCCAGCAACCGACGAAAGTCGTCGAAAGTCGCTGCAGCTTCTTGATCGCTGGCCGACGAAAACCTGCCTGTATACGTAGCTAAGACAGGAATGGCAAGCTGCAGTTCTTCAGATAATGCGTGCAATTCCTTAAGCTGGGTCCTGCTTGTCATTGGAGACAGATGATGTTCGCGGGCAGCAATCTCGATTCCGTCAAAGCCCAATTGCTTTGTGAGTCGCATCGCCTCCTGTATACTGTAGTCGATCAACACGCCGCTGAACGCTGCGAATTTCATGAACATGACTCCTTTCCAAATTAGAGGATATTTGTTTTTAACCCCTGTTGCACTTTGATGTCGTTCAATTGGCTCCATTTTATCAATTTCCAACCTGCCGTAGTTGACTTTTCTATTGAAGAACTTTTACATTTCTTTCGTTATGAGAAGCCTAAACACAAAGAACCCCGAAATTATGAAAAACATAATTTCAGGGTGGAATACTTCGACCGAACGTCGGATACACTATTCCTGCACTTTTACCTTTAATAAATCGCCTTATTCAACCATCAGCGTGGATGTAGTCCATAAAATGCAGCTTCAACCAGTTGTTTTACAAACGTATCTTGCAATGGTTCGCCTGTGACCAGCAGACGATAAAAAAGAGGACCATAAATCAAGTCCACACAGATCACTAAATCAATCCCCTGTCTCAACTTCCCTCGTTCTATCCCCTTATGCAATATCGCAAGCGCCTCTGCTCTACGAGGGAGGATGTAACGGGTCCGGCAAGCTTCCATTAAGACAGGATCAACTTGACCCTCGCCGATTATCGCAGCAATCATATGTCCTTCTTGGCTAACCATGAATCTACATAGGTTCGTAGTATGGGTCAACACGTCTTCGAATACGTCACCTGAATCTGGGACTGGCAGCCTCTCTGTTGCCGCGTCCAAGAAACCATCCATCACTACAGCGGCTTTATTGGGCCACCATTTATAAATAGTCGCTTTACTGACTCCCGCACGTTCCGCAATCTTCTCGACTGTGACACCTTTGAATCCATATATCAGAAGAAGCTCGTAGGAAGCAACCAGGATGGACTTTTGCGTGCTCGGATCTCGCGGTCTTCCTCTTTTGGATGACATGATTGCCCTCTCCTTCGTCCGGGAATTATCTATAACTTAGTATAATAAGATTCTAGAACTTGATAAAGATTAAAATCCCCTATTTACAAAACGATACGTTCAGTATATATTATTCCCATCTCAATTAATAGACGTACCGTTCAGTAATTAGGAATTTTACTTATGAAGTGAAAGGATGATGACAATGAATCAACCTAATGTTCATGATAAGAAAAGCCTCTCAACTGGCATGATGTTTCTTTTTGCCGCAGCATGCGGACTTATTGTTGCCAACCTCTATTATTCGCAAACGCTAGTAGGCCCGATCAGTTCAGACTTGGGTCTTCCTTCAGGAAGCGCAGGCCTTATTGTCACTATTACACAAATTGGATATGTCGCTGGCTTACTATTCATCGTGCCTATTAGCGATATGTTAGAGAATCGCCGCCTTATCGTTACGCTAATTGCTTTTATAGTTCTTGCCCTGTCTGTGGCTGCTTTTTCTCGAGGGAGTTTTCTGTTCATGACCGCATCGCTCATGATTGGGCTAGGCGCTGTCGTCGCGCAGATTCTAGTGCCCTTCGCGGCTTATCTATCGACCGAGGAACAGCGTGGCCGCGTGGTTGGCAATGTGATGAGCGGGCTTCTGCTCGGCATCATGTTAGCACGTCCGGTTGCAAGCTTAGTTGCCGGCGTGTGGGGATGGCAAACGATTTTTGCCATCTCGGCTGGACTCATGGTGTTATTGGCGCTCTTGCTGAGAAGTCGGTTGCCAGTTCGGCAGCCAAGGCAAGGTCTGACCTATGGACGATTAGTTGCCTCCCTACTCCAATTATTCAAACATACCCCTATTCTCCGACGTCGTGCCTTCTATCAGGCTTGTCTATTCGGCGCCTTCAGCTTATTCTGGACGACTGTGCCCTTACGTCTAGCAGACCAATACGGAATGTCTCAACAAGGCATTGCTCTGTTTGCCTTAGTCGGTGTTGCTGGAGCCATTGCAGCGCCAATTGCAGGAAGGTTGGCTGATCGAAACTGGAGCCGCGCCATTACGCTCAGCGCCATAACCATTGCTCTAATATCCTTCGTACTTCTAGCACTTGTTCACAACAAATCCAGTGTTTCACTTGTATTGCTTTTCATTGCGGCGATTACATTAGATATGGCTGTTTCCGGCAATCTCGTTGTCGGACAACGGGCGATCTATTCATTAGGAAATGAAACGAAAGGGCGGCTCAATGGCCTTTTCATGGCTATCTTCTTTATTGGGGGAGCCGTAGGATCATTCGTAGGCGGACTTACCTATGCGCATGGGGGATGGGTGCTAACAGCTTGGATCGGTGCTTTGCTTCCATTCCTTGCCCTCTTATATTTCCTTACTGAATCCAGAGCTAAAGCTTAAAGTACCTGACATACTCAACTACAAAAAGGCATATCAACTGCATGAATAGCAGTTAAATATGCCTTTTTTCATACTAGCGTTCCATCCGTTTCTTGAACTCGGCAGGCGTCAATCCGAATTGCTCCTTAAACACTTGAGAAAAGTGAACACTATTATCATAGCCGACGGCATTGGCAATCTCGTAAACTTTTTTATCGGTTCCGAGCAGCATTTCCCTTGCCTTGCCCATGCGAATTTGAATCAAATAACTCCATACGGTGGTACCGGTTTCTTGTTTGAATATTTGCGCAAAGTGATTTCGACTGATGGCCACCTGATCCGCGATTTCTTGCAGGTTCAGCTTTTCCGCGTAATGCTTGCCCACGAAATCCTTCACTTCCTCAACAGCACGACGTGTTGGATGGTCCTTCATCGCCTTCGATACCGCAAATATGCGATAAGCCCCTTCCTCCAAGCGCCTCACCGCACATAAGCGAAAATAACTACGCACCTTCTCCTGCGGAATCGTTTTTTCCCACAGCCCTAGATCCTTACCCTCATGCAACTCAATCCGGACTTTTTCCTTCTTGAGCTCCTCGACGATCATTTCGAGCCATGCCATCGATAAGGGATTCAGCAAATAGAATCGTTCACCAGCCAAGCTCTCGAGCATATCGAGCGTGTCGACCACTAGCAAGGGCAGCGTTTCAAACTGAACGGTCTGCATCTGATTAATCCAGCGACGTACCATGCTTTGATGATGAGGTAGAGACCGCATGAGCTGAATGCTCGCTTCTGCCCGCCTCCGGGACGATACTTCTTGGGCTGCTCTCGCTAGTGCGCCATCTAATTGCTGCTGATCGACCGGCTTAATAATATAATCAAGAGCACCCAGCCGCATGCTGGATTTGGCAAAATCAAACTCATCGTAGCTGGACACAACTAACGTAGTCATCCAAGGATAACGTTCGTTCACTTTCCCGATCAATTCCAGCCCGCCCATAATTGGCATCTTCATATCGGTCAAACATATATCCGCATAATGAGCATCAAGCCACTTCAGCGCAATTGCACCGTTTGCGGCTGTTCCAGCAACGACCGTCTCTTCGCTATACTGTTCCACTTTACTAGAGAGACTTTCTCGAATTAGCGGCTCATCATCGACAATAAGCACACGCAGCATAAAGGTTATCGCTCCTTCTCGATGTTGTGTTTGAATGGTAAGCGTACAGTTACTTTCACTCCGCCTAGACGGCTATCTGAATCGATGTCAACACCGATCCCGTTCATTTGGTAGAATGCACGAATGCGGTAATGGACATTCAGCAGACCGACGTTCGTTAAGGTCGTATATTCTTCTTGATTTCGCATGGGTTCGCGCAGACGTGATCGGAATGCCTCTAGCCGCTCTGGATCATACGCTTTCCCGTTATCCTCGAAAACAACACAGACCAGATTCCCCTCCCGACGGACGGTTACCTCTAGTCGAGTAGGCTCCCCCGTTGTTTCAATCCCATGCTTAATCGCATTCTCTGCAATGGGCTGCAGCACGACCTTGGGGCATAAAGCATTCCGACAATCTTCAGGTAAATCGATATGAAAACTTACCCCATCACCAAACCGAATCTGACTAATATTCATGTAGTGAATCACATGGGATATTTCATCCTCAACCCTCACATAGGTATCTTTAAAATTAGATGTATAACGGAGCATGCGTGATAGGGAAATAGAAGCTCTTTCAATTCGATCGTGTCCGGCCAAATGGGCCATTGAATTTATAGATTCTAACGCATTGTATAAGAAATGGGAGTGAATCTGTGATTGCATCGCTGAGAAGGCGGCCCGCTGCTGCATGAGCTTCGTATCGGTCAGCTGTTGGATCGAAGTATCTAGTTCCTCGAGCATTCGGTTAAAGGAATGGCTAAGATCCGATACTTCATCGGCACCTTCAATATGAAGGCGGCTTTTGAAATTGCCGAATTGAGCCTGCTTCATATTCGAACGAAGATTAGACAAACGGCGGGTGACTGACGTAGCGACGAGAGCCACAAACATAATCCCCATGAGCATTCCGAGCGAGGCGACCACAATCGTTACATTACGAACGCGATTAATACTATTCGTAATATCATCCATAGATAGAATGGCGACGGTCTTCCAACCTGTATATGGAATCGTATCGAAAATAACTAGCTGATTCGTATTATTGCGAATGAAGCTACCGCTGGATTCAGCGAATTGTTCAATGATGTCCGGTTCAAGGACACTTCCAATCTTTTCGGAGGATTGGTGGACTAAAATGGTACCATCTGGCTTCGCTATTAAGCTGATCCCTTGTTTGCCTAGCTCCATCTTGTTCAGAATTGCTTGAGCGGGTTCAAGTGTTATGTCCATCTTGAGGATGCCTTTTGCTTCTGGCTTACCGAACTGACCTGCCAAACTCAGTAAAATTTGCTGCTTTGGGTTGTTGTTAACATATAAGTAGCTCGTACTCGGCCCCACTCGATGCTGAATCTTCTCCCAGCTTTTGACTCCACTCAACCAGCCTTCATCCTTGAGCGAGTAATTCTTAGATAACGCTGCCGACAAAGCGTAATGGAATTCCCCGCCTTTATCCGACCGCATCGATACGGACACAATTTCAGGATGACGTACAAGCAAGTATTGTAAAAAATTACTTTCCAAAGAACGATAGCGGGAAATAAGCTCGACCTGATCCTTAGGGTTGATCTGGAGCCACTTATTGAACTCGGTACTCGTACCCAGTACTAGAAAGCCTCGTTCGTACTCCATGTATTGTCGGTCCAGGTTCAGATTGGCCTGTCGCAATATTTGCTCACTAAAGTGAATGACATCTTGTCGAATGGTTCTAGACGTATCGTAATAGCTGAAAAATCCGATCATGGCAACAACCGATACTAAAATCGTGATTAGCAGGCTAATCAGCTTCCATTTCAAGGACGTTTTTATTTTCTTGAACATAGAAGCCCCCTTGTTCTCTACCTTCGCATATGGCGTAAAAAGCATAATCCTCGCCCAGTACTAGACTTGGGCGAGGTTATACTTTCTAATTCTAAAATTATTTTTTCCTGTTTTTATTGTACCAGTCCGTACGATCCTTGACCATCAGGTCTCCACCTTGCTTGCGCCAAGTTTTGACGAATTCGTCGAAAGAGTCAATAGGCTCCTTGCCTAGTAAAATTTTGCTAGCTGCTTCGTTGAACATCGTGGTAATGTTGTAGCTATCCTTCGCAGCTGGCATACCAACAGTTTCAGTAGGGAAGCCTTCCTTGGAGACTACATCACGCGCTGCCTTCATTTTGCTATAGGCTACGGGATTATTCAGTTTGGCTTCTTCGACCGTTTCATTGACATCATGAATCTTGAAGACATAATTGAACGCTTTAAACTTATCGATTTTCGCAGCATCTACAACGATTTTACCGCCGTCCTTCTTATAAGTATCACCTTCTTGACCCAAATCTGTAAATAATTGCCCTTCTTCACTTATAAGCCAATCGAAATATTTAATAATCGCTTCCGGATTTTTCGTATTTTTCATGACGATATAGGTTTTGCCAACTGGGTTCCAGCGCGCTCCGAGTGGACCTGCATACCCTGTACCGCGCGGAGTAGGAACCACTACGACATTCGGCTTCTCATTAGGGAGCGACTTATCGAGGTCCGCCTGCCACGTCCAAGCTAGTCCAGCTGTATGGCTCCACATACCTACGAGACCGGATTTAATTTTCTGCTCCCACACTGCTCTGGAGTTCAACAAAAACTCGGAATCCATCACTTTTTCATCGACCATCGTTTTCATAAAAGAGAGAGCCGGCTTCATATTCGGATGAATGTTCTGGAGGATGACATCATTATTGTAGAGCACTTCCGTCCACTGGTTGTTTACACCAAACATGCCGAACAAATTCTCGCCCCAGGTTAATTTCTCACGCATGGAGTACGGGATCTCATCCTTCTTCCCATTACCATTCGGGTCTTTATCCCGGAAAGCTTTTAGAACTGTCATCAATTCATCCGAGGTTTTTGGGATTTGTAATCCCAACTTATCGAGCCAGTCTTTACGCACATACGTCACGGAACCCGAAAAAGCAGAAGGTTGAGGAATAGCCAAAATTTTACCATTAACCGATACCGCATCCCATGAGGCTTTTGGAATATATTTCTTAAGATTCGGTCCGTATTTATCAATTAAATCGTTTAGCTCCAGTACTTTCCCAGAAGCGACCAAATCAGCGTCAGGTCCAGAATAGGATTGGTATACATCAGGAAAATCGCCAGAGGCAAACTTAATCGTAAGCTGTTCAGCGTACTGTGCTTGTGGCAAAGAGACTAAGCTCAAATCGGTGTTTGTTTTCTTTTCTAGGTAAAGAAGATTAGGATCATTTTCTGCAAGTGGTGCTTCCTGGTTGTCGGAAACGAACATGCGAATTTTCGCAGGTACCGTTGGTGTTGGAGAAGTAGATACGGATGTACTTGCAGATGCGCCTGTACTTGGACTTGGGTCACCATTTCCACAGCCTGCGACAAGCAGTGAACTCGAAGCTAAAAGTAATGCGGTTTGCTTGATCCCTTTTTTCATATAAACCCTTCTTCCCATTTAATATATATCAAAGATTAGTTACTCTTTGATCGAGCCAATAAGCGCACCCTTGATGAAGTGCTTTTGAATAAATGGATAAACTAGAAGTATAGGTACAGTAGCTACGAGTGTAGTTGCCATTTGCAGACCTTGTGGGGAGAGGGTGACTTTCGACTCAACAGCAGAAGCGAGCTCCTCACTCATATTGAACTGTGATATCAAATAATACAAATACAGCTGCAGCGGCCTAAGCTCGTATTTATTGATATACAGCAAGGCGGAGTAATAATTGTTCCAGTGGCCAACCGCGTAGAATAGAATCAGTGTCACCAATATCGGCTTTGATAACGGAACAGCGATTTTCCAAAGGATAGAGAATTCCTTCATGCCATCAATGCGAGCGGATTCGAACAGTTCCTCGGGTAGGGATCGGAAGAAGGTCAGGCAGATCAACATATTAAATGCGGCGAGTGCACCCGGAATGATTAGTGCCCATACGCTGTTTAATAGGTGCAAGCTTTTCACGACTAAATAGGTAGGAATCATCGGTGCTTGGAAAATCATGGTGAAGACGATCAGCATTAGGATCAAATTTCTACCCTTTAATCCCTGCTTGGATAATGGATATGCGGTTATTAACGTCAAGAACATATTAAGGGCTGTGCCGACGATGACAACGAAGACTGTAATGCCGAATGATCGCCAGAATACGGAGTTCTCAAAGACAATTTTATAATTGTTTGTATTAAAGCCGATTGGCCAGAGTGTGACTTCACCCTGTATAATAGCCTCTGGTGAACTGAAGGAGCTGGCTATCATATATAGGAAAGGCAGCACAACGGCAGCACAAGCCAACAGTAAAACGGTATAGTTTAGTGTATCAAATACTCGTTCTCCGATAGTTGAACGGTAACGCATCGTATGGGACCTCCTCTGCTAAAATAGCCGCTCTCCCGTCGTACTTCGGCTAATCCGATTGGCAATGATCAGTAATCCGAAGCCCACGACCGATTTGAACAAGCCGATTGCTGTTGTAAAGCTATACTTGGTCTTAAGGATCCCTTCGCGATAGGCATACGTATCGATGACATCCCCAACACTGTAAGTTATCGGATTAAGGAAGACATAAATTTGCTCAAAGCCGAGATCTAGAATGTGTCCTATTTTTAGTAGCAATAGAAGCATGATCGTCGGTAACATACCCGGCAGCGTGATGTGCAGGAGTTGCTTCCATCGGCCTGCGCCGTCCATACGTGCTGCTTCATAAAGCGCGGGGCTAATCCCCGCTATTGCAGCTAGGAATACGATGGCACTCCAGCCCATTTCCTTCCATATGCCCGATCCAACGACGATGAAGCGGAACCAGCCGGACTCTTGTAGAAAGGCAATGGGTTCATAGCCAAAAGCTTTTATAATATGATTGATAAGCCCGATCTGTGGAGACAGAAGCATGTAGCCGAAGCCGGCAATAATGACCCACGACAGAAAGTGCGGTAAGTATACGATGGTTTGAATCGTACGACGTATCGCCATCCTGGCAATCTCATTCAATAGAATGGCAATGATTATAGGTGCCGGAAAGGCAAATATCAATTGATAAAAGCTGATTGCAATGGTGTTCCATAACAATCGTCGGAAATTGACAAACTCAAAAAACTGCTGAAACCATTTGAAGCCAACCCACTCACTTTTAAAGAAGCCGCCATATATGTTATAATCCTGAAATGCAATTATACTTCCCAAGAGAGGTACATACTTAAAGACTAAAAAGTAAAGGGCTCCTGGAAGCAACATGAGGTATAGGGGCCAATACCGTTTCAAGTATCGATAGCCTGCACCCTTGGCCTTAGGATTCGTTTTGGTTTGAGCTACTACTCCTTTACTGTCCGAAAATACTGAGTGCATGTTGTTCACCTCCTCGTCTACGATGAATTTTTTCTTTATACTATTATTATAAATGAAGCGTTTTCTTTGGAAAATGAGGGCATCCACCGAAAAGCATAGAAATCGTCTGCTCTTCATGTTAGGTGGGGATTGCATAACTCTCGAAGGTCCCCATCAGCGCTCTCTATCCTTCTAGGCGTGAAGCAGAACACGCACATCTTGTGCCGCTAATTCAATGGTTCCACTAACCTGTTCATTCGTCCATGCATCCCGGTATGTATTCTTTAGTGTAATCGTTACCGCTGTAAACAAGTGATTGATTACAAAGAGTAGCTCGTGCTCTCCATGTCCTTCTATTTGTCGAATTACAGCCTCTACACCTGTAGTTCGCTGGCTAGCTGATCCATTAATCCTTCCTAATCAGGAGCCGTTCCGAGTTAGATGGCACTGCCCTTACCGTATATTTTTCTAGTACTGCTGGGGTATCACGATAATAATCATCCGTGTATACCGCCATTGGCTGCGCAGCCGGCTCTAGCTCCAGAACGTCAATGACGTCAATCCACTTCTCCGCTTTTCCCATCCCGCATGCCGATCTGCCCACTAGCTTCAATAATTCCATAATTCTCAATGCTGATACCAAGTAGATCTCGAAATGCCCTGGTAAAAGCTATTGTGTAAACTGGTTGCTCATTTCCTTCGCACCTGAGCGGAACCCCATGATTAAGCAACTGCCCTCTTCCAAGTAGCGGTATAGCGCTTGGACCGTTTCGCCTTTAGCCGTCATTCGATTAGAAGCGACTATCAGCTCGTAATCAGCAAAGTTCCCAATATCTATTTTTTATCACTCTGCCTATGCCCACGGTAACTACCGATTTTATAACGTGACGCGTTATCTCGGTAGATCAAGACAATACTTTTCATTAGAACTTCCAGAAAACAAACAAGCTCCTCTTGGCGCTCGAGCTCAATTAGACAAGAAACAATATTTACGGACGTAAAATTTGAAGAGAAGTTGCAATTAACATACACAATTAATAATCACTCTATATGGATCAATTTAGTATCGAATTATAAAAATCAATAGTACATTTAAATACTATACTAGAACCTCTATAAGATATATGAGGAGTTTCTGGAGAATCTATTTTTAGAAATACTCGAAAATAAATTCCTCAATTATTAGAAGTCAGTCTTCTTCCCGCTGAATTATAGTTGTAAGAGATCGTTTCACTTTGCGGTAGTGTCGTTAACTAAACAATTACTTGCATTGTTTCCGTACGTCTGGCTTTGTCCTTTTCTACCAATTGATTTGCTTAAGTTGCCGTTCGCGTCATAGTAAATTCACCGTAATAAAAGCATTATTAGTGCTTAAAATACATAAGAACATAGGAGATTTCTACGTTTACTTTTCGGATACTATATATGACAACCTAAATTATCAAAAATAACACCAGAAGAAACAGATTATCTCTGTTGCTACTGGTGTTATTATTCCATACTATTTTATTTTGGTGTCACTTCCAAAACTTGCTTCACAGAAGCCGGCCACTTCGCATAATCCCCACCATAACAGCTGAGTAGTGCGAATACCCAACGGTCTATCCCGAAGGCGATACACCCCGAATGCAATGGCTTGTAGGAATCATCCATCACTTCAAATGGCTTACAAAGCGAATCCTCCATATTATTAAATGAAGCGATAGAAAACGAACTATTACTTTCGCCCACTTCTACAATTAACTCATATTTCATATTCCCCATAAGTTGAATCTGACCTTTGGCCGATTCCTCGGAGAAATAGAATGGATCGCTTGCGGTCTCAATTCGTCCACGCATGCCCAGTGCTTCGAATAGCGTCCATACTTCCTCCATAAGTTGTTTACGTTTCATCTCAATAAATATGGAATCCCCGAACATGACAATCTCTCTCATGCTAAATTCATTCATACGGTGCTTCCCTACTCTCCACGAAGCCTCATGCCTATAACAGTTTCCGCGGGCTGTCAACAGCAATGGATTGGATAGCCGCTTTTCTGAAAGTTCCGCATAGCAATGGAAGCATACAGCAGGTGAAAGCGCATATGCACTAAGTCTTGAAAGCTCCTCTAAAGAATCTGTCTCTCGAACCTTGTTCAGGTCTTGTAAGCGATGCGGAAACTCTGACACCAAGTGAATATTTTGAGGAAAGCTGGGAATATAACGACACTTTTGCAGTGTTGTAAGCGGAATCATAGACGGATAGCTGCGTAACTGAGCGTTATGATGAAGGCATAACTTTTGAAGCAGGCGATCGACTTGTTCAAACAACGTAACTGCAAGACCTCTTCGCACCGCTCCATCAGTTGTGAACAATTCTTCAATCGGCTGCTTCTCCTCAACCAATGGAAACACTTTTTCTTCACTTTGAATGTACGTGCGGCTGCCGATGATCCGGTTTAGCTGTTCCTTCTCTATTAAGTGCGCAATCGTTTCCTCGATCGTTTCCAACTCAGTATTCGCCTGTACATCTACAACAATCTCTTGTGTCTTTGAGTCAAGGTAGCAATCGGAGATCCCCTCAATACTATACATTAATTTCGAAAGCAGCGAATGTGATTGCTTTTCGTTTAGCATGTGTTTCGTTGGATACGCTTTAATCATCACACGTACTCCTTTCAATCTTGTGAATTTTAATTGGTTTGAACGAAAACCTCTCGCTTTAGTTCATGCTTTTTTAGCCAAGCAAGCTCTTTGGCTAGGTATAGAAACGGTTGCTCTCCAAACCATTCAATCGTTGCCATATATGTGCTGTTATCACGAACCAATTGCTCAATAATCGACGTGTAATCAACTTCACCATCGGAGAGCGTTGTCATGCCACTTCGATCCCCGCTAGGCGAATACACATTTTCTGGTGCGAACACGGATAGATGATGTCGATCAGTAATGTTTTTCAGATGATAGTTGACCGTCCATGCCTTTAAATCCCTATAGGCATCCAAAGGATGACTTCCCAACTCCCATATATGCAAAAAATCAAGATTAATGCGAATATGAGAATGATTTACCTCATGCAATAGACGAATTGTTGATGACAATGTATCCGCAAAGGTGTTCGGATGTGTCTCGATTACGAGATATATGCCACTTTCTGAAGCAACTCTTGCAAGTACCTGAAGCGATGTTACACATTGATCCCAAGCTCTTGGACTAGCTAGAACACTCGGCTGATTCCCGGCAAAAATGCGAATCTTATTAGTACGAAAAATCTGAGCAAGTGAAAAAAGAGAGCGACCTCGATCTAACATATTAGATACATGCTCATCGTCAACACATAAATCGATGTAATCGCTAATCATAGGGATACAAACGTCCGCTTCCTCCATCTTATCAAGCATGTAAGATACCCCATTTGCTGCTTGATTACGCAAGAGTTGTCGCGCATGGATTCCCCATAATTCAATCCCAGCGAAGCCATTCTCACTAGAAAAACGAACCAAATCATCGAAGGAAATGAGCTCATGGCGAAAAGAAATGGAACATATTGAATAATTCAAACTATCCACCTCCAATTAGATCATCATGCCTTGCGCAATTTTTTAAAGCGTTCTGAAAAAAGTGCCTTATCTTGAATATATATCTTCACTGGAACTTGATAATCTTCCAGCTTACCCTGGCAGAAGATTCTTACTCTCTGTTTTAGCTCTTTAGCATCGATTATATGATTGGTATTGACGATTGCAGTAACCACATAACCTAACAAAGAATTAGGCTCTCCTTTAACTGTAACATCCTGTATTTCCTGCATATCTAGTAAGACTTCTTCCACCTCAACAGGATATACTTTTCTTCCGCCAACATTAATTATTTCAGAACTTCGACCGAAGATCCTTACAAATTCCCCATCAACGAGTACTTGATCCTGTGTATTAAACCAACCCTCTTCATCAAATGGATTAGGTGCATTCAGATATCCAACCATCGCCGTCTTCGATCTGATATATAAGACGTCATTCATGATCTTCGTCTCTATCCCTTCTCCTCCGATTTTCAACCACGGTGAGGCGGAATCCTTAGACTTGACCCGCATAATGCCGAGTTCCGATAAGCCATATGTTTGTCTCAGCTGTACATTGGGGAACGTACTATATAATTGCCGCAGTGTATAGTCTGGCATCACTTCCGTGCCATACGTAATAATTTGAAGTGAAGTCATATCAAATTGCTTATGTGTCTCCGTCATCAACAGCATGTTTAGAAAACTTGGCGAGGTAGGCAATAACTCTACTTGATACTTCTCGATTAATTCGCAGATAACCATGGGAGACCGACTAGGCGGTACAATGATGGTCCCTCCATTAGCTAGGGTATGAAACAATGTGTTGATACCTCCAATATGGTCAAAAAGCAAGAACGACATTGTACGTAAGGTATCCCTTGGCATTTTATAACGCTCAAGTAATTGCGTGATATCATGAAGAATTGCCTTAGGTACACCGGTGGTTCCCGATGTAAATAAGATCAAACCCGCTTGCCCTTTTAAGAGAAACTGCTCTAGAAGTCCTGAAGTTGCACTACGCTCATGAGTTATAATCTCGTAGCCGTCTCCCTCGAATTGAATCAACCTATTTACCTGAGCTATATCATCTAACCCCTGAAGTCTGTGACGTACGATCGCGGATACAGGAACAATCACATTACCATTCGCAATTAATGCCAAGATCGCGCCACAGACAGCCGGAGAATAATCTCCCTCTAACAAAACTACCTCTCCATGATTGATCTGGTAGTCCTTTATAATGCTGACCCAGTTATGATATTCATCCAGTAATCTGTTAAAGGTTACGGAGCCATTCTGGAAAACCATAGCTTCTTGTTCAGCAAATTTGGACATTTTTTCAATTAACCATTCAATTGCCAACGATATGCAATCCTCCTTCAACTGGTTATATCAATTATGTTGTACTGTTTTTTCAGCCATTTGATTGCGCACATATTCTTGAAGCAGCCCGTACTTACTTAGAATTGGCGTTGTTATTTCATGAGCATGAATTGTTATGTTAAACTCTACTTCCAAATCGGCAAAGAGATTGACAATAAGAAGAGAATCCAGCGCCAGATCATTCAGAAGATCGGTCTCAAATGTTAGCTCTTCTGCAACTTGGGGTTTCCGCGTATTCCGAATAAGGATTTCTTTCAATCGTTCATCGAAGCTGAGGCTCATCGACTTCCCTCCTTACAACCAAGTGTAGCCATTCCAAAAATAACATCTCTACGCGTTTAATCTCTTGAATGCGTTGCAGTATTGAAGGTATCGCAAACTGGCTATCTTGACCGCTCTTGTATTTCAGCAACATAAAACTAACCGCATGCCATGCGGCCAGAATAGTTTCGATTTGTCGTTGTCCTTCCTCCAGGTGAACTTCTTCTAAGAAGGCCAATTCACAGTATGCGTTCCATACTTGAGTACGAAGGCGTCGAATCGAGAAAATCGTCTTCGAATTGATCCCAATCCAATCGTTCCTTCGACGAACGGTCCATTCTGGGGATCGCAATAAATCCTCTTCGAAGTGCTCTAATGCACGAATACCGCCATGTCGGTTATTAAACCAATGCTGCCAAGCTAGCACCTTTTGTTCATCGGAGTTGTCTTTGGGAACAAGCGGCTTCGATTTATTCATTCGTTGATTTTGATACAGCGTCAAATTTCGATCAGTGCAATAAGACAAACATGACTCCAAAGTAGGCTCCGAGAAGGGAGACGCAGGCTCTTCCAATATGAAGTAATGAATCTCTTTGCTTTCTTGACGTATAGCGCCCGCATTGGCGATTTCATCAGGACGTAAGGTAACTACAGCATTGACGACAGGGTCTGTTACATGATAACACTCCTGTTGTTCATCCCAACCGTAGAGAAGGATGGAATGCTGGAAACCACTCTCTTCCATGCCCAAATAGGCGCGCGGGAAGAACTCAAGCTTGGACGCTTGGCATAAGCAAATTGCGCTGTGCCCGCTGCGAATATGTTGCCTTAGCATATCCTCATCGCCTTTGATGAACGTCATCTTTACCCCGTAGAAGTAATCCAGCGACAACTGCCGGGCTTCCTTCCCTGATAGGAGCGTTTTAAATTGATAGCTTAAATTCCAATAATCCAACAATAGCTTCCTATAATCTTTTCCTCGAATATTCAGATACGTCAGAACGCAGGAGGTGAAGCATTCCATAAATGCCAAGTTAATATTATGCTCGCTCTTTACTTCCATAACTTGCTGCGCCATTGCTCATCCTCCTTTCAAAACTCTCCTTAATGAATTCAGTTAACTTACCTGAACAAGCTGCTGAAGCAATTCCTGATGCTTCACCATCTCTATATAGATGCTGCAGCGGGTCATTAACTCGTCATGTGTACCGAAATCGATGACAGCCCCCTGCTCCATAATATAAATAATATCAGCTGAAACAATTGTTTCCAGCTTATGCGTAGAGATCAACACCGTTTTATTCTTCATGATTCGATATATCGTAGACAACACTTGTTCTTCCGTGTTTCGATCAAGCGCCGACGTTGGTTCATCGAGAATTAGAATGTCAGGTCTCTTAATAATTGCCCTAGCAATAGCAACTCGTTGCCTCTGCCCACCGGACAACTGAAAACCTTGATTATCCATCTTTGTATAAAGACCATCAGGCAAATTATCTACGAATGATTTCATGTCTACTTCATTCAAAGCTTCATATACCTCTTCCTCCGTCGCGTCAAGCTTACCCAATGCCACATTTTCAAACAGCGTACCTTTGAATAAAAAGGATTCCTGTGACACAAAGCTGACTTGACGAGATATCGCTTGGCGCGATAATCCTGCTAGCGTACTGTGACCAATACGGATTTCTCCAGCGTCAACAGACATAAAACCCTGTAACGTTTTAAACAAAGTTGATTTCCCTGAGCCGCTTCGCCCAACAAAGGCAGCAACCTGACCCTTTGCTACCTCTATTGTAACCCCCTTAAGTATGGAAGCCCCTTCATAGGAAACATACAAGCTCTGACACGAAACAAAGGGTTGCCTTCCGTTGGCATAAGTGCTTTTCTTTACACCTTCTGATTCTTTAACCTTTTCAGAAGCAGAATCACTAACCTGATTCACTATATCATTGCTGTCATGGAAACTGATCTGAGCCTCCGTAGGGGTTTGGAGAAAATCCTCGATCCGAGACATTGCCGCCTCGCTTCCGAGCAAGTCGCTGATCAGATAGTTCATGTTCTGAATGGGATTCAAAACAGCTTGAATGTACTGAACTGCTGCTACCATCATACCAACCGTAAATACGCCAGCTATTACTTGACCGCTGCCAAATCCATAAAGAAGAACGACTGTTGTTGCAATCACCAAGGAGCCGCTTCGTCCGGAGAGCTGTCGGAAAAGTCCTTCCCGGATACTCACCTTAACGAGATTCTTATACAAGGATTCATTGCGCTTTTCTTCCCATTCTTCCAACCCGTAAGTCCTTATTTCACGAGAGCCTTGAATGCTTTCGTATAAATGAGTGCCTATTTCCTCATTATGGGTACGTAGTTTATTAACAGCGTCTCTGATTGGTCGGCGGTATAAACGAGGAACTCCCATAACAACTGGGATGCTGCACAGGGCAACAAGACCCAATCGCCAGTCCATCATAAAAATAATCACGAGCGACACCAGCATTTGCAGCCATTGCCTGATTAAATCCACGGCAAGGACATTAATGAATTTGGACGTAGTAGAGGTATCCATCCCCATCAGTGCCATGTACTTCCCTACACCGTTTTTTTCAATTTCCGTTAAAGGAATTTGGCGAATATGCCGTAACACTGTGCTTCGTAAATCAAGGGTGTTCCTTGCCTCCAAAAATCGAAATATACTGAATCCGATCACTGATAAAGAAGCATTGACAACAGATATCGCAAGGGATGAACTAAGTAAGGGTAATAGCAAATCGACTTGTTTGCCGATGAGTACTTGATCGATGAAACGGGATATAAGATACGGTTGCAGCAATTCTAAGAGCAAGACCAGCACAGTCAACATAACGGCTACACTCGTTAAACGCCACCTTGGGTTGATATATCGAATTAATCGAAAGTACATCTTGACGCAATTCATAGGTGCAGCTCCTTGCCTACCGCCGTAGTAACTTGCTTCGCCAGTTCATAAATGCTTGAAGTAACTCTTTTCGCACTGTTAGTTCTAACTTATGAAGTGCCTCAAACTTCGAACTACATATATTCAAATCAACAGGCTTATTCAAAATTTGATACCGTGCTAACGTCAGCATAAGATTTTCCCATCCCTTTATCAGTTCCACAATCCCAGAAGTCATCGTGCTATCTTCGATTTCCGCTCCCTCGCATACGTATTGCAAAGCATAGTGATAACCGCCATATCGTTTGGCAATAACCCCCGCTTCCTGAATGGAAGCAAACAGAGTCTTAGGCGCATTACCACTATTCCGCTTGACCGATGTACGAACAAATTGCTCTACTTCAACCAATAGCTTGCCCTGACATAAACATAGTTCTGTTTCAAACATTTTAATAATCGTATGTTTATCCGGTTCCTGCAGATCAACGGTGTCGATAATCAATCCTTCGCCAAATTCGTTGAAAGCAAATGCCTCCCACAACTCCTGTATTGAAATAAAACCTTCCCAACCGAAATAAGGATCTTTAATAATTACTTCCATTTCCTGACGTTGCTTAACTATTACATAATGTGGTGCATGCTTGGATCTATGCTGGGATGCGTAAGGCAGGTAGAATGTGTCGACCAGAATAATTATATATTTCCCCGTATTATTACCTTGCAATAGATTCAGTAACGCGGAGAAATTTTTATGTTTGCTGGTATTTGCATCATACCATCGCTTACAGGAGTTACCGTAAAGCATTACAAACTTGCTGTTCCAATTCATGGGATCCACCGAATCACTTGAATAGAAAATACCTTTATCATTCGACTCAAAAAAAGCGTCCCAGACGCCAATGTAAATTGGTCGGAAATCAAATCGGCCATCCTCTTCAAGAATCGAGGCATAGCAATCCAACAGACAATGGACTTGCCCAATCCTTTTCACAAACTAACACTCAACTTTTGTTGCATTTGTTCGCTGATTACTTTCAGCGTCGCGAAATTCTCCGTTAATAATTCCTCGTCATCAAAAATAATTTCATAATTCAGTTCAATTTGAACAATCAGATTGATAATTCGAACGGAGTCCATTCCTACTTCCTGAATGAGCTGTTCATCAGAAAGCTGCTGCTCCAAAATTGGATTTTCAGTTAAGTTTGCAATCGTCTTGCGCAAAAACAACATAATTTTCTGCTCTCGTGTAAGCTCTATCAAACAGACGCGCCTCCTTATTGTTTAATTATCGAAAAAAACGACTTAATTTCGTTCGCAATCATCGCCACTTCTTCTTCAGTTAGTGCAATATGTACAGGTAAAGATAAAATCTCACTAGCATAGGCTTCGGCATGTGGATACTTCCCGTCTGCATTCGCAAGATATGAATAAGCCGGCGTAAGATGAACGGGGGTCGGATACTGTACGGCTGTTAAAATACCTTTTTTCTGCAAATGCTTCTTCAATACCTCCCGTTGTCCGTTTGCTACTCGAATCACGTAAAGGTGATATACATGGCGGTTATCGCGTAAACCTTGTGGAAGAACAACATTAGGGATATTTTGCAAATATGTTTCATACCAACCAGCAATTGCACGCCGCTTACCAGACCATTCATTTAGATAAGGCAGCTTCAGTTGTAAAGCGCTTGCTTGGAACGAATCCAAACGGCTGTTAAAGCCAGGGATATCATGCTGATAGCGAACTTCCCCGCCATGATTTCTTAATTTGCGCAACTTCGTTAGGAGTTCGGTTGAGGAAGAAATAATCATACCGCCATCACCTAAAGCACCCAAATTTTTATCGGGATAAAAGCTAAAGCACCCCATAATTCCCCAACTTCCGGCTGCTTTGCCATCCAAGCTTGCCCCGGCAGCCTGCGCGCAATCTTCAATCAAATAAATACCGTTCTCCGCTGCCCACGGCAGCCATTCTCGAAGATCAACCATTTGTCCGTAGAGGTGAACAGGTATAACTGCCTTTGTCCGAGAAGTTACGCTGGCTTTCACTTGCTCAAAGTCGATCAGATAGGTTTCATCGCAATCGACAAGTACTGGAATTGCTCCAGTCTGATGGATCGCACCAACAGTAGCAACGAACGTGTTTGCTACCGTTATGACCTCATCTCCAGGTCCAATCCCTAATGCCTTCAACGCCAAGAACAGAGCATCCGTCCCATTACCGACGCCAACCGCCCCATTTACGCCAGAATATTCAGCAAAAGAGGACTCAAATTTAGAAATGTTAGGTCCACCGACAAACATACCGTTTTGCGCAATTTGTGCTACCGACTGAAGCCATTCCTCGCGAATAATATTAAATTCAAACTGTGGAGCTGAGAATAAAATTCCCATTTAATGACACCCTACTTTGTAGCGCACTAGCGCGGATTTTATCTAATACCGTCATCGTCTCAATTGCTTCCTCGAGCGTGACGGCTAACTTGCCGCCATTCAGAATACAATCTGCAAAAGAATTATAAATCGGAAGAACACTCGACTTCCCCTGCTCTTCCAACTGCACCACACGGATCGACTTGCCTTTCTCGTATAGCAGAGCCTCATGATCTGACATAATTTGTAGAGTTGCCTGATTTCCACCAATAATCCAAAGCGGTGAAGGTACATTGGAGGCAAAATTAATGTCCATTGACATAATTACTTGCTGGTCAGTGCTTATTGTAGCATGAACATAATCATCTACTTCGCCCTGCTGCCAGCGCAAATTGTTCATACTCGCCTGAATTCCTACACACGCACCCAAACCCAAGTTCAACAATTGGTCAATGAGATGTACACCCCAGTCAAGTAAAGCGCCTCCCCCATAAGCTTTCTCATTCCGCCATTCCTGATGGAAGGACTTCACTCCGAAAGCGGCACCAGATCCGAACGTGTGATACCGCCGTTCCACGAATAGAATCTCCCCTAAAGTACCCCCAGCGATCATTTGCTTAGCTAGTAAATAATCGCAGTCAAATCGTCGATTATGAAACACGGAAACGTGTTTTCCTACTTGATCCGCAATCACTTTTAATTGAACTGCCTCTGTTGAATCTAGCGTTACAGGCTTTTCTATTAACACATGCTTGCCAAATCGTAATGCTTGTGCCGCAATCTGATAGTGGCTGTTTGGCGGAGTTGCAACCAAAACAGCATCAATCTGAGAAGAAAGCAGCTCTTCTAGATCTGAATAGGTTGTAAAACCGCGTTTAGCAGCTAACGCCAAACGTTGGGGAGTGACATCGAAGATTCCGCATACTTCGATCTCAGGCAATTGCTTCAGCAGAGGGAGATGAGTTAATTCAACGATTCTACCGAAGCCTACAATACCTAACTTCAATGTTTCTGCCATCGCTTATACCACAGCTTGTTGAAGGCTCATAATGAACTCCACCAGTGAACCTACCGTAAGGAAAGTCTCCGGCTCAACGCCAACTTCTGGCACAGCGACTAGAAATACCTCTTCGATATAGACAATCAATTGGAGTACCATAATTGAATCAATCTGTAGGTCCTCATATAATCTGTCCGATTCATGCAATTGCTGAGGCAATCCCTCAAGCTCCAAATTTTCCTCCATTACCACTCTCAGTTCTTTCATAATCTCCAATTTTTGCTGTTCCATCATGATCTCTCCTGTTCCTGTAATTGTTTCCGACTTACTTTACCGCTGGGCATCTTCGGAATTTCAGCTACCAGCTCAATGACACTTGGCACTTTGTAGGACGGGAGCTGCTGCATACACCAAGCCCGAACGTCTTGCGCTTCAATCGGTGAAGCTGCGACTACAAGTGCCCTGACAGCTTCTCCCCATATCTTATGGTTCGTCTTTAAAACGACAGTCTCACGAATGCCGGGCATCCGTCCGATCACTGCTTCAACCTCGGATGGAATGACCTTTAAACCAGAAACATTAATTAGATCATCCAGCCTTCCATACATATGCAAACGTCCGGTCTCGGGATGTATTTGTCCCATATCCTTGGTAGCGATAGTCTTCGAACCCCTTAGGGTCACTAGAATTTCTCCCTTTCCATCTTCAGCATAGTGATCTTCAGAACGAACCGATATCTCAAGGTGGCCTAAAGGCTTACCTACGTCTGAGTGCGAGGACGGATGCTTGCTCACGGAGATGCAACCAACTTCCGTACAGCCGTACTGCTGCCAAACCTCGTCCGTTTGGGCTTTCATGCGGTTCAGTAACGCCTCCGATGGAGGAGAACCTGAGATGACCACCTTATGGCAACCCAATTTGCCTATCCCCAGAGCATCCAACACATTGTAAATAAAAGGAACCGTATAGACGATAGTGTCTTTGGCCGTTTTTATCACATGTAGGGCAAACTTTGGATTTTTATCCTGTACAATTGTAGGCTGGATTTCTCTTGCCCATGAGGCAAGAGTTCCCGTTATGAGGCCAAACGAGTGTGACACAGGAACAAGAATAATTGGCTGCTCATAGGGTGTTTCGCCAAATAAGCGATTGTAATGTTCAATCTCGTTATCGACTAGCTTCCAGGAGCGAGCTATTAGCGCCGGAGTCCCCGTCGTACCCGAGCTGTATTGTAGAATCGAAGGTTCATAGAAAATGGATGAAGGTCTTACTGCAACAGCCCTCTCTAAGTTCTCAAATAGGAGATACGAGCAATCGCCATTCCTCGCAATTTCCCTGGCTGTTTCAAACGGTGTGTCCGCATGCATTAACAACACAGAGCCTCCGCGCTCCCGCAAATAAATAACAGCACTCAGCAACTCAAAGGCGTGCTTTAGGCAAAGCGCATATCGTTTCCCTTCTGGTTTTCGATAGGGCTCCAATTGTCGCATTCGATCGAACATGAATCTAAATTCTTCTTTTTCGTATTTACGACTATCGATGGAGAGCACCTTTTATCACCTCTTAACAGATATAAACAAATAATGATACATTGATTAAAGTATGTTACTATATGCTGTGTATCTACCACTATTTTACTTAATAGTGATTTCAAGTAACAATCATCAATAATTCAGAAATTAGAGGGTTCTTCAGATGTTTATTAATGAGAAGTCTACATTGATGTTTCAATTTGAAAAAACACTACCTACGCAATTTATTGACTTTAATTATTCCATGATCGAGGAAAATCCCTGTCCATTTTTTCAATTAATCTGGTCAAAGGTTGCAACTGATCAAGCCGTAACTCATATAACGATTGTTGCACCCAATGTGCGTATTCGGCCACGGGAATTTTCATTTCCGCAATACCGTTTCCGATTCCATTCATCTTTTTTGGAGTCTACATATGGCGTATTCATACAGGAATATGCAGTGGCCATCCCAACTTCCACTTATGCCCATAGTTCCTTAGCCCTGCTTGCCTCCCTTGTTGACCAATCTAGCGAGCACCGACAGGTTAGAATTTCCTGCGCTCTAACATCTTTACTCAGTGAACTGCTTGATAAACTTCCTAAAGCGCATATCATTGATCAGGACACGCAAAAAAAGCTTCACTCCGATGGATTAAAGGGCGCCCGGGCTATCCTCTACGCAACAAGATATATGAGAAAGCATATGAGTAACCCTCAGCTATCTTTGGAAAATATAGCAAATGCAATTGGCTATAATGCCAATTACTTTTGTCAGGAATTCAGTAGAATACTCTCAATATCACCTATTCGTTTCTTAAATCATTTACGAGTCCAGCGTACGTTACAGCTATTAGAGCTATCGGAAATGAACGTAAATACAATTTGCTCATTAGTCGGAATTACAAATCCAAGCCGGTTATCCAGCATGGTGAAAGCCTCATCAGGCATGACTCCCTTGAAGTTCAGACATTCCAAGAGAATGCAATCAATGTGAGAAGGAGACTTTGAATGTCAACTGTACTGTTACTGAATGGACCAGCTAGCGGTCACGTTAATCCTACGTTGGGCATTGTTGAGGAATTAATAGCGGAAGGTGA
The DNA here is from genome assembly GCF_059692055.1 of Paenibacillus sp. J31R109. Taxonomy (NCBI): domain Bacteria; kingdom Bacillati; phylum Bacillota; class Bacilli; order Caryophanales; family Paenibacillaceae; genus Paenibacillus; species Paenibacillus sp. J31R109. Next base: position 41,560 of record NZ_JCAUAR010000014.1, on the reverse strand, counting down.
ACACGTTGTTTACGTTTCCAGTGAAGAGTTTCGAGACAAGCTCGAACGTATAGGAGCAACATTTATCTCTTACGAGAACTTTCTTCATGGAGACGATCCTTTTCAAACCAATAAGCACTATTTATCGTTAGTTAATAAAATACTATCTTCATACCCTATCATTCTCCCCTGTTTATATAGACTCGCTGAGCAATATTGTTTCGATTATATTATCCATGATTCCATGTACGGATGCGGTAATGTGGCGGCGGATTTTCTTGGACTTCCTAATATCGCAACCTGCACTTCATTTATATTTGCGGAACGATTACTAGCTGATAACTCAAAAAATAACACGAGGTTAAAAGATAACCTGATGCTTATGAAAAAGTTCTCACTATTATCGAAGCAAATCTGGAACACCTACCCAATCAGACGAAAAATAGATATTAATGATATATTTTTCAACGAGGGGAAACTGAATCTCGTGTTTACATCAGATTATTTCCAACCGCAAAGCGAGACCTTGGGGCCACATTTCAAATTCGTTGGTCCCATTCTTACTAACCGCTACGATCAACAACTATGCAGTGGCATCGTGCGAAATAAGGAGCAAAAGTTGATTTTTATCTCAATGGGTACCGTGTTTAATGACGTGAAAGCGTTCTATCAAATCTGCTTTGAAGCACTGGCTTCCTTAGATCTTCATGTCGTTCTATCGGTAGGTAACCGAATAAACATGGATGATCTCGGAGACATTCCAGATAACTTCACAGTGCTTCCGTTTGTTCCACAATTACAAATCCTTCAAGAAGCCGATTTGTTTATTTCACATGGAGGAATGAACAGTGCCAACGAAGCTTTATACTATGGGGTTCCCTTGCTAGTCATCCCTATGGCTGCAGATCAGCCCATTGTGGCAAACCGTGTAGCTGAACTGGGGGCAGGCAAGAAACTTGAAAAAGATACTTTGACAGCTAATTTATTACAGAAAACTGTGAAAGAACTGTTGCAATCAGAACAATATAAAATGAACAGTTCAAAAATTATGGCCACTTTGAGGGAAGCAGGCGGACAAAAGAAAGCGATGGCATATATTCGGGCGTTCAAGCAATCTCATGGAATCACCAACTAGCCAATCTCTCACTTTTTTGTCCTTTTGTCATAACGTTTTATAAAATATGATCAACTACTTATTAAATCGGAATTTAGTCTAATCAGCTGTCGCCGCTCAATTCCTATGTCGGGAAGAGGGCGGTATTTTTATTACCAAGATTGGCAGAAATAGGTGAACAATGATTGGTGAGTGAAGCTTAGAGGCTGCGCCGACAATCCTCGTCCAAGGAGCGGCATGACTGAATAAATAAAGGAGGAATACGTTATGGACGGCAACACGTATTCCTCTCCCGAACGGCTTCGCCAACATTCTCATATTGGATTTGAATGAGTCTGTCCAAAGCTATCTATTGTCATTGCAAATGGTGGAATTCCAGAGCTGTGCAGGCCCCTGTGTTGTTTGTGCTGCGGTCAGAAGCACAAACTCTAATGGTTATTACATTAGAAGAGAACTGTGTGTGCACAGCAATACACAAAGTAATTCCAAGCCATTGAATATTTCGGCCAAGCATCTTTTTTCAGGTCTAAGTGATTGTTGGGAACATTGAAGCCGTTGGCAGTAGCATATTTATCATCCGATGTATATGTCAACTGGTCGTCATCAAATTGTTTAGAAGTATTACATGGATTCGGTGTGTAATCGGTGAATTGATGGGTTCGTTCGGCACTGGGTGGTGAGCTTGCCGCCACTCATACTCACTGAGGTTATTTGCGTTTGTTGGCGAAACAACGGTAAAAAAAAGAAAACCTTGAATGGCACAAAACCTTCAAGGTTTAAACGAAATAGATGAATTCAAATATAATTATAATGAATAACCGCAATTATTAATTTATACATTCGTATAGAAACACTTTCTAATAGCAAATATTAGAATAAGCAGAAGGCTATTCAAAACAACTTTCATAAAGTAATCATTTCTATTTCATTGGCTTGTTGCTATTGAGCATTTCAGCGTAGCTATCAAAATCCTAGTGCTGTCCGAGGAGATTTATGTTAGCCTTTCAAAACATCAATATTCCCGTCAAACCGTGGACAACTAACTCCGTCTATTGACTGACATATAACGCTACGATAGCTGTAACAATTATCCATCCTAAGTATCAATTCACTTTTTTTATACCAGTATATTTTTTATTAACAGTTTCAAGAGTATATTTTCAATTCGCATTAAATCTTCCAAATTAGAAATAATTCTATCAATTAAACTTTTATTAGTAGTGAGTTTAAACTTCAATACTAAATTTCTTAAAATTAAAAACTTTCTTGTAAGTCCAATAAAATTATCATATAAATATTTATCATTATCAATTAAATGACCATGAGTAATCATATAATCTATTCTCATACACATAACTTTTTTGTGTTCCCAAAATGTGTGGAAGGGCCGAATATCCACAAAATCAGAAGAACCACTTTTATATTCGTTAAGCTTCTCAAGAACATTTCTGTAAACTAGAATACCAAAAATCTTTGAGCCATCATCTTTTGGATATAAGTAGTCAATAAGTTGTTGCTTGACTAAGTTAACATTGAAACCGATTTGATCTAACTGAATATCTTCCAAACTTTTAGATTTATGTAATAATACTCCTTTAAAGTAATCGTGATCATTAGATATACTATTAAAACAATTATCTATTTCTTCAAAAGTAGCTGTTGTGTGTGTATAATAACCGTCCTTTAATGACCCTGCATGATTTATTCGTTGGCTTTCCAAATCGTATCCATAAATAAACGTAGGATGAGGAAAATATTTATTTCCATACTTTCCGGATGCCGGGAGATAATACTCATTTCCTACAAAATATATGTAATAATCTAAATTTATAGCCTCAATAACAAACTCTGTGAAATCCCCCCATTTTTTTAGCAAAAGCTCTCGTGGAATTTTACTCGTATCATAGAAGGGGATTACATTTTCTACAAAATGTAGACGATCAGAATATTTAATTTCTAAAGAATAAAAATTCGAAGGATTGTATTCAAACGTCCACAATTGAATAAAACGACTTAATACCCAAGGTTTACTATTTGGATAAGTATCTATTATCGACAAAAAGTTTGCAAATGAGGAATAACTGTCAATTATTGAATTACCCAAAGGCAATATTTTCATAGTCCCCTCCGCCTACTTAGCTCAATGAGCTGTGCTTAAAATAAAAACTATACGAGAGTTCCCTAAATTAAATACAGAACCTCGTAAAGCAAATGCCTTGTCTGTGCCTAGTAACGATACAATTTTCTCACTTATGGAAACACCCCACGCGCTCACTGATCTTGTGGTCGACAGTTAAAATCTCGACAGGCAGTCCACTCCGCTTAAAATACTCGATTAATTCCGGTACAAGTACTATGGGCATCTTCTTCCTATCCGCCATGGACGAGCTGTCAAATTCGTCCGCATCAGTGAACTGCAGCCTTAAAGCCCTACTTATTTGTTTGAATATTCTGCTGGCGAAAAAAAGACCTAAGTAGTAAGGTCTTTAGTCACAATATAAAATTTATGTTCTTTGTTAGCTTCTACAAAGTAGGATGTCTCATTTGGATATTTCAGAAATATCATCTCTATTCTTATACATAGCTTTACCTGTGCCGACGATGACAACGAAGACTGTAATGCCGAATGATCGCCAGAATACTGAGTTCTCAAAGACAATTTTATAATCTATCATAAGAGGATAGGCAGCACAACGGCAGCACAGGCCAACAGTAAGACGGTATATTTTAGTGTATCAAATACTCGTTCTCCGATAGTTGAACGGTGTCGCATCGTATGGGATCTCCTCTGCTAAAATAGCCGCTCTCCCGTCGTACTTCGGCTAATACGATTAACAATGATCAGTAATCCGAAGCCCACGACCGATTTGAACAAGCCGATTGCTGTTGTAAAGCTATACTTGGTCTTAAGGATCCCTTCGCGATAGGCATACGTATCGATGACATCCCCAACACCGTAAGTTATCGGATTAAGGAAGACGTAAATTTGCTCAAAGCTGAGATCTAGAATTTGCCCTATCTTTAGTAGCAATAGAAGCATGATCGTCGGCAGGCACATACTTAAATGCTATAAAATAAAGGACTCCAGGAACCAACATGGCGTATAAGGTCCAAAACCGTTTCATGTATCGATAATCCCGCACCCTCTGCTTTGGGATTCAATTTGGTTTGAGATACTACTACTCCTTCACTGGTTAATGCTGACATCAAAGCATAGGTTTCGTCTGTTCCTCATGTTTTGAGCAAAACCCGCACATCTTGTGCTGCTAATTCAATGGGTCCACTAACCTGCTCATTCGTCCATGCATCTCGGTACTTATTGTTTAGTGTAACTGTTGCCGCCATAAACAGGTGATTGATCACAAAGAGCAGCTCGCGCCCTCCAGCTCCCGCTTCTTTTCTAACAACAGCTTCGACACCTTCAGGCAGATCGCCTATTAGCGGTTTAACTTGCAGCTCATCAACAAGCTGTTCGAGTATTCCGTATAAACCCTCCTTCTCAGGAGCCGTTCCCAGGTAGATGGCACTGCCCTTTCCGTATGTTCTTCTAGTGGCTGCAGGCGTTTCGCGATAATAACCATCCGTGTACACCGCCATGGGCTGCGCAGCCGGTTCAAGCGCTAGAACATCAATGACTTCATACCATTTCTTCGCAGCACTTACTTCTCCGCTTTTCAAATCTCGCATGCCGATCTGCTGACTTGCTTCGATGATCCCATAGTCTTCAATGCCGATGCCAAGTAAATCTCGAAATGCGCCTGGTAAACGCTTTTGTGTAATCTGGTTGCTCATTTCCTTCGCACCTGAGCGGAAATCCATGATCAAGCAGCCGCCCTCTTCCACGTAACGGTACAGCGATTGGACCGTTTCGTCTTTAGCCATCATTAAATTAGGGGCAACAAGCAGCTCGTAATCCCCAAAGCTAGCTTCAGGAGATACAATATCCACCGTAATGCCGCGATCGTAGAAGTAGTTATAGTACGTCTCGAAATGCTTGATATATTCATACCCTTCCATATGAGGCTGCAGCTCTAAGGACCACTCATTGTCAAAGCAGCGAATCATGGCAACTTTAGCTTGCGGGGAAGTACCTGCGAGCAGCGGTGCTAATTGCTCCAGCTCCTGCCCGATCTGCTTTACCTCTTCGAACTTCCGCCCAGGCTCGCCATGATGCTGCAAAATGCCATGCCATAGATTTTCGATCGAATACGGAAGCGTTCGAAAGCGGAAATACATGATCGCATCCGCACCGTGGGCTATGGATTGATACGTCCATCTACGAATCTCACCCGGCACGGGTGTCGGATACAACACGACCGCTCCTGGCGAACCGCTTTGGTGCTCTGTTATCCAAAAGTTCTGTCCTCCTTTGAACCCTCTCGTTATATCAAGTTGCTCCGCCATGTAGGAAGGACGAGCCTTGGGATCCGATTTCATATTCGGGTACACATCCAGCGCGCACAAATCTAATTCTTTGTTAAGGTCATAGTGGTCAAGTTGATTGAACTTGCCCATCGTGTTCGTTGTAATCAGATGACTAGGCGCGTACTTCCGGAGGATTTGAAGTTGTAGGCGCTGATAGTCGACAATCGAATCTGATGCAAAACGGCGGTAGTCGATCGCCAGACCTGGGCTGTGGTGCTGATGCACGGCATAGGTAGGCAGATGCAGTTCGTCCCAAGAGCGATACATTTGGCTGGAGAAAACCGTCCCCCATGCTTCATTAACCGCATCAATCGTACCATACTTTTGCTGAAGCCAAACTTTGAAAGCCTGAAGGCAATGATCACAGTAGCAGCGTGCCGTATCGCATACGCCGAATTCATTGTCGATCTGCCAGCCGATCACATCCGGTAACGAGCCATAGTGCTGGGCCATCTGTGTAACAATGCGCTCTGTACAGCGGTGGAAATCTGGATGGTTCATGCAATAATGCTTTCTTGTCCCGAAGCCTCTTACTTGCCCGTACACATCTCGCTGATAGGCATCATATCGATCCATCAGCCACTTCGGTGGACCTGCCGTAGGCGTGCCGAGTACAAATTTGATCCCATATTGGCGCATGACATTCATCGCGCGGTCGAGCCACGAGAAATCGAACTCCCCTTCAGTCGGCTCTAATTTACCCCAAGCAAACTCAGCCAACCGAATGACATTAAACCTTGCCTCCTGCATGAGTCTAGCGTCCTTCTCCCAACGCTCCTCCGGCCAGTGTTCCGGATAATAACACGCACCAAAATACATATTGTTTCCTCCATCTCTTCGTTAATTATTACTGAATATCGAACAGGCTTCGAATGGTTAGTTGAGATTGAAACGTCGTTACGTCCATCTTTTCCGATATCAACTCTTTTGGGAAAATGATGCGTCTATTCTCGCCAGATGATAAATCAAAATAGTTATCATTCGGGCGGCTATCCGCGTTGGCCAATAATAACTCAACCGCTTTGGCGAAAGCAGCTGCTTTGATTTCAACTACGAACGCTCCATCCGTTTCTTTCACCGTCCATGCGAACCGAGGATCCTCAAATACAAAATGCTTCGGCCTAACGAATAAAACAGCTCCTCTGCTCTCTGCTTCGCCCACGGAAGCACCCTCAAGTAGGAAGGCAAACGATAAGTAGTGCGTTCGCTTATGCCATACCGTTGTTACCTCTTCCGCAAAGTCGAGCTCTTCCAAACAACTTGCCGATAGAGCCGAAACCGATGCGGCTACTTGACCCGATTTCACAATGCCGTTCCGGTGATCCCTTAACTCCCAAGTGACGGTACCCCGTATCTCTTCCCTGGAATCATTGGTCAAGTATAACTTAACGGAAGTCCCTTCCTCTCGCGCAGAGAGTAGGACGGGGGTATGAAACCGCTTCGCATAATAATGCAGCGCCTTCCATCTCCCGAAGGAATCGATGCTAGACCACGATGTCACTGGCCAACAATCGTTAAGCTGCCAGTAGAGCGACCCCATGCTGATTCCCCGGTTTTGACGCCAAAATTCGACCCCATAGCGAATAGCGTCTGCTTGCACAAGCTGAGACACATACACGAGTCCATCCAACGTCGACGGATATTGAAACATTTGAGCTACATAGTTCAAAATTTTCCCATTCGCTTCAAAGTGGTTCTGATGTTTCTCCATGACGTAACTCAGCATGTTGCGATCTTCCGGCAACGTAAAGGATTCGATCGTTTTCATACATGGAAGGGATTGGAATCCGAACTCTGAGCAAAATCTAAAATCATATTTGCGATAATCTGTAAACGGCTTCGTACCGTGCCATACGTCCCAATAATGGACGTCTCCTTCCGTCGCTTCGTTCGGCTTATCGAATCCGCCTCCCGACGACGGAGATGCAAGCCAGTAGAATGTATTCGGATCATGTTCGCGCACGACCGCAGGTAAAACGACCTCAAACTGTTTCAAATAATCGGCTCGCAAGGCATCTGTGCTAGGAATATTCCAGTCCGCCCATGCCCACTCCATTTCGTTATTGCCGCACCACATCGCAAGAGAAGCATGGTGTCGCAACCTCTTCACATTATCAATCGTTTCGTGAACGATATTAGTTTCGAACGCCTCCGTCATTTCGTAGGCCGCGCAAGCGAACAGCAGGTCTTGCCAAATCAAAATCCCTTTTTCATCGCATAAATCGTAGAAGTAATCATCCTCAAAAAATCCGCCGCCCCAAACGCGAAGCATATTAAAATTAGCGTCTACGCAGTCTCGTATCAACTTCTCCGTACGATCACGGTTACGAAGGCTCAAGATGTTATGTTGAGGGATATAATTAGCACCCATAGCGAATAGGGCATCCCCGTTGACGACGACTTCAAAAGATTTCCCATAAGCGTCGGGTTCTACTCGCCAAGTGATAGTGCGAAGACCTAAAGTCTGTCGTTTTTCATGGATGACAACATCCTTTTGGGTCAGCTTTACCACTACAGTATACAAGGGTTGCGCCCCATAGCCGTTGGGCCACCATAACTCTGGATTTTGGATTTCGATGAATACCTTCGTTTTGGAAATTACTTCGTGCGATTTCCGTTCAAGGACTTCCCCGTTTGGTGCGAAGACTTCCACTTCGATACCCAGATCCTCCGTAACGGCGGATAGGATTTGGCTTGAAACGTCTATATCCAACCGGACACTACCGGGTTCGTGTTTCTGCGTTACGTAAATGTCCTGAACGAAGCCCACGTCATAACTTCGAAGATAGATGGACCTCCAAATCCCCGAATCGGGCAGAACCGGTCCCCAGTCCCAACCAAACATATAATGGGCTTTGCGAATCTGATTGAATCCTGGCGCCGGGCCTGTCGTAGTTGCCCAGATGGGATTCTCTGCCTCACGCCGCTTCGCGTATTCAATGGCAGATCGGAAAGTAATCCGCAGCTCGTTGTCGCCTTCTCTCAGCAATGACTTAACATCGAATAGATAAGTTCGATGCATATTATCCGTCTCGGCTAATCGATGCCCGTTGATGTAAATTTCAGCCAAGGTGTCCAGTCCTTCACAGACCAGCTCCACCTTATTAGCGATTAATAATTCCCGATTTACCTCAAAAAAGCGAGAAAACTCATAATCATCTCTCAATAGCTCCAATGTCGGATCCACGTTGTCTCGGTAATAAGGATCTTCGATTGCGGCATTATCCAAAAGAGTACGCAGCACTGATCCAGGGATGGCAGCAGCGTACGATTTCCCCATCGCATCCGTGGAACAATTCCGCATTTGCCAAGTACCGTTTAAGTTAAAAATCTTCATGTTTGGTTATACTCCTCGCTGATTTAAAAAGGGGACGTCATGAAATTGACGCCCTCTCTTGGAAAATCTAATTATTTAACTTCTCGCTCATCATTATCCGGAAGGCTAGGGAACGGGGCATGCGGCTCATCTTGATACCAGAACGCTGTCGACGCAATGTCGCTTTGCTGCGGCAGATACCTTCGGTCCGCACGCCAGCCGAGATCTTGAATCGTTACTTTCAGGTCGTTTTCAAAGCGAATCGGGTCCAAAACATGCCAACGATACATGCCAAACCGTTGCTGACTGCGATATAAGCCGTCCGGTTTGATCGCTTGGTGCATGCCCAGATATGCCGTCGAATACGTACAGTATGAGCCAGCCGGCTGCTCCCAGTTCCAGGCACCGCCGAAATAATCCTCCGTCCCCGTTCCGCAGATCGTTGGAAATTCGTTATCGCCGTCCATGTAGAACTTGATTTCTCCTTCTCCCCACCATCCACAGTTGTTGACCTGCCAGGCCAAATAGGTGCCCACAAAATGGCCCTTGCCTTGGATGCCGTCAATAATCGTGTGTACGTCCTTGTAGGCCACTGGATGGCTTCGGCGCCATTGCGCATGGAAGTAAGCCGCGTCCTCTGGCACATCCGTCAGCGTATAATCGATTTGGTAATATAGGATTGCAGGGTTGTCGTTCTTGTTCTCCATCGTAATTTTGGCGTTCTTGCGGAACGGCATTTGCCAATAGCTATTAAAGCCGCCAGCCGGATTGACGGCGATCGGGAGTGAATTCACGTTCGCCCTCTCCACCCAGCCGTTGCAGAAGAAGTCACACACGGGCACTTCGACCGAAGGGTGCTCCTCGCCATCCCAGTAAAACCGGAAAATCAGGTTTCGCCATCCATTGGGATGACTGGTAAGCCAAATATGCTGAATCGCGCCAGGACCTTGGATTTCTCCCATCGTGAATTCCACACCTGGTTCGATTTCCACAGAAGGGGAAACCTTCCAACCGATGCCGAGATCGCGCGCGCCAGCGGCTCCAGTCCCTTCCGTCGCCATAGCTCCTTGACCTTTGGCACCCGTAAAGTTCTCGGGGCTAATCGATCTTGTCACCGCGTTCGACAGGCGTGACAAATTGCCCAATCCCATATCCAATCCGTTGAATGAATTCATGTCTTCCAGCTCCTTATAAATAATCTATTTCCACTCCAAAATGGCAACGTCATACGATTCCAGCTCGATCCGTTCCGCAAACGAACGTCCCGTGATGAGATCGACGCAAGATCTGCCTTTCAAATCAATCACGACGGGGTGTTCTAGGTGATTGAGCACAAATTGATAAGATTTTCCGTTGTCCTCGCGAACTGAAGTCTCCACGCCAGAAGGCACCAGGATATCCGGGAGCAAATCCAACCTCTCAGCAAGATGACGAATCAGCTTATCCGCGAGCTTCTGCTCCGGAAACATGCCAACATAGAGTGCGCTGCCCTTACCGTAAGCGTTCTCAGTGACCGCAGGATATCCTTCGTAGTAATCCGTGGTAAACACGCCAAGTGCTTTTGCTCCTTCCAACCGGATAATATCAGCCCACAAGCTGCACGAATAGTCTCCCGAACAATCGGGATCGACCATGTGGAGACTTGAAGTTTGCTCCGGTGTGAACGGATCGAACTCTTCTACGTGGATACCGAGCAGCTTACGAAGAGGAGCCGGATATCCGCCGAGATGAATGCGGTCGTTCCGGTCAACCATACCGCTCCAGAAGGTCGTCAGCAACGTCCCGCCGCTCTCGACGAAGCGCTCCAACCGATCTGCTGTTTCAGCATCGATCATATAGAGCGTCGGTGCAAGCACCAGGTCGTATCCGCTCAGATCCGAGTGCGGCTGCACAATGTCTACGGCAACGTTCAATTCGTGCAGCGCCGTATAATACTTCATGACCTGCTCACGGTAGCGGATGTCGGCGCTCGGTTTGCCCGCCATTTCCACCGCCCACCAGTTCTCATAGTCGAACAGAATTGCTGTTCGGGCCTTGATCCTGGAGCCGACGACCGCTTCCAGACGTTGGAGTTCTTCCCCCAGCTGCCGCACCTCGCGGTAAACGCGACTGTTGACATCGCCGGAATGGGGAACCAGCGCACCATGGAATTTTTCTGCTCCTGCTTTTGACTGCCTCCATTGAAAAAACAGAATGCCATCGCCGCCTCGGGCAATGGACTGATAACTCCACAGACGCATCTGCCCCGGTTTTTTCTGGGCGTTGTTCCGCCTCCAGTTCACTTGGGTCGTCACCTGTTCCATCAACAAGTATGGCTGACCGTCCTTCATGCTGCGCAGCATGTCGAAATCCATCGCTTGGCTAACGGGAATACCCAGTCTCGGATCGGGATACGTATCCAAGCCTACGACGTCCATATGCTTGGCCCACTCGTAGTAGTTCAACCATTTGAACTCCATCATGAAGCTGGCGAGAATCGGCACGTCTGGCGTCACTTCCCGGAGTATCCGGTATTCATTCAAATACAGCTCTAGTAGGCAATCATTCATGAAACGCGTAAAATCTAACTCCTGACCAGGATTACAGAAGGCGATCGGCGTCGTGCTAGGCGGCCCGATCTCCTCCCAATCGGAATACTTCTGGCTCCAGAACGCCGTTCCCCACTGATCGTTCAATTCATCTAGCGTTCCGTAACGTCGTTGCAGCCACTCGCGAAAACCCGTGATTGCATCCGGCGTGTAGTCTTTCTGCAAATGACCGCCGTGTTCATTATTGATATGCCACATGAACAGCGCCGGGTGGTTCTTGTACCGTTCGGCAATCTTGCGTACAAGATCAGCGCAGTACTGTCTGAACACCTTACTAGCCGGACTGTAATGCTGCCTCGAACCGTGACGGTACGGATGACCGTTGACATCCACGTTCATGGTCTCGGGATATCGATGGGTCAACCAGGCTGGAGGTGATGCCGTCGCTGTAGCCAAATGCACGGCGATTCCGTTCTCTGCGAGCAAATCCATGATCCGGTCCAGCCATCCAAACTCAAATCGGTGTTCTTCTGGCTGAATCGACGCCCAAGCAAAAATGCCGAGACGTACGATGTTGACCCCCGCCTCTTTCATCAACTTCATATCTTCGAGCCATACTTCTTCTGGCCATTGTTCGGGATAATAATCCGCGCCGTACAAAATTTGCCCCATCTTCTCTCTTCTCCACGTCATCGGTAAAGCTCCTCCCAGTCAATCGTTCAGTCATTAGGCTTGTTCATTATCTCAACATTCAAACTATACTCTTCCATCATAACAAGTTGCTCAGTACCCACCAATATGGGGATCGAACGATTTGCATTGTTATGGTCAGGTTATCCCCTCGCATTACATAAAAAAACACCCCCCACCTCATGAGGTAGTGAATGTTGGACAGTAAAAATCGCTCTTGCCACATTGGTGAGGTGGATATATAATTACGCTAATTCAACTAGGTTGAATATCACGATATTATGTTTAACGATCGGAGAGAGTGCGATGAATTTTTCACCCGTGCAATATAACTTCGAATTTGAGCAAAAGCTGCGCATTTGTTTTATCGGGGCAGGTGGACACTCGTTCCGGAACATTTACCCTACGCTGCAATATGCGCCGGTAGATCTGGTCGCCATATGTGACACGAATGGGGATCGGGCCATGGCTTATGCGCGTCAGTTTGGTGCGAATGCGACTTACACCGATTATAAGCTGATGTTCGCAAAGGAGAAACCGGACGCCGTCTTTATCGTTACAAGCTATACGCCAGATGGGCGTGTGCAAGCAACCGATATTGCAATGGACGCTTTGCGTGCAGGCATTCACGTGTGGATGGAAAAACCTACAGCCGCTAGCAGTGATGAGGTGCATCAGCTGATTCAAGCAAGCAGGGATAGTGGATATTTCGTGATGACTGGACTAAAGAAACAGTTTTTCCCAGGCGTCGAGAAAATTAAACAGATCATCAGCTCTCCTGAATTTGGTACACCGACATCGATCTCCATCAAATATCCGCAATCGATGCCGCCTTTTTCCGAGCGAGCTGACCTCAACAACGTAACAAGTTTTCTGGATCACATCTACCATCCCGGTTCTATTCTTCATTATTTAATGGGCAAAATCGGCACAATATCGTATCAGTGGGAGCCTGTAAACGGCAGCTCAGTAACTAATCTGCGCTTCTTATCTGGTGCGATCGGCACGTTGCATATGGCTCCTGGCATTGCTCGCAGCTCTCCGCTCGAACGGCTTGAGGTCTTCGGCCAAGGAGCCAACGTGGTTCTGGAGAATGGCGTAAAATTAACCTATTATCGCAAAACGAAAAGTGCTAGACCGTATGGTAGAACCGCTTCCTATCTGGTTGAGGACGATGAGGCACCGCTATATTGGGAGCCTGAATTTTCATTAGGGCAATTATATAACAAAAACATATTCATGCTTGGTTACGTTCCGGAAGTGCTCCATTTTTGTGAAAGCATTCTATCTGGACAGCCGCCTCAAAAAGGAACATTGGAGGATTCCCTGGAAATTGCGAAGCTATTTGAAGCTTATCGGACAACACCGGAGGACACTCTGGCAACAATTAATGAATCTTGACTCAGAATGCTGGAGAATTCACAGAAAAAAACGAAGCACATTATTTCGTATGTGCTTCGTTTTTTTTATTCCGGTGTCCACCTTTACTCTGGTTCGTGTTAAACCAAGACCATAACAATGCAAATCGTTCGATCTCCATATAGGTAGATAGTGGGCAACTTGTTATGATGTAAGCGCATACGAGTAAAAATCTTTCCATTTTAGAGGTCAAAGAGAATGGAGGTGTATTCCAAAGCAAGTAAGAAGGAGGTGCTCACTCTCTTTTTGATAAAGATTCGTTTTACCACGCTGTACGTATCGGTAAAGCTGAAAAAGGATCACCTTGTCTCTAAAGTAGCCAATGGAAAACTTATATGGAGGATTGCTTAATGAGAAAATTCGCAAGAGTTCCATCCCTTATTCTCTCAATTTTTATCCTGCTTACCTCTTTCTCTTCAAACGTTTTAGCTGCTCAACCACCAACAGGTAGTCCGTCTAATTTCCTGGAGAAAGCAGTGAAGAGAACCTTCACACAAACGGAACCGGGGCTGACTAATCTTCCATACAGACTATATGTTCCGGAGGGAGCTGCGAGCATGGGACCTCTTCCCGTCGTTCTGTTCCTGCACGGAACCGGAGAATCTGGCACGGATAACGAAAAACAAGTCAATTCGAATGCTGACATCCTGTATCGACTGACCGACACCTATTATCAAGACCACCCCGCTATCATTATAGCGCCGCAGTCTCCTACTGTCGGCACCGCTGGATGGGGAAATGAACAGATGACCAAATCCCTGTGGGCCCTTGTCGATAGCGTACAGCAGGAATTTAACACGGATCTGAGCAGGCTGTATGTGATGGGTCTGTCTATGGGAGGTTGGGGAACTTGGGGGCTGCTTGAGCACTATGCCGATAAAATAGCTGCTGCAGCAACGTTCTCGGGCTGGAGCAATGATCCCAAGACTCAAGCTTCCCTTAATAAAGACATACCCGTTTGGATATTCCACGGAGACGCTGACACCACAATCGTTCCAGCCCACTCGAGAAACGTGTTTAATGAGTTGAAAGCAGTCGGAAACACGAAAGTCAAGTACACCGAATTCCCTGGTGTCGGGCATAGCAGCTGGGTTAACGCCTATACGTATACGGATCCGAACGATGGTAACACAAACTTAGTCGATTGGTTGTTCGCACAGACCAAACCGACATACAATATTACCACGACTACGTCGTCGGTTTATGGCACAGTTACGGCAAATACTTACAGCAGTATCGCCGGGGAAACAATTGGGCTCACGGTTACACCTGCAAACGGTTACAAGTTGGCACTCAATTCACTTAAGGTGGGCGGCGGGGCTATTGAGCTTCAGTCTATTGGCAACAATGTTTTCACGTTTGTGATGCCTGCCGAGGATGTTACTGTCGCAGCTTCGTTCGAGTCCGCCAGTGCTTCAGTCCCGTACAATGTGAATGTGGCTGGTCCGTCTGCAAACGGCAGTGTCGCATCGGACAAGGCCACGGCCCAGACTGACGACACAGTTACCCTATCCGTCTACTCGGCAACGAACTATAAGCTTAAAACACTCACAGTCTCACCGAACGGATTAGGCATGAAGGTTGCGTTAACACCTGCTGGCAGCAATCAATTTACATTTAAAATGCCCGCTGGAAATGTCAACATTACGGCTGAGTTTGAGATCATCTATCAAGTCCTCTATGCTGAAAACTTCGACGCCAGTACCAGTGTTGGTGGAGGTGCGTGGGCCGGTGACACAGCCGCCATTGTCGCACGTCCAGGGGGAACTGCAGGCGACAAAGTCGTTGAAATTACTCAGGGCACAGGCAAAAACTTATATCAATTACCTGAGATTTCCTACCAGTCGGGTGTCGACTATACCTTTGAATATGACTTCAGGGGTGACAACAGTATCGGTGGAAACAGTTTTTATTTTAACGATAGCCAAATGGTGTTCGATGACAATGGTTCTGCTACGGCAGGCAGTATGAATCTCTATGCATACAACAATTGGACCAAAAGGACTTATACCAAAAACGAGTGGCACCATTTCAAATTACAGTTCAAACACGATGGTGTGAAATGGTACTTTAATATCTTCATTGACAACGTCCTTAGAGCTGATGGTGCTGTCTATTCCGTTACCGCTCTTGGAAACCAGTCGGTGATGCTGAAGAACGGTAACAAAAGCGTTGCAGGTGGCAAAGCCTATTATGACAACTTCTTCCTCTATCGAGGTCAGAAGGAGCCTGTAACCGGCATTACTGTATCAGGTGCAGGCGGTAAATCCTCTGTCAAAACGGGAAATACACTGCAAATGTCATCTGCCGTTGTGCCAAATGCTGCAACAAATCCATCAGTTACATGGTCTGTTGTCAATGGAACAGGCAACGCAACGATCGATGCAAATGGTCTTTTAACTGGAGGTTCTGTAGGTCAAGTAACGGTCAGGGCAACCGCTCAGGATGGATCAGGCGTCGTAGGATCATTGGTTGTTACGATTTCAGGCTTAGAAACATTCATACTACCTGCGCCTGCCCAAGGTACCACGACTATGATTTATCTAGATGTTCAAACCTCTTTTCCTCAGGTAAACTGGCAGACCCTTGACCGCCTTTATATTCCAGCAGGGAATTATACACAATTTCAGGTTGGAAATCTGCCGCAAAGAAGTGCGAGTGAGCCGTTGATCATTACAAACTATGGCGGACAAGTAAAAATTGCAGGCACAAGCACTCCTTATGGCGTAAAAATTCGGGGCGGTTCGAATTGGATTTTTACTGGGAAATATGATCCAGTGCTTCGGACAGGAGACGTTAACTATCCTGGTCATTTGAACGGAAATTATACAAACTCTTCAGGCGATTACGGTATTGAAATTAAAAATGGCGCTGGTCATGGAATTGAAGTTATTAATGCTGCAACCCCAATGTACGCAGTTCAAAATAATGTAACAAATTATGAGCTTTCATTCATTGAGATTGCTAATACTGGATTTGCAGGAATTGCCCTTAAAACAGATGGTACATCGAATATCGTGGATGGCGTCAAAGTTCATGATATGTATATCCACGATACTGAGGCGGAAGGCATGTATATTGGAAATACTTCTACGACAGCTACTGGCCAGAATAAGTTTACCAACCTCGAAGTTTACAACAACAGAGTTTTACGTACAGGTGCTGAGGGCATACAATTATCCAATATGGGTAATGGCGTCAATGTTCATCACAATACGGTTGTCATGACCGCGATGGATTGGAAAGATCCTTTTCAAGCGAATCAAGAGGGGAACTTGCAATATTACCAAAGAGACGGCAGCGCTTCCATCCATGACAACATCTTTATCGGCGGCGGCGAAATTATGTTCAACTATAAAACTTACAAAGCTACCACAGATGTGCTTAATCCGAATGACGAAGTGCATGTGTATAATAACTATTTCGCACACGCAAGAAGTTATTTTGGATTTATCGGTGAGGATACCACGAATCAGACTACCAAACTGAGATTTGAAAACAATGTGATCAGAAAGATTTCTTTCACCTGGAATGAAGAAGTACATCCCACTGCAACAGACCGAAACATCTTATTTTATACCAGTGCCAACACGGCTAATCCGCTTATCTTCAACAATAATACTAGGGATGGCAGTCAGAAATTTATCGATGTGCTTACAGGTAATAATGGTACGACAAGCCACGTTAGTGCTTCTGGAAATACCACTGTCGCCACTATCGCTCCTGTCCAATTTAGAGATCCGAATCTCCCAGCTGACTTTGACTGGCTCTTGGTTGAACGTTGGGCGAATGTTTCCGTTGATAAAGCGTGGCCTGGTATTGCTATTAAATTTCAATACGGAGATTATGTCTATCAGAACGGAAAAGATTATGCCTATCAGAACGGAAATTGGTATAAAAACATCCAAGCAGGAACGCATACTGGTAAAAACCCATTAACATCGCCAGAAACTTGGCAATTACAAACACCAATGACAGATGATTTCAGGCTTCACTCCTCATCTCCATATCAGAGCATGGGACTTTTCGCTGGTCAAGAATCTGCGCAAATGAACACATCATTGAGTGGTCCAGTTAGTGTACTGACCAACCAAGAGTTCAAAACAACCTATAGCCTATCGAATGTAGCGAACAGCGTATATGGAAATATTTACGCCCAGCAAGTTTCGTTAGCTTTCGATCCGAATTTGGTTGAGTTCGTATCGGCAACTCCGATTAAACCGGGATTATCGCTGGTCACAAATACAGATACACCTGGGCTGGTTAAGCTTGTAGCGGTTTCCCCTGGTGTTGCGATTACGAGTGACGGAGGGGTTGTAGAGCTAACGTGGAAAGCGAAAGCTGTAACAGCTACCCAAAACGCATCGATCTCAGTAACCAAGGCTAAACTTTCAGACGGTCAGGGACGTGAGTCGGATGCGAACTTATCAGCGTATTCCATTTCCCTTGTCTATGTAGATAAGACCGCATTGCATACGAAGATTAGTCAGGCTCAAGCTGCTTATAACGCTGCTGTTGAAGGAACAGGACTTGGACAATATCCGACAGGAAGCAAAGCGACGCTATTAGCCGCAATTCAGGCAGCGCAGCTAGTCGCAGCAAATGGTCAGGCGACACAAGTAACAACAGACGATGCCCTTACAGCATTGAGCAGCTCACTGCAAACCTTCCAAGGAGCGGTGATAATCTCTATCAAAGGTGATGTTGTAGGAAACGATGGGCTCATCACGATCGGAGATCTTGGCTTAGTTGCGGCAAATTATGGTGCGGAACTAGGTCAAGCGAACTGGAATTTGGTGAAGAACGCAGATATGGATGGCGACAATAAAATCGGGCTATATGATTTGGCGACCCTTGCACGTAAGGTTCTAGAGTAGAACGAATTTGGTAAGTGATTCTCTGTCAGAGGAGGGCCGCATGTGAGGCTCTCTTCTCTGGCATGATCAGAAAGGAAAGATACAATGAGACAGCTTATGAGCAAAATCATGTTCCTTTCATTGGCAATTCTACTGCTGATTCCTGGGGGATGGCTTGTCCAGGCAGCGGAAAGTGCTTCTAGCACGCGGTTTCTACTATCGGTCTCCAGTACCGATGTCAAGGTCGGTGACGTGATCTCTATCGAGATCCAAGGTCGACAACTGACAGATTTATACGCTTATGAAGCGATAGTGGAATTCGATGCGGCTAAGCTTGCCTATAAGAGCGAGTCCAGTCTAAGGCAAGGGATATCGGGCGCGCCTATTCTCAAGAACGGAGAAGTCATTGTCGCGAATACGTTTGTCGGCAATAAACTTGGATCTACAGGGGATACCGCAATTCACCGAGTTACGTTTCAAGCGCGAGCAACCGGTCAGACCGTAGTGAAGCTGAAGTCAGTGTCTATGATGAATTCCACAGTTAACGGTGTTATTACCAAATGGAGTGAAGGATCGCAGATCGCAGTCACCGTGGGCAATGGGGTTAGCGCGCCACCGTCAAATTCAACGCCACCTTCAAGTAACCTCCCTATTATCTCTAAAAATGGTGATTTGACATTGCCTGTGGGTAAGGCAGGCGAGGTTAGTTTGAATGATCAGGTGACGATTACAATCCCAGCGGATGCTTCAGCCAAGGACCTTAAGGTCACGATCGACAAAGTGTTAGATACTCAAAAGTTACTAACAGGTAACGAGGTTTTAGCTAGTCCGATTTTCGAAATCTTGAAGAATTTCTCGGAAAACTTCAGTAAACCCATCACATTAACGTTTGCTTTTGACAAAAACAGCTTAAAAGCTGACCAGAAAGCAGCAGTTTTCTATTTTGACGAAGTGAACAAAGTTTGGGTGGAAGTCCCTGGCGGTAAGGTAAATGGGAATCAGATCACTGTAGAAGTAAACCATTTTACGAAGTATGCGGTATTTGCTGTAAATCCAAACGCAGTAGTTCCTGAAAAGCCGCTCTTCGATACCATATCGAATCTTAGTGACATTGCGGGGCATTGGGCAGAAATTGATATCCGAGCTACGCTCCAATCAGGCATTGTGCATGGCTATGAGGATGGCACATTTAGGCCGAACCAGTTCGTGTCGCGTGCGGAATTCGTTGTTATGTTAACGAACGCGCTACACCCGAACGCAGGGCCAGAGAAACTGCCGAATTACACAGATGCCGCCGTAATCGGCGATTGGGCGAAACAAGCAATTGCGCTAGCCGCTAAAGGAAACCTCGTGCAAGGCTACGAGGATGGCAGTTTCCGTCCTGCTGAGCAATTAACGCGCGCACAACTGGCTGTTGTGCTGGCAAATACGCTTGGCGTTGCAGCGGTAGAATCAAGCGGTTCAGCGGTATTCGCTGATGCTTCCGACATTCCTGCTTGGGCTTTGGATGCTGTAGGCATCGTGGCGAGAGCAGGGTTGATGAAAGGATACGAAGCGAACCGATTCGGCCCGCTCCAAACGGTAACTCGTGCAGAAGCGATTACGGTAATTAACCGATTGTTGCAGATGCAAAAGCAAAAATAAAATGCTAACAAAATAACCAGAAAGACGCACGCTTCGAGTTCAAGCGTACGTCTTTTTTAAAATTATTGGCTAATAGTTCGTTTAACCTGACGATAACCATGCAAATCGTTCGATCTCCATATTGGTAGCTACTGAGCAACTTGTTATGATGAAGGCGAATAGTTCGAAAAGGAATTGGCCTATTGGTACCTTATCGGCTATGAATGAAATCTTGTCATTTCAGAGTTCAAAGAGAGCGGAGGTGAATTGTGATGTAAGTAAGAAGTGTTGTCGCTCTAGCAAGGTCAATGTAATGATGATTTGCAGGTCTTTCAAATGAAAGCGTTAACAAACCATGAAATTCATTTAAATGTAAAACACTTTATTTTTAGGAGGTAACTAATGAAAAGAATCAATCGTACACTTCTCTGCCTCGTAATCGCATTTTTAGCATTGACACAGGGACTTATCTTAACAGCATCGGCAAGTGTTACCATGCAGATCATTACCCCTTATGCATCAGGGCAGGCAGGTACTTCTTGGTTTCCTATGCAAAATGCTTTTGAAGGGCCACCCACTTTGAATGGAAGTGGAAATCCTGTAGGCGGAACAAGCACGACGGATGCCCCCTATTATGTAAACGGTTATGGTTATATTGATTTTGGACCTAATTGGTCTAATACAAGAATATCATCAACATGGACGCAATACAGGCAATATACCAGTGGGAACCAGACGCCTTATGCTGGGCTTTGGTGGGACGATGATATCGACACCGTCAATGATAGCGGTTTGAACGAAACCCGGATAAACTTCAACAGTGCTCAGAATCTTGCATCCGTAGGAACCTCAGAGCCCTGGATTAAGGATAGCGATGTCAGTAGTAACGCTGTTATTCCTCTGGGAAGGTATCTCATTTTGCATGCTCCGGCCACGATGACAAGACAGGCAAAAGAATATGCCATAGTTGGATGGATTGATGTACCTGTGACAGGAATAACCGTTACAGGCGCAGGTGGTGCAACAACGATAAGTACACAAGGTGGCACATTGCAAATGAATGCAAATGTAACACCAGCAAATGCTTCTAATAATGCAGTCACATGGTCTGTTGTGGGCGGGACTGGAAG
The DNA here is from genome assembly GCF_059692055.1 of Paenibacillus sp. J31R109. Taxonomy (NCBI): domain Bacteria; kingdom Bacillati; phylum Bacillota; class Bacilli; order Caryophanales; family Paenibacillaceae; genus Paenibacillus; species Paenibacillus sp. J31R109. The sequence continues at coordinate 20,480 of NZ_JCAUAR010000014.1, read as the reverse complement.
TGCGACTATAAGTTCAAGCGGTCTTCTTACCGCAGCTTCCAACGGAACTGTTACCGCAAGGGCAACAGCTCAAGATGGTTCTGGTGTGACTGGTTCTTTGACAGTGACAATCAGTGGTCAAGGTGTAAGTTACACACAATTCACATTGCCTGTCCAAGGCGCGAGTATAATTTATTATCCGGATATTCAAGCGTCTTTTCCTCAGGTAAACTGGCAGACCGTTGACCGGCTTTATATACCAGCAGGGAATTATACACAACTGCAGCTTGGAAATCTGCCCCAAAGAAGTGCGAGTGATCCTTTGATCATTACAAATTATGGAGGACAAGTAAAAGTTGGAGGTGTAGGCGCTAATTATACCGCAAAACTCTTGGGCGGTTCGAACTGGATTTTTACAGGGAAATATGATTCTGTCCTTCAGACAGGAAACGTGAACTATCCTGGTCATTTGAATGGAAATTACACAAACTCTTCAGGTGATTACGGAATTGAAATTACAAATAACCCAAACATAGCTCATGGAATAGAAGTTTTAAATACATCAGGAAATACAAATATTGTATCGAATTATGAGCTTTCATTCATTGAGATTTCTAATGTCGGATTTGCAGGTCTTGTCCTTAAAACAGACGGTGCGTCTAATATCGTGGATGGCGTCAAAGTTCATGATATGTATATCCATGATGTTGGAGCGGAAGGCATGTATATCGGTTATACTTTGGCAGTTAATGGCCAGAATAAATTCACCAATCTCGAAATTTACAACAACAGAGTTTTACGTACAGGTGCTGAGGGCATACAATTATCCAATATGGGTAATGGCGTCAATGTTCATCACAATACGGTTGTCATGACCGCGCTTGATTGGAAAGATCCTTTTGCTGCGAATCAGGAGGGGAACTTGCAATATTACCAAAGGGACGGTAGTGCTTCCATCCATGACAACATCTTTATCGGCGGCGGCGAAGTGATGTTCAACTATAAAACTTACGCAGCTTCCACAGATGTACTTAATGCAAATGACCAAGTGCATGTGTATAATAACTATTTTGCACACGGAAGAAGTTATTTTGGATTTCTCAATGAGGATGCTTCCAATCATGTTACCAAACTGAGATTTGAAAACAATGTGATCAGGTCCATTGTTTTTACTTGGAATGAAGTACATCCCACTGCAACAGACCGAAACATCATCTTTTATACCAGCTTCAACACGGCTAATCCGCTTATCTTCAACAATAATACCAGGGATGGCAGTCAGGCGTTTATTGATGTACTTGGAGCAAACAATGGTACCAACAGCCATATAACCGCATCAGGAAATACCACTGCTGCAACTATTTCTCCTGTCCAATTTAAAGATCCAAATTTTCCGGCTAATTTTGACTGGAGCTTGGTTGAATTATGGGATGATTATTCGCAATGGTGGAACATCGCTATCTATTATCAATTCGGAGATTATGTCTATCAAAACGGTAATCTGTACAAATGCATCCAAGCAGGCACGCATACTGGCATCAACCCATCCACATCGCCAAGTACTTGGCAACTGCAAACACCGATGACAGACGATTTCAGGCTTCACACCTCATCTCCGTATCAGAGCATGGGACTTCTGGATAAATAGACAGGTACAGTCCATAACTAGTATATTAGAAAAACCTGCCCCCTTCCATCAAGAGGGCAGGTTCTTCGCATTCATTTAGTCAGCAATTAGCGAAGATGCGCCGAAAATTTGCTGGAGCATACCCGTAGCAGCGCCTTGTAGGGCTCCCTTTTCCCCGTAGGATGCGGCGGCAAAACGATCTTCCGTGAACGCGATCGGGAACGGAAATAAAGCAAGTTCAGCATGAAGCTCGCGGATGAATCGGGGGCTGTCATTCATCCAGCCTTCGATGACCAGAATTTCAGGACTCAACAGATTGATCGCGGAAGCAACCATCATCGTCATGGTGGTCAGCACTTTTGCAAATACCGGTTGAAGCCACGCTTCACCTTTTTCGTAGGCAGTAATGACATCCTCCATCGAATTCGGCACAGGTTGTTCGGCAACCCGGGCTGCCGCTTGGCACTTGTCCAAGAGGTACGGTGTTGTGAGAACCGTCTCGATGCAACCATGCCTGCCGCACAAGCACAATGCCCCGTTCGATTCAACGGGAATGTGGCCAATTTCACCGGCAGCTCCCAGAAAGCCTGAATATATTTCACCATTCAGAATAATACCCGACCCGATCCCCTCATGAATGGTGATATAGAGCATGCTTCGCTTATTTTTCCCGACACCTGAGTAATATTCGGCAAATGCGGCTGCATTGGAATCGTTCATCACGCGAATCGGAATGTCCGGATAGCTCGCCTTGAGCTGCTCTTTTATGTTAAGATTCGCTAGTTTCAGATGGTTGGAGTAGACAATCGTCGCTCCCTTCTCATCAATAATGCCTGGAGCTGCAATACCAACACCCATTATCGTACCGGAATCGAGCATGCTCTGCTGATCCAGACAGCTTTGAAGGGCAATCCTTATCTGCTCTGCGACAGCTTCATTCCCGGAAGCAATTTTCGTTTTGAATTCAGCAATGCATTCCCCGTGCAGGTTAAGCACAGCGCTGATTAGATAGTTGCTGCCAAGTGATATGCCGACCACATAGCCCCCATCTTTATTGATTTGCAGCGCGATAGCCTTGCGTCCTGCTCCAACGGATGGTCTTTCGCCCGTCTCGGTCACAATGCCCTGGGCGATCAGATCCTCAACCAGCGCAGAAACGGTCGTCGCGCTGAGCTTCGTGACCGTTGAAATTTCAGCGCGTGAGAGTTTGCCTTCTCGATGAAGCAGGTTCAATACGGATGCCGTATTGATTTCTTTCATGAGCTGCAAATTACCTTTGATTGCTTTCATAAGTATCCCTTCTGCCTTCCTAGCTCTTCTACTACCATTATAACAAAAATAATGCATATGCATTAGTCATGCGAGCTCAAACAATCAACAATGCAGCTCCGCAAATGCTCGCATGGCATAATCCGATGTAGAACACACCAGTACTTTGCTGGCCTCCTGCGGCAAAAGCGCAGCATCGTACGGATTGCGCAGTACGATGGCAAGCAGCGGCTTTGCTTTTGCAATTCGCCGAGCTAACTGAAGCTGTCCATCATAAATATGCGCATTAATCGTTCCTAACATCACAACATCGTAAGGCGTAATCTCCGCCATCATTGCTTCAATCTCATCCTCGATTGGCTGCATGGACGTATAGACAGTCTTCACGTGGATGTTGCGTTCCTGCAACTTCGCCCCGAGTATCAGTTCACTGACAGCGGCATTATCTGCAATGGTTAGCTGTTCCTGCCTTGGAACCAAAAGCACATACTTCGTAGACGGAGATAACGGCAGCAGCGCAGCCGGATCCTGCTCAACGATGATAGTTGCTTTGGCAATCGCCAGCGCCTCTGCCTCCCATGTCTCCATAGGAAGCGGCTGCGCTTTTTCACGGTACAGGCCAAAATTGTTTTTGAGCCGCTCAATCCGGACCAAGGAAGCATCAATTTGCGATTCGGCAATCTCTCCCGCTCTCACCGCCTGGACAATGCCATTCATGACTCTCTGTTGAAAATCCGGGGTATGGCACATAAGAATCATGTCATTCCCCGCCAGAATCGCCAATCTACCGACTTCCTCAGGCTCAAAATTGTTTTTGATTGCGCCCATCTCCACATCGTCCGTGCAAATAACGCCTTCATAGCCAAGCTGCTCCCTCAGCAGATTTGTCACGAAATACTTGCTTAGAGATGCAGGAAGTCCCTCTGACTCCGGAATGTTTGGAAAAATGAGATGAGCCAGCATGATCGAATCCACTTGCGCTTCAATCGCCCTTTGAAATGGGATCAATGGTCCCGCAAATAAATCCTCCACCGTGAGCTCGCACTCCGGCAACACGTAATGTGAGTCACCGCTGACCTGTCCGTGGCCTGGAAAATGCTTCGCCGTGGACGCAATCCCTGCGCTGTGCAGCCCTTGAATGTAGGCCTCCCCAAATGCCGCGACAAGCTGCGGAACTTCGCCAAACGCACGGACACCAATGACCGGATTGTCGATGTTCGTATTCACATCCAGGACAGGAGCCCAATTCATCGGAATACCGAGTTCATGTAACTGACTGCCGACCAATCTTCCAAGCGCATAAGCAGCTTGTGGATCTTCCCTTAACGCAACAGCTCGATTCCCAGGGATATAAGGAAAAAACTCCTTAAAATTCGACAGGCTCCCTGCTTCCTCATCGATCGACATATAAAAGGGTACTCCGCCCCGATTCTGGCCTGCCGCTTCACGCACCTCTTGCAGCAGCTTCTTCGTATAAGCATACGACCCAATATCATGCGGAAAAATGCCGACGCCGCCAATCTGTCCCAGCCTGCTCTTGTCTTCGGACGGCGGCGTCTGCTTCGCAAGTCCGAGCACACACATTTCGGCCACTTTCTCTTCTAGCGATAAATTTCTCATGCTCATGATGATTGGTTCAAAATGGTGGTTTGTCATAGGTTCAGATCCTCATACTTCTTATTTTTTAGCTTTATCCAGTACGGCTTGAGCGGCTTTATCTCCTTCGGTCAACAGCTTGTTGATGTCGATTTTGCCAGACAAATAGTCTTTAATGATAGGATCAACAGCACCCATCCACTCTTCCCATACCACGTTGTCGCCTAAGTCACCCGCATATTTCATATTATCTAAGAAAACTTTGATATGTTCTGGCGCACCTTTATGATCGGCAATGGCAGCTTGAGCCACTTTCTTATTCGCCGTAATGCCTTCGGCAAGTGTCGAATTCAACTTTTGCGCATCTTCACCCAGGAAGTATTTCATAAATTCCCAACCCGCTTGCTTCTCCGCCTCTGTAGCTTTCGCGTTCATCACCCACGTATTGGCAACGAATGCGCTGTAATTCACGCCGCCATTCGGACTTTTTGGTACAACGGCAACATCATATTTCACACCTTCTTTGTCGTTGGTCAATCTTCTGGCGTAGTTATCGTAGAACATCGCAACGATTTTGCGCGACATCCAAGTATAGTACTTATTGCTGATTTCGCCTTCTTGATCCTTCAAGCCAGGCGTCAAGCTTTCATCCCAGAATTTCTTCATATATTCGAAGGCTTCTTTTACTTTAGGATCGCTGACCATTGTACTTTTCGTGCGTTCCTTGTTAAGCATATCTCCGCCAAATTGACGTACAACCGTATACCAGCCATAACGGATATGCTGTGGAAGGCCGATCCCGAACTGTTTGCTGTTCTTATCGGTCAATTTCTTCGCAGCTTGATAGACATCGTCCGTTGTCCAATTATCTGTCGGGTAAGCGACCCCGGCTTTATCAAACATCTCTTTATTATAGTAGAGAGCATTTACCTGAATCGCCTGCGGAACGCCAAAGATTTTGCCTTGCGGCGTCTTAATCGCATCAAACCCGTAGTAATCATCCAGCTTAATGTCCTTCGTATAGGCGGTTAAGTCCTGAATCGTTTTTTCCGTCGAATATTGAGGTATGTAAGGGCCATCCAACAAAAATACAGTCGGTCCCTGCCCTGCCGCAAGGTCCACTTTCAGATTGTCATAGTGTGTCTGCCAGTCGGTGGCGATTTCTTCGACCGTAATGTTCTTATTGGTCTCCATGAACTTCTTGATGATGTTCCCCATCGTAGCGCGTGCCGTTTCATCGGAGTAATACGCGACTTTGATTTTAACAGGTTTCGATGACGCAGCACTTGCTGAGCTCGATGCCTCAGGACTGGCGACAGATCCACTGTTCGAGCTGCAACCGGACAATAAAATGGATGAAGAAATGACGGCCGTTAAGGATGTTAACATGACTTTTTTCAAGACAAAATCCCCCCATACTCAATATTGTTGTGTTTTCATATATAAAAGGATGCTATCCTTTCACACCGGAAGAAGTCAGACTCTTTGTAAAATACTTTTGTGCAAAAATAAACAGTAGGATGACGGGAATGACGAGCAAAACATCCCCCGCCATTTCGAGTTCAGGACGAGCATTATACTGACCTGTGGAAATATCCTTGATTCTCAGCACCATCGTCCATAAATCTTTGTTTTTGCCAATAAAAATCATCGGGTACAGCAGCTCAGCCCACTTTTCCTGGAATGTGAGAACCGCAAGGGTAATCATGGGGGATGCGACGATTGGCAAATGGATTTTGGCGTAAATGGCGAACCACCCCGCCCCATCCATCTTGGCTGCTTCATCAAACTCCTTCGAGATCGACCGGTAATACTGCCTCATCAGCACGATCCCAAAGGCTCCTCCAAAAAAGGAAGGTACGATAAGCGGCAAATGCGTCCCGATCCATCCAAGATCCTTGAAGATGATAAACTGCGGAATCATGGTTACTTGAGCCGGTAAGAACATCGATATGACGGCGAAGCCGAAAATGAAATTTTTCCCTGGGAAATCAATGCGGGCAATCGCAAAAGCGACCAGGCTGCAGGAAATGACCATGCCAACAACGGATAGCACCGTGATTTTCACGGTATTGAACACGTACAGCAAGAAGGTTGGCCCCTGCTTGGGAAATAATAGTTCCTCATAGTTGCTCCATTGAAGCTTGGCTGGCATCCAGTTAAAGGAATTGTAGAACTCCGCATTTGTTTTTAACGAAGCAAGGATAAGCCATATGAAAGGAAGCACCATACTTGCTGCTCCTAGCAACAGGATAATGGTACAGACGATGCCCCAAACCGATTGTTTGGGAGACCCTACGGCCTTTTTACTGCTTAATAAAGTGGTGTCCAGCACTGTGTTATTTGGCATCATCTTGTCTCCTATTCTTCATAATGCACCCATGTTTTCTGGAGTTTAAGAATGACCAGCGTAATCAGGATCAAGCAGATAAAGACAACCCACGCAATCAGTGAGGCATACCCCATATCCAGAAAACGGAACGCCTTTTCGTAAAGATAAACCATAAGATGTGACTTCGAATACATGTTGCTGCGGTTATACACCATCACAAAATGCTGATCAAATGTTCGGAAAGCATCGGAGATCGCCATGATGAGCACGAGGAAAATAGTTGGAGAAAGCAGCGGAGCCGTTATATTTCGCAGCCGCTGCCAGCTGTTCACCCCATCGATTTCTGCGGCTTCGTACAACGTCTCCGGAATGTTATTGAGCCCTATGTAATAAATGAACATGGCATAACCCAAGCCTTTCCATACGCCTACCGCTGCGAGCGTCGGAATAATTGTTGCCGAATCTACCTGGAGAAATGCGACCTTAGACATCCCTAGCAGCGAAAATAGTTGATTGACAATACCGATGTCCGGGCTGAGCAGCCAAATCCACACCATACCAATAATGAACCAGGAGGGGATGGCCGGAAAATAATAAACGGCGCGAAGCACGCTAGCAAATTTCCCTTTGATGTAACTACCTGAGCTGTAAAGCAGCACAGCGAATATCAATGGGATTATGACCTGCATAGGTACATATAGAAGTGCAAACAGCCATGTGTTTTTAAAAGCAATCCAGAACTGCTTGTCGTCCATCAGTTGTTGGAAGTTATCCAATCCATTGAAGGTTGGCGCCGAAATGACCTTGAATCTTGTAAAGGAATAATACAAGGACATACCTGCCGGAATCAGGAAGAGTACGAACGCCCCTATCAAATAAGGAAGTGTGAAAGCGTAACCAATCGCGTAGTCAGAATATTTTCTTTTCACGTTGTGCCTCCGTTTTTATTAATTTGTTCACTGGACTAATTATTTTGATTATATGCCTGAATTACGATTTACGTCAATAATTAATATAATAATTGAATTCGAATTGTTCTTTTTCACAGAAATTGACTGATTTATTGTTAATTTAATTAATCCATTGTACAAATTAATTATTTAGAAGAGATATTGATCATTTAACTGATTATAGCAAAAAAGCCCAAGCCGCGATTCTCGCGCGAGCTTGAGCTTTTGTTTTGTTGTTGTGTCCTTTGGATACTTTAATTACTCCACTGTTACGCTTTTGGCAAGGTTCCTTGGCTTATCAACATCATTCCCACGCGCCAACGACGCGTAGTAAGACAGCAATTGCAAAGGAATTACAGACAACGCAGGTGTCAACACATCCAACGTTTTCGGAATTATGAACGTGCTGTCTACCGACTTCTGCAGCTCCGTTTCACCTTCCACGGCAATACCCAATACGTTTGCGCCGCGCGCCTTTACTTCTTTAATATTGCTCACCGTTTTCTCAAGCAGCTCGTGCTGTGTAGCCAACGCGATCACTGGGATATCATCCTCGATCAACGCAAGCGTGCCGTGCTTTAACTCACCCGCCGCATACGCCTCGGAGTGAATGTAAGAGATCTCTTTTAACTTTAAAGAGCCTTCCAAAGCTACCGCATAATCCAACCCTCTGCCGATAAAGAACAGATTATCATGTTTGGCCATCTCTTCAGCAACAACCCTCAACGCATCGGCTTGCTCTAGGATCTCGCTAACCTGTTCAGGCAACGCCTTCATAGCAGTGATGACTTCTTCGATTTCCTCAGGTGTTTGCGTGCCCAACGTTTGCGCCAGGTGCAAGCCAAGCAAGTAAAAACCAATCAATTGCGACGTGTACGCTTTCGTCGAAGCTACCGCAATTTCTGGTCCTGCCCATGTTGTAATGATATCGTTCGCCTCACGCGCAACGGAGCTTCCTACAACATTCGTAATCGCCAATACGTGTGCACCACAACGTTTCGCTTCACGCAGTGCTGCCAACGTATCCGCCGTTTCACCGGATTGGCTCACAACAATCACAAGCGTATCCTTTGTGATAATCGGGGAACGATAACGATATTCAGACGCTACATCCGTTTCCACCGGAATACGCGCCATTTTCTCAATCACATATTTCCCTACCATTCCTGCGTGGAATGCAGTTCCACAAGCGACGATATGCACGCGGCTGATATTACGAATTGCCTCTGGCGTTATCGTAAGCTCGTTCAACGTCACACTCTTACCGTCGGGAGAAATACGACTTCCCATAGTATCGCGGTATGCTTTCGGTTGGTCATAGATTTCTTTCAACATGAAATGATCGAATCCGGCTTTTTCCGCCGTAACAATGTCCCAATCGACATGGAACATTTCCCTGGAAATAAAATTCCCCTCTAAAGTCATTAATTCGACAGAATCCCGCGTCAATAACGCCATTTCGCCATCATTTAGAATAAACACATTGCGTGTATACTCTAGAATCGCTGGAATGTCTGAACCAATAAAGTTTTCACCTTCGCCGATCCCAATGATCAAGGGGCTAGCCTGACGCACAGCAACAAGACGGTCCGGTTCAAACTCCGTCAAAACACCAAGCGCAAACGCTCCTGTCATGTGCTTCACGGCTTTTTGAACAGCTTTAAGGATATCTCCCTCGTACAAACTCGCGATCAAATGCGAAATAACTTCTGTATCCGTTTCCGATACGAACACATGTCCTTTCGCGATTAACTCTTCTTTCAGCGCAATATAATTCTCAATAATCCCGTTATGAACAACGGAGAATTTCAAAGAATTATCGGTGTGTGGATGCGAATTCACGTCCGAAGGCTTACCATGAGTAGCCCAACGAGTGTGCCCGATGCCAACGCTTCCGTTCAATGGCGTTTCACCAAGCTTCGTTTCCAGGTTCGCAATACGGCCTTTGGCCTTCTTAATTTGCAAGCCATCCGCCGTATACACCGCTACCCCAGCAGAATCATAGCCTCGATACTCTAGCTTTTTAAGGCCATCCAATAAAATCTCCTGAGAATTACGCTTTCCAATATAACCAACGATACCGCACATAGTTACAACCTCCATATTTTTATAAGCCTCTTCTGCAAGGGCTGTTTGTCAAGGATCTGAATTCACTATCAAACATAATTAAATAAACCATCTATAAGGGCGTTCATTACGTGTACAATTAAAAAATATTAATAGATGTTGGATACTTGTCTGCCCGGTCGCCCGAACGATTTTGCTCTCCAACTTAACGGCACTCCTCGTGCCGGAAGGTCCCCGCCGAATGTTTCGAACACCTTCACCTCGTCAACTCACCGCGTAGTAGTAGCTGTAAAGCCTACATTTCCGTCCCGCTAATGAGTTCTGGCGCTATTTGTTACCAATAACCTCTACCCTGCCTTTCCTTCTTGAGTAACTTCATCATATGCATTTTAACTTGGCATTGCAACTTGTTTTTGGCATGCCGGGTCCCCCATCTCACCAATTTCTAGCAAAATGGGGGACTAGCACCCTATGATTAGACCAATTGCTCTTGAATGACCTTCGCAATATCGTGCACATATGCTTCTACTTGCTCTTTATCTGGGCCTTCCGCCATAACACGAATCAAAGACTCCGTACCTGATGGTCGAACCAATACACGGCCGTTATCGCCGAGCTCATCTTCTACCTTACGGATCGCTTCTTCAATGACCGCGTTATCCTTCAGCTTACTTTTATCCGCTACTCGAATGTTAACAAGTAATTGCGGGAATTTACGCATAATTCCTTTCAAATCACTGAGCTTACGCCCAGATTCAACTAACGTATTCACCAATTGTAGCGCAGTTAGAATACCATCACCAGTGGAGATGTAATCCAAGAAGATCACATGACCAGATTGCTCGCCACCAAGGTTGTAGCCGCCTTTACGCATTTCTTCCATCACGTAGCGATCGCCTACAGCTGTTTGCAGAGCCTTCAAGCCCGCTTTTTCAATACCTTTGAAAAAGCCAATATTCGCCATCACCGTCGTCACAATGGTGCCGTGGTTCAGCTTACCTTTGCGATTCAGCGCATCGCCAAGAATACTCAAGATGAAGTCGCCGTCGACTTCATCGCCTTTCTCATCAATCGCGATCAGACGATCCGCGTCGCCGTCAAAAGCAAGCCCGATGGCTGCGCCATGCTTAACCACCTCGGCGCGAAGCTTCTCAGGGTGGGTGGATCCGCAATCATCGTTGATGTTGCGCCCATTCGGCTCTGCGCCGATGGTGATCACTTCCGCTCCCAGCTCGCGGAAGACCAATGGAGCCAGCTCATAGGCGGAGCCATTCGCACAGTCAAGCACAACCTTGACGCCGGCGAAAGACGCGGACACCGTCTCCTTCAAGAACGCCAGATAGAGGTGCTTCGCATCCATCTGGTCCGAAACCGTGCCAATCTCGCCGCCTACAGGGCGAGGCAATTCATCCACAGCTGCATCAAGCAGCTGTTCAATCTCAAGCTCCGTCTCATCCAACAGCTTGAAGCCGTCGCCGCCAAAGAACTTAATCCCGTTATCCTCAACTGGATTATGCGAAGCAGAGATCATTACGCCTGCGTCTGCGCCTAGCTTTTTCGTCAAATAAGCAACCGCTGGCGTACTCACTACACCAATACGAATCACCTCAACGCCAATCGATAACAGGCCAGCTACAAGGGACGCCTCAAGCATCGGACCCGAAATGCGTGTATCTCTCCCGATCACGACTTTCGGATGCTTGGCCTGTCTGGTTAACACATACCCTCCGCAGCGTCCTACCTTATATGCCAATTCTGGTGTGAGTTCGCCATTGGCGACACCGCGCACACCATCTGTACCAAAATATTTCCCCATTTTCGTATTCTCCTCTTTCTCTATTCCCCATTATGGATTTGTTGCTTTAACATTTTTCTCACTGATTTCAACAATCGCCTTCACATCTTGTGGAAGCCCCAGCTTCACAAAGGTCGGCATATTTAAAGTGACTTTCAATTCATGTTTGCCAGGTGGTAAATTACTAACATCTAGTATCGCTTGAATGTCTTGAACTTTCAATTGGTCAATGATGGCAGGAGCACCCTCTACCGTAATATTCAAGGTAGCCGTAGCAGGCTGCGTTACTTTGGTTTCGTAGTTTTCATTTTGACCAATGATCGTAATCGGTACGTTCTCTACAGCTTTCGTTATCGAAGGCACAACTTCAACATGAACCGTCACCTTCGCAGGATCTAATTGTGTTACTTTATTCCTGAGAGGAATGTCCAGTGCAAAATCCTTCGTTTCTTTCAAATCTTGCAGATTTAGCTGCGGACCTTGGTAAAATTCCAGACGATCTACGACATCTTGAGCTCCGTATACCGTGACTTTATCAGGCGTTTGTGTAATCATCGCGATACCAAAACCTGCAGGCGGTTCACCAGTTACTTTGATCTGCAACGGAATCGTTTGGAACGGACTTGTGATCGGCACCTCTACATCGACAACCGAAGGGTTAATGTTCAGCGTAACTTCTTTGCCCTCTTTATCAAAAGCCTGCAATCTAACCTGCTTCGTTACCGCTGATTGTGCCTTATCCACAGAGACTTCGCCGCGGACATTTTCAATCTGATCAAGTTTACTCGTCTGCGCCGTAATGTACACCTTACCAGGCTTCACAATAGGTTGTCCCGCTTTGAGGCCTGCTGCAGGCGTTCCTTTGACATTAATGACGACAGGTACCTCTTTCATCTGCAACTCTTCTATCATGACGTGGACGTTCCTAGGAACGATCTCCACATCGACATCTGAAGGAATCCCTACAGGTGCAAGCGTAACTTGATGATCACCTTTGCCTACCTGCGTCAAATCAAGCTGAATCTGATACGTGTTGCTTGCTGTCACTTTCTTGACAGAAGATTCCTTACCACGCAAGATCACTTGAACATTCGCTGGCGACATCGACGATATGTAATAATGTGTTTCATCATATTTTGTTGTGATGGAGACATTATTGATCGTTTCCACACGTTCACGCAAAGGTGAATTCCCCGAAATATTGGTCTCTTCCATGTGAACAACGACCCATAGTAGAACCCCAATGACTAGGGCTACAATCCGGACAACATTCGTGTTACGTAACCATTTATCCATTCGAACGCCCCCTCCATTTCAAGAAAGGGTTCTTTTCTTTCGCCTTTGTCTTGGGCTTTAACTCTTCAAACAGCTTAGATATCAGCGATTCCTCTTTAATATCTCGCACAATATGCCCATTCATCGTGAGTGAAATTTGACCTGTCTCCTCCGAAACAATGACACACATCGCATCCGAAACCTCACTCATTCCGATTGCTGCACGATGCCGCGTCCCCAGTTCCTTCGAGATGAACGGATTTTCAGACAGGGGTAAATAACAACCTGCCGCCATCAACTGCCCTTGTCGAATAATAACCGCGCCATCATGAAGAGGGGTATTGGGGATGAAAATATTTATTAACAGCTCTCCGCTGATTTTGCTCTCTATCGCAATACCGGATTCTACATAGTCTGTAAGTCCAGTGTCTTTCTCAAAAACAATTAATGCCCCAATCTTACGCTTAGCCAAATAATTCGCAGCCCGAATCACTTCGCTGATTCGTTTGGTCACATCTTGATCCTCTTCTGAAGAAGATCTGCTGCTGAATAGCTTTCCTCGACCTAACTGCTCTAGAGCTCGTCTTAGCTCAGGTTGGAAAATAATAATAACCCCAAGCACCCCGAACGTAAATGCTTGATTCATCATCCATTGGAGCGTACTTAATTGGAACCAAATACTAATGACCCATGTGATGACAACTACGAGGATACCCTTCATCAGCTGAATGGCCCTTGTTCCGCGCACCAATAGGATCAATTTATAAATCACATAGCTAACGATGAGTATATCGACGATATCCTTAGCCGAAATGCTCGTGAGCAAATCCATTGTATTCTCCCCCAGGCGACTAAACAAAGTTCTCTCTATAAAAGGATCATATCATAAACCTAGGTATACTTCTATTTATCTAGACTCATCGTACAAGAATTGGTTCATTTTTCCTATATAAAAATAAAAAACGTCCCCTATAGTCTCCGCTATAAGGGACGTTCCGTTAAGGCGTGATTTTTCCTACGAATTCACCTAATTTGTACCAGACCCAGCTCAATGCTTCATCGACTTGTTTGACTTCCCCTGATATATGTGCCGTTGAGGCTAGATTGACTGAACCATCGATCACGACGACATTCCCCGTTACATCGCCTTCAACCTTTAGTTCGCCACGTTTCACCACAAGATCACCATTCACAGTATGTCCCTGCGGTACAATCACCGTATCCCCTTGAATCACGACGTCCTGTAGGTTACTCCCCTGCACCATAAGATTCTGATCGTCATCCCACATAGATATGAAGCTGCCGAACATAACTGCTCCAAAAACAACAGCAACTGAAACAGCAGGATGTCTGCGCACCCAGTCCGTCCAGGTATTCTTCTTTTTCGTTGGTGGTAATCCGCTCATAATCTGTGCAGTTAAGTTATCAGGTATTTTGATGGAGGGCAGCATTCTAACCAAAGCATCCGTTTTCTCTAGTTGCTTGAAAGAATTATTACACGCCTGACAGGCGATCAAATGCTCTTTCAATTGTAGAGCTTCCGTCTTTGGTAAATCACCGTCGAGGTATTCATGTATGAGCGGGAGGGCTTCCTTACAATTCACGTTACAGCCACCCCTTTCTTAGACTTTTGCATGTTGTGATATACCATACGTTTCGATTTCAAATATGTTTCAAATTCGAACAGGATTTGTACTAACAACTTGTTCCTCCTGCTCTAGCCTTTTCCGTAAGTACTCTCGTCCCCTGTGAACGCGGGTCTTTATGGTCGTCACGGGCATATCGAGAACATCGCTTATTTCTTGCAGGGACATATCATGCAAGTATCTGAGAATGACGACCGATTTATATTTCTCAGGCAGCGTTTCAATCGCTCGGTGAATTTGTGCCTGCGTTTCCGATACGATCAATTGCTTTTCCGGTGTATCCTCATTGCTTGGGAGCATGGCGTAGTAATCATTGCCTTCACCATCTGTCATTTCTGCATCCAGCGAGTATGTCATCTTTCTTCGTCTCAGCTTATCAATACATAAGTTTGTCCCTATCCGAAAAATCCATGTCGAAAACTTCTGATTCTCATCATATCGATGTAAATTCGTATACACGCGCAAGAACGTTTCTTGCACAGCATCTTCGGCTTCTTGCTTATTATTCAGCATGCGGTAAGCCAAATGAAAGATCTTGTCTTTATAGAGCTCCACGAGCTCTGCAAAAGCATTACGATCCCCATTACTGGCCAGCCTAGCCAGTCGTGCTTCAACAAAGTTCAATTGGTTTTCCTCCGGCTTCTCGACAATTCAACTACCCTTTAGTGAACATTCAAATCCCTCTACTACTTATATACGCAGAAATTACGATTTGTTTTCAGAAATTATAATTCCGCCTAGAATTAAGGCCATGCCTCCCCATTGTAACCCACTAATTGGCTCCCCAATAAGCAGCGCAGCAGCAAGAATAGCCACAGGCAGCTCCACTGAACCAAGCATAGCAGCCAGTGTACTGCCGATCTTAGGAATTCCTATATTAAAGGATACCGTAGGTATCGCTTGGCCTAGCAAGCCTAATAACAACCCCCATAGCAACAGCATACCACCATTTTCGTGAACAAACACGGTCGGCGGGTACAAAACATACATAACCGGCAACGCTGCTGTAAGCATAATCGCGGAATTCATGAGCGGAGGCAGTGTACTCACCACTTGTCCCGTGAAGAACAGAAAAATACTATAAGCTAACGCGGATAGAAGTCCAAATAGTATACCCAGAATGCTGAGCTCTCCCCAGTCGGTATTGAACACATTCACAGCGAGCAGTGTCCCTGCCAAAATGAGTACAATTGCAATCCCTTCCATTCTTTTAGGCAATCTGCGCTTCACGATACAATCCATAGTGATTGTCATCCACGTAAATTGAAAAAGAAGAATAATGCACAGCGAAGCATCGAGCTCCTCCAACGCAATATTATACATGACTGTCGTTAACGACAGTCCGAAAATACCAATCAACCCCAGCTTAATCCAAGGTCCCTTGAACGGATTTACCCACGATTTTTTGTGAAAAAGAATTAAGACCCAGACCAATAATGTACCCATCGTCATCTGCGCAGGTGTAATTTGTCCTTCTGTATATCCTTGATCATAGGCCATTTTGATAAACGAAGAAAGCAAGCCATAGCTTGAAGCTCCAATAAGAACAAGAACGATCGCCAACCAACGCCCCATGCTGCCGCGCACCTCCTGACTTGGGCAATTCCCATACTTACAGGAAAAGCCGAGCTGCCTGCATTGCTGCAAGCCCCCGACTTTATCATCCTGTTACTTTGCTATGTTGTTATAGGATCAGCCCGTATTTCGAAGTCCCGCGGCAATCCCGTTGATGGTAAGTAATACTTCGCGAAGAAGAATTGCATCATCTTCATTATTCTCTCTTAGTGCGCGAAGCTCAGTAAGCAGTTCAACCTGCATATAGCTTAGCGGATCCACGTAAGGGTTACGCAATTTGATGGATTCTTGAATGACAGGAACATTATCCAGAATCTCTTGCTGACCTGTAATTTGCAAAATAATCGAGGACGTCAATTCATACTCGTCTTTGATTAGATTATAAATACGATCTGCAATCGCAGATTCTTTGACTAAGCTGCCGTATTCCTTCGCAATTAGAAGATCTGCTTTCGCTAACGCCATTTGCAGATTATCAATCATTGTACGGAAGAAGGACCAATCCTCATACATTTCTTTGAGGACCGCTAGGTTGCTCTCATTGCCTTGTGCGAAGCTTTGTAAGCCAGTTCCTGCTGCGTACCAGGCTGGTAGTAGATATCTTGTCTGCGTCCATGAGAATACCCATGGAATCGCACGCAAATCTTCGAACTTATCGCTATTCTTACGCTTCGATGGACGGGAACCGATATTCAGCTCACCAATCTCCGGAAGTGGAGTGGATTCTTTGAAGAACGTTAAGAAGTCTTCGTCTCTGAAAATAAGGTCTTGATACTTCGTTTGAGCTTGTTCCGAAATCCCACGCATAATGTTCTCCCACTTGTCTTCTAGCGGGTGTCTTTGCGGAGAGCGGGACAGCTTCGAAGCTGTAATTAACGCAAATGTTGCCTGCTCCAAACTACGGTAAGCAATTCCTTGTAGGGAATAACGGGAAGATAGTACTTCGCCTTGCTCTGTAATTTTGATGCCGCCACCTAGCGTTTCAACAGGTTGTGCAAGAATGCTTCGGTTTAGTGGCATACCACCACGACCCAATGCACCGCCACGACCGTGGAAGAACTTCAGCTTCACGCCGAATTTCTTAGCAGCCTCCGTGATATCTTGAAGCGCCATGCGAAGCTCCCAGTTCGCTGTAATCACACCGCCATCTTTATTACTGTCGGAGTAGCCCAACATAATTTCGTGCAGCGGGTTTTCAGCATCTAGGCTTGCCCGGTAAGCAGGGATCGCTAGCAACGTGCTCATGATACCAGGAGCCGCATGCAGGTCGTCAATCGTTTCAAACAGTGGAACTGACTGAACCGTACTTGTTACCGTACCGTCGCTCTCTCTGCGGTATAGGCCCGCCTCTTTGGCAAACACAACAACCTCAAGCATGTCACTTGCGCCTTGCGTCATCGAGATGAGGTAACTGTTGATACAGTTGCGTCCGAACTCTTTTTGCGCTTTCCCAACCGTACGATAAACATCTAAACATTCCTTCGTACCATCGGAGTAGTCCAAATACGTTGAAGTGATTGGACGTGGATCATTCAGTACATTCGTAAGAAGAGTGATCTTCTCTTCCTCAGATAGCTTGCTGTAATCTGGCGTAATGCCCATTTTCGCCAAAATTTCCGTCATCGCATTCTCGTGCTCTTTACTATGCTGTCTGATGTCCAGAGCAGCTAAGTGGAAGCCGAACAGCTCAACTTGACGAATTAGCTTCTTAATATATTTATCAGCCACATAGTCTGCAAAGTGCGCACGCAAACTTGAATCCATCACTTGCAAATCTTGAATAAACTCTTCCGGACTATTGTACTTCTGGGAAGAAGGTACATTCACATTGCCTGTGTTGTGAATTTTCTCAATCATATAGGTCGTCTTGATGCGATATGGCTCTTTCTCATTGCGCCATACATCTTGAACATTCCCCATCGCTTCACGGTCACATTGGATAGACGCGATAAGAGCATCGCTCACATTCACAATGTTCTTGCTGAAACTCATATGAGCCAAAGATTCTCTCAGAATCTCCTCATACTTTTGCAAAGCCAATTGACGGTGCAAACCAAGGGTTTCCCAGGTTACATTCGCTCTAACTGAAGGATTTCCGTCACGGTCTCCACCGATCCAAGAACCAAATTTCAAGAAGGACGGCACATGCCATTTATCTTCTGGGTAATATTTATTTAAACAACGTTCAAGCTCATGATAAACTTCTGGCAGTACATCGAATAGCGTCTCATCAAAATAGTACAGCCCGTTACGCACTTCATCGATTACCGTTGGTTTCCGATCACGCAGCTCATCGGTTTGCCACAGATTAAGTACTTCACCTAACAGCTTCTCGCGCAATTGCTCGCGTTCACGGTACGTTAGGTTCGGGTTGTCCAGCTTCATCATATCATCTGAGATACGCAGATTAATATCAAGCACAGCACGACGCATAGCTTCTGTTGGATGTGCCGTCATAACGAGTTCTAGCGAGATCGCTTTAAGAATCTCTTGTACCTCTGCATAAGGAATATGCGTATTCTTCAGCTCTTGCACAATGCTCTCAATGGAACCTGGTTGTACAGATTCACCAGAAGAGCGCTCGTAATCACGCTTACGACGAATACGATGGTTTTGTTCAGCAATATTAACTAGTTGGAAGTATATAGCGAAAGCTCGTATCACTTGATGACGAATTTCTGGATCTAGTGAAGATATCGTTTTCTTAAATTCATCGTAGATCTCAATGACATAGTGTGCTCTTAACGACTTACTCATTTCACGAATTCTCTCGACAACATCCAGCAGATCATTCCCGCCTTGATGTACAAGAACTTCACCTAGTATGTGCCCAAGAAAACGAATATCTCTACGCAGCAGGTTATTCGTACTTTGTTTTTGTTGGACGATCTCACTCTCTACCATTACTCTCCACCTCATCTATTCACTATGATGCATTAATGCTTCTCTCTGCAAAAGCTAGTCGCTATAAAAACTCATTTCAGAATATTTTACCACAATCTCTCCGCTACACATAGTATTAAAATAAAAAAACCGTACGTTTTACGGTGGTAATTAATGTATTGATAAGATTCTACTAGTTTATCCTAACTAAATACCCCCTATGAGTAGGTCATTTACAGCATATATAATTAAATTGTAAATATAAAGAAAAAGCCACCCGAAGGTGGCTCAGTCTTTGTTAAGCGGGCGGCGGGAATCGAACCCGCGCGATCAGCTTGGAAGGCTGAAGTTCTACCATTAAACTACGCCCGCGTAGTTTAGAAAATGATCGGGATGACACGATTTGAACATGCGACCCCCTGCTCCCAAAGCAGGTGCTCTACCAAGCTGAGCTACATCCCGATACCTTTATAACTTATAATGAAGAATGGCGCGCCCTGAGAGATTCGAACTCCCGACCTTTTGATTCGTAGTCAAATACTCTATCCAGCTGAGCTAAGGGCGCATATACAATTGGAGCGGAAGACGGGGATCGAACCCGCGACCCTCGCCTTGGCAAGGCGATGCTCTACCGCTGAGCCACTTCCGCAGAGTACCTCATTTGCATAAATGCAAGTGAGGATTTAATGCGCGTAGAGGGACTTGAACCCCCACGGTCACCCGCTAGATCCTAAGTCTAGTGCGTCTGCCAATTCCGCCATACGCGCAAGTAGTAAAGAAGGCAAAAATGGTGAGTCATGTAGGATTCGAACCTACGACACCCTGATTAAAAGTCAGGTGCTCTACCAACTGAGCTAATGACTCATAAATGGCTGGGGATCAAGGATTTGAACCTTGGCATGACGGAGTCAAAGTCCGTTGCCTTACCGCTTGGCTAATCCCCAATAAAGACATGCCGTCGAGAGGACTTGAACCCCCAACCTACTGATTACAAGTCAGTTGCTCTACCAGTTGAGCTACAACGGCATATAAAGTTAATGGTGGAGGCTGACGGGATCGAACCGCCGACCCTCTGCTTGTAAGGCAGATGCTCTCCCAGCTGAGCTAAGCCTCCATGGGACTTAAAAATGGTGACCCGTAGGGGACTCGAACCCCTGTTACCTCCGTGAAAGGGAGGTGTCTTAACCACTTGACCAACGGGCCTTACTAAAAATTACTGGAGCTTCCAACCGGAATCGAACCGGTGACCTCATCCTTACCATGGATGCACTCTACCGACTGAGCTATGGAAGCAATGGCTCCCCGAACAGGACTCGAACCTGTGACAACTCGATTAACAGTCGAGTGCTCTACCAACTGAGCTATCAGGGAACAATGCTTGGCAACGTTCTACTCTCCCAGAACCCTGCGGTTCAAGTACCATCGACGCTGGAAGGCTTAACGGTCGTGTTCGAGATGGGAACGCGTGGATCCCTTCCGCCATCAT
>NZ_JCAUAR010000013.1:0-184807 GCF_059692055.1 Paenibacillus sp. J31R109 | reverse complement strand
TCGAAGACTCTTCAGCATTTCATAATTCAATGTAAATGCTCGAAATAAGGAGCATTTCTAAGAATAAGTAATTACTGTAGGCCAAGACTCCGGAATAAGGGGGCCGAGCCGAATATGCATCCTTTCCAACCTCATTTATCCTTTTTATGGCATATCGGTAAAAAAGGATGTATTTTCGCAGCAATTCTTCGAAATACGCTCTAATCTCCTTAAAAAGATGTATTTTTGCAGTTCTCATCTCATATTGGAAGACGCTTGGCTAAGCGCGCCATATACAAAAAGGACTGCCACCAGGCAGCCCCTCTCGATCTAATTCAATTAATTCACCCAAAGCAGTGGCTGGCGGATGGCCATGTTACGACGAATCTCCATGTCCGTAGGATCCGGATCAAGGCTGTTCCATAGGTCCAAATACGCCTTATTGTCATCGGCAAGCCCAGCAAATAGCAGGAATGACATCTTAGCCGGCCAGCCCTCGAAATGTTCCACGTCGGGTGAATACGGCCAAGTCGATTTATCCCTCAAATAAGGGAACAGATACGATAGGCCTCTGCTAATGCCTCGACCATCAGGCAGCTCGAAGTTCCATAAATTATCCTCAGGCGTCGAAAGAATGTGACAAAGCGTCACCATGTTATCCAACACAAAAATCGAATACCCATACGGTTTAGTACGTGCTAACTCACGTGGAAAGCTACCGTCTGGATCCATTTGATCTGGGAGCAACGACTCCTTGTACTTAAGCGTACACATACGAATCATGTCTTTGTTTTGAGTAAACCTAGCAAATGCTGCGGCTTGTACAAACCAGCAGACCCCATGATTATTACGCTCATTCATCTCTTCTAACCCATTCTCGTGTGTGCTCATCCATGTTAAATAGTCAGCAAACCACCTCTGAAGTCCTTGATAAATGTCAGTGGTCATACTTGAGGATGCGCTCAGCGCTTCAATGGCGACGGGGATATCGATCAAATGCAAGGTATCGATAATCCCAATGCCTCTGCCCGAACAAATGCCTGGTATCGCTTGCGCGTAGAGTAGATGTGGATTCATTCTCGTAGTTTCATCCAAGAAAAATACCTTTAAGAACAATACAGCTTTCTCTGCATATACCTCGTTGTTAGTAACTACATACCCAGCGGCCAAATTCGCCACATGTGTTCTCATCTTACGTAATAACAAACGATGGCTATTGAAATTATCGGGATTACTTTCACCATCCAGGCGAATATAGGGTAATCCGTCTACCGTATCGGGGTTAGGCCACCAATAATCCCCATTTGAATAATAATCATGAAGCCCCCCTTCACTTTTGCTGGCTCTCGCATCTGTAATTGAAATGGGGCTTTCCAACATGGACGCCTCAGCTTGTTTAATTATCCACGTCGTATCAAATAAGGATAGTCGATTCTTGTGATCTCTTGCTTTTGTAAGGTCCATCATGAATGTATCCTCTCCTTGCACGGTACTTTCTGCCTACCGTTAGGTTAGTTATGCGTTTCACAATCGATCATGACATGGATGGTGTCACCTTTATGCTCATTACGCAGCTTAAACGCATCAGCAATCTGACTTAAGTGGACGACATGCGTAATCATTTCTTCCGTATTGATTAAGCCATCCAGCACTAGCTGTAATCCTTTATCGAAATAATGACGATTATCGATATCCCGTTTCGGTTCCGTCGAAAAGATATCAATTCTTTTCTTATGTACTTTAAAGAAATCGACCGGCTTATGGCAAGTCCCAATGCATCCGTACATGACAATACGCCCATTCTGAGATGCCGCATCGATGGCATCAACCATGCCATCCCCTTCCAGCAAGCAGGGAATCACGACATCAAAACCATCAGGGAAATCCTTCCCTACGATATCCATTGTGTTTGCATCTGGAGAAGGAAGCTTATAGGTATGCGTTGCCCCATACTTGCGTGCTAATTCTAGCTTCTCATCAAACAGATCTGTGACAACAAGGTTACGCGGACTGTACAAGCTTATTACCTGCGTCATGACTAACCCACTGACACCTTGTCCTGTAATCAGCACATTTTTGTGAGGCGAAATCTCGCCAAGCTCTGCCGCATGAATAATACCCGGAAGCACTTCAATGAGCGAGCCTTCAATCAAAGGCAGCGATTGAGGCAAGACTTTTACAGAGAAAGGTGTACAGATGACATATTCTGCAAATGCCCCCCAAATATAGCGTAAGGCGACTGGATCCCCTACCTTAAGGCCAATAACATTGGGTCCTAGTTTATCGATGATACCTGCAACTTCATGCCCAAGCCGTGTGGGATAGGAGACAAACTCCGGTTCACGTGCCCCGCGAAATACTTCTACATCACTGCCGCAAATACCTACCCATTTCACTTTAACACGTACTTCCCCTTCAGCTGGTTCGGGAATTAGTGCTCTTTTTAACGTGATTTGCCCAATATCCTCTACAACAGCACACAACTGTGTTCCCGCTCCCTCATAATCAACCAATTGCATGGGCGGAACGGTCATTTTTCTAACCATGTTTAGGACTCCCCTCACTTAATTTTTTCGTTATATGTGTTCCCATGATTTTATAACCTTCCGCGTTGGGATGCAGTTTGTCTGGAAGCAAATCAACATAAGCCTCTCCAAAAATATCTAACCCATCTACATACGAAATGTGGGTATCCCCGTAGGATGTCAGTATCTTCACGGCTTCTTGGATCTCACTCCTCATGATAACTAAGCTCATGCCTACTGCGTTTGCATCTGTTTCCCTGTGAGGACAATAAATAGGCGAAAAAAGATAGATTGGCGTACTGCGATGCTTCTCCCGAATGATCGATACCATACCAAGTATGGCAGCACGAAACGTACGCATATTTAAACTGTTGTTCCCCATCACGTTAATACCGAGACACAGAGAAATTATATCTGCTGGGAGGTCTCGAATGACCCGAGCAACCATGGGTTCTAGATGACATTGTCCACCGAATCCTAGACAAGTTAGGTCCCATCCTTTGTTGCGAGCTACGATCGCAGGCCAAGTATGGGCTGGACTTTCAGCTGCACTGCATTGAGTTATCGAACTGCCATAGGTAACCCATCGGGGCAGATTGTGGGGTAAGGGAGTGGCGAATGCTCCTTCCTCGACTTTTAGCCTAATGACATGAACGACCGATTTTTGTGGAAAATAAATCTCTACTCGTTTCCTACCACTAGGTAAGTTTGTGAAAAAACATATGTCTTGACCTGCTAGTAAGGTGTAGGTGCCGATGAAATGATCTTCAATTACGATGTCAAATTGTCTATCTTGATCCGTACTAGCAACATGCAGTTCCACTGAAGTGGTATCACTAAGGAAAGCAAATCTTACACCGGCTGCTTCCCCTGCTTTGTCCACTAATCTAAGATCAAATAAGCCGAGCTGATCATGAGGCAATCGCCATGGTTGGAGTCCCGTTTCCTTCGTTTCAATGGAAACGGCACCCCGAAACCACGTTTTATCGATTTCTATTGTTTGCATTTCTCTCCATCACCTTTCAATCAGAAATAAGAAGATCCCTAATACAAAAAAGTCGCATGTAAGCGACTTTTTAGAACAATCTTGCTGTTTGCCAGCTACGAGGTAACAGGCAGCACCGCTTTATCTTGCAAAATATCTCCGCAATCCTGCATCCAGGATGCTAATTCAGAGGCTAGACGTTCAATGGTCCCTGCGTGTGAAGGATCTTCCGATACATCCTGCGTTTCCCATGGATCGTTACATAAATCGAACAGTTGAATGCGTTCCGTTCCTGCGTTCGTAATTGGCGAACGATAATATCGAATCAGCTTCCATTGCCCGTCTGTGATCATCCGTTGAACATCTCGATACACAGAGCCCACGACGCTGCGAACGCCTGTGATTTCACCTGTAAGAACCGGCTGCAGACTGATGCCTTCCGTTTCGTCTGGCAGTTCCACGTTACATAGCCCAGCAACCGTTGGGAAAATATCGATATTGCTTGCCAGCGCACGTACCTGCTTGCCCTCCGGAACGCCTGGCCCTCGGAATAGAAGGGGAATGCGAACACTGTGCTCGTAAAGGTTTTGTTTGCCCATCAGTCCATGCTGACCAACCGCTAAGCCATGGTCAGCTGTATATATGATGAGCGTATTGTCATAGATGCCCTTTTCTTTC
This sequence comes from Paenibacillus sp. J31R109, assembly GCF_059692055.1. Taxonomy (NCBI): domain Bacteria; kingdom Bacillati; phylum Bacillota; class Bacilli; order Caryophanales; family Paenibacillaceae; genus Paenibacillus; species Paenibacillus sp. J31R109. The sequence continues at coordinate 180,640 of NZ_JCAUAR010000013.1, read as the reverse complement.
AAGGCATCGACAACTCTGCCAATCTGCGCGTCCAAGTGGCTTATCATCGCGTAATAATCGGCCATATGCTGCCGAATTTCATCCTCTTCCCTCGGCCATCCAGCAAGCTTCTCGTCCCGCACAACCATATCTCCTGTATCGAATGGATGTTGTGGCATAAAGTTCGGAGGCAGCTTTATATCAGACTTGTTGTACATACTTGCATACGGCTCAGGTGCGGTTCGTGGATCATGCGGTGCCGTGAATGCGGCATACAGGAAGAACGGTCTTTTTTCCTGATACGCCTCGATGAAGTTTACGGCCGCGTTGGTAAACAACTCGGTAGAGAACGTATTCTCCATATATTCCAATTCCTTTGGATATTTCCCTGTTGCGTCATAATCAAACACTGGAACTTGGGTATGATCGCTCATCCCGTGAAAATGTAGCTTAGCTCCCCCTTCGAAACTCCGGGTGAGACTCCCCTTGTCGTTATGCCATTTGCCAACCGCATGTGTGTAATACCCTGCCTCACGCATCGTTTGCGCCATAAGACGAACATCCGAGCGAATTACGCTCGAATGTTCTCTGTTCGTCATATCTTTGCCGATCGTCGCCCGGAAGAGCGGAATACCCGTATGGACGCAGGCTCGGCTCGGCGCACAAACCGCTCCAGTTAGCGCACCAAATATATGTGTATTCCGACATGCTGTCCCGCTGGCCACTAATGAATCTAATACTGGTGTTTGCAACCTTTCACTGCCAAAAGCACCAATGGCCTCGCCACGATGATCATCTGCGATAAGAAATACGACATTGGGTCTTCCAGCCAATTGCTTCTTGATGCTTTCCTCTTTCATGTTAACCCTCACTCTCAAGCGACTTCATGTGATTTGATTCCAGCAGTGCTTTACTTCTTCGATTTATATTGGGTATAAGCTTCTTGATAAATTTCCAAATAACGTTTAATGTTCATTTTGTCCAACGTGCTCAAGTAGTTGTTCCACTCTTTTTCAACATCTAGTGACCCTGTTACTGTTTTAGCAAAAAATTCAGTACGATAGTCTGTTAATGTTTTCTCCAGCGTAGAAAGCTCTTCAGCCTGTTCGTTCGTGAAGAATAATGGCGGTACAATTTTGCTCGGATTCAGTTGGTATGGCTCATATTTCTTCGTTTCATTATACAAAATAAGTTCAAGCGAATTTTTCGGATCGGCTGCCACGCTTAAGCGCAACTCGTTCGTACGCAGTGACGGACCTGCTTGTGCCCAATGCACGTTTTGCAGCTTACCAAACGAAACAATTGGTTTCCACACGGCTTGCTTCCCATTTACGGCGAGCTCTCCTTGTGCAGGGCGCACCCACTCTTGATCAGGACGGCCTTGTGTACTGCGGAGTGTCGCTTCTTCCGAGAGGAGCAAATCTGCTAAGCGGAATGCGGCAGCGGGATTTTTGGCTTTGTTCGTGACCACGTATTGACCTGCAGACACCGCAAATGGATTGAACGCCGTAGACCGAACACCATTCGGGCCTTTGAGTGGCGGCACGGAGATATAATCTTTAAATCTCGCGTTATCGACTTCAACGAATACCGTTTGATTTTGCGATGCAATAGCTCCCACGATTGGGATCTCCGGGTTCATGCCCATTTGCTTCAGTTGGTTTCTGTCTTGTGTAAACGTTTGCGGAGAAATCAAACCTTCAGCAAACATTTTATTCAAATACTTTAAAGAGTCTTTCCACTCCGGTTGATTGAAGGCCACTTGAACTTTGCCATCCTTCACATACCGCAGGTTAAAATCCTTTTCGATAAATGCACTTGGCAGGAATAAATCCAACGTGGAGGATGGACCATTGGTAGCGCCAACTAATGGAATCTCATCTGCCTTGCCATTTCCATTCGGATCTTTTTCTTTAAAAGCTTTCAGCACTTGATAAAACTCATCCGTCGTTTCAGGCATTTTCAATCCGAGTTTGTCTAACCAAGGCTTGTAGATCCACATCTTTTGACCGAGGGAGCAATGGTAGCACTCATTCACCTGGGGTACGGAATAAATTTTACCATCAGGCATCGTAATCAAATCTTTGACATAGGAAACCTGACTAAACATCTTTTTCATCTCAACGCCGTACTTATCGATATAGGGATTCAGAGGAATAAACACGCCATCTTTCCCATAAATCGACTGCTGCACGGGAGAAACGTTCATATTCAACAGTACATCCGGATAGTCACCGCTGGCAAGTGAAACGTTTAGCTTTTCTGCAAATGTTTTTTCAGGTGCGACTTCCCAATCGATATGAATATTGGTTTTCTCTTCCAGCCACTTCGTAAACTCGTTCGTCGCAAAGTTTTCAACAATGCTGGAACCTTTAACCATCACCTTGAGCGTCGTTTTTTCTTTCGTAATCGGGAATTCGCCCGCTGGCGTTACTTGATCATCAACGATAGCTTCCTTCTTCTGGTCAGCGTCCTTTTGTCCACTGTCCGAGCATGCACTGAGAAGCACCACTGACAACGCCGTAATGGCTGCTAAAACTTTTAACCCTTTTCTCATATAAAAACCTCCCTTTACCCTTTTAATGAGCCAATCATCATGCCTTTAACAAAATGTCGTTGTATGAATGGATAGATGATGAGCACGGGCAGCGTGGACACAACGATAAGGGAAAATTTCAAAAGCTCCCGTAAACCATCTCGTGCCGCTTGATCGGCAATGTCAGTTATCATCGACGCATCGACCTCGTTTTGCACCAAAATATCCCTTAATACCAATTGAAGCGGATACAACTCTTGATGTTTTAAATACAACAATGCACTAAAATATTGATTCCAATGACCAACTGCGTAGAACAAAGAAATGACAGCTATGATTGGACCTGACAAGGGAATTACGATTTTTCTAACAAAGGTAAAATCACTGCAGCCATCCATTTGAGAGGCTTCAAGCAACTCATCTGGGATTGTTGTTTGGAAATAGGTTCGGGCAATAATCATATTCATCACGCCAAGCGCTCCTGGAATAATTAATGACCACCTTGTATCAATCATTCCCAGCTCTTTAACAACGAGATAAGAAGGGATTAATCCGCCAGAAAACATCATGGTGAAGACAAACAAAGCCATGACAGCATTCCGAGGCATAAAATCTTTCCTCGATAGCGGATAAGCCGCTATGAGTGTAAATAGCACATTGATCGTCGTTCCTACGACGGTATAAAAGACCGAGTTCAAGAAACTCGACATGATCAACCGATGCTTAAATACCGCCTCATACCCCGCTAACGTCGGCTCCACCGGAAACAACCAGACTTTCCCGGAAATGACCGCTGTGGATGAGCTGAAGGAAGCACTGACAATGTAAACTAGTGGGTATAAGATTGTAATTGTAAATACAAATAGGATGATGTAATTCACAATGGTAAAAAGTCTATCATCTGCACTCTCTTTAATATTTCCCGTCATTGAAGCGCCTCCTTATTACCACAGACTCGTTTGTCCCAGTTGTCTAGCTATCCGATTGACAAGAACAAGTAAGATTAAATTGATGACTGATTTAAACAATCCAATGGCAGATGAATAGGAATAGTTGATGGCTGTTGAAGCCAAACCAACTTTGTACACAAACGTATCAATGACCTCCGATGAGCTCATATTCAACGGATTCTGTAGCAGCAATACTTTCTCAAAGCCGATGTCGAGCACATGTCCGGTATTCATGATCAGCAGAATTACGGCAACCGGTAGAATACCCGGTATGTCGACATGCCACATACGTTGTACTTTATTGGCGCCATCCACAACTGCTGCCTCATGAAGCGAAGGATCGACAGCTGCAAGCGCTGCCAAGTAGATAATGCAGGAAAAGCCAACATTTTGCCAAATACCCGACCAGACGAAAACGTGCGAGAACCACTCCGGTATTCCCATAAAATTGATGGCGGGTAGACCGAAATACTTCATTATCGTTTGAACGAGACCCACTCGAGGGTCCATCATTTGCAGAATGATACCTACCATGACGACGACGGAAATAAAATGCGGTGCATACGTGACCATTTGTACGGTTTTCTTAAAGTAACGCGAATTAACGTAATTCAATGAAAGCGCGAGAATAATGGGAAAAGGAAAGCCTGCAAATAAACTATAGAGGCTGAGCACAATCGTGTTTTTCATAATCCGAACAAATTCATACGAATGGAAAAAACGATCAAAATGCTTTAATCCTACCCAGTCACTTGCCCATACCCCTTTTGTCGGAAGATAATTTTTGAACGCAATCAACGCCCCATACATCGGTACGTATTTGAAAATGATCAAATAAATAATCGGCAACAGCATGAATATATAAAGCTGCCAATGGCTGGATGCGTTTTTCCTCAGTCGGAACAAATAATTTTCCTTTTTACTTACTGTTGTTGTTAAGGTGCCATTCTTGCTAGCCGAAATTTCCATAAATCCCTCCCCATTTCGATGACCATAACTCGTTATGTTAGATGTACTTCTGTATGTAGCATACAAAATGATGGGTAACTGAGCATTGTGTTCATTTACACTGCTATGACTTTTTTTGCACTTGAAGATGGCATTCGAATCGTAACTTTCGTACCCTTTCCAAATTCGCTTTGTACAGAAAGCCCATATTGCTGACCGAACACCATTTGAATCCTGTTATGGACATTGAGGAGCCCGATGCTGCCTTCACTCGTTGGTTGCGAATCCACGAGTCTCTCCTGTCGGCTGTTTTGCAGTCGTGTGTTTAGTTGCGACAGTGATTCCGCTTCTATACCACAGCCATTATCTTGTACTACAACATAGAAATCCGCTTCATCTTTCCAAGCGTCAATAATAATGGTGTGTGTATCCTCGATGCCATAAGGAAACGCATGTTTGAATACATTCTCTACCAAGGGCTGCAGTGTCAAGCGAACCATGCTGTCGAGCAAATAGTCCGTAGAGATCCGAACATCAATCTCAAATTCACGCTGGTTGCGATATTTCATAATCGACATGAAATACAAAATGTGTTTTAGCTCATTCGCTACCGTAATTTCTTCCAAATCCGTACGAATGGAGTAGCGCAGCATGTAGGACAGAGAACGAACAATGTCTTTGATCTCGCTAGATTTTTGAATGACAGCATAACAAATAATGATTTCTAACGTGTTGTACAAAAAGTGCGGATTAATTTGTAATTGCAACGATTGATATTCGGCCTGCTGCCGTTTCATTAAATTATCCTGATTGCGCAGCTCGGTCTCGTAAACACGCTCAACTAGCTCTTCCAGTCGAGAGACCATCGTATTGTAGCTGATAATCAGCTGATCCATCTCATCAAGGCTACCCGTAAGCGGAACGCGGGTCCATAACCCTTTTGCCGTCTGACGCATCCCATTCTCTAACAGTCGAACTGGCCGAACAATCGATTGACCGAATCGATAAGCTAACAAGGTTGCTACAATCAAGGTAACGATACCTACAATTAGTGTCGTTTGCCGCAAGTCTGAAATGGGCTGGCGCTGTTCAGAAACGGACATACTGGCAACCAACGTCCAACCTGAGTAGTCTGATTTTCGACTAAAGAAGACTCGCCCCGGTTCTCCGGGCAGCTCAAATATTTGATCTGTTTTTGCCTCAACCGTATTGAAGAAATTACCATTCAGCTGTTTCCCGACTCGACCCGGATCTGGATGATAGAGTATTTTTCCGCGATCGTTGACGATAAAGAAATACCCGGATTCCCCGAGCTTTATGCCCTTCCATAGGGTGTTTAATTCCCCAATTTTGAGCTCCATGCCCATTATGCCTTTGAATACGGTCGATGAGGTGCGATCCGCTAATTTACGAATGAGCGTAAGATGACCATCCAGGAATCCGGAATCTTGAATCATGAGCTTACCATTGATCCTATCGTCATCCTTCATCTGTTCCACATATTCTTCAAATCCTTTGTAATTAAAAGGGACAATATGGACATTGAAATCCGTTGCCTGGAAACCGTTATACCCGACGATGTAGGTCATCGATATTTCTGGGTTGTTAATGAGTACTGGTTGAAATACGCCCTTCATTGCCACCTCGGATGAATAAAACCCAGAAGTGGAGTGATACGGTAGGTCCAGTGCTTCTTTTACCACAGGAGATATCAGAATAGAAACCGTTGCTCTCTCGTAACTTTTCAGAAATAAATCAGTCTCATGTAACACATTATCCACAATTTGCGTTAACAGTCCTTCGTACTGATTCTCCAATTCGTTGGACGATCGCCAATAGCTAGTGACCCCCAGCGTCACCAAGGCTAACGTGATAATAATTACGAAGGAAATATACACCTTGCGTACTAATCTGCTGTTCATTACTTGATCCCCAGCAGTCCGCGATATTCGGTGGGGGAATAGCCAGTTGCCTTCTTAAATACTCTGGAAAAATGGGGATAGCTTTCATAACCGACCTCGGCGACAATGTCGATGATTTTGAAGTGCGGAACAGCAAGTAACTGTTTGGCCTTATCAATTCGTTTACGCATCCGGTGCTGTACAAAGGTCTCATTCGTATGCTTCTTAAAATAATGACTGAAATAAGTTGGCGTTAGTCCTAGTTTCCCTGCTACCTTGTCCAAAGAAAGTTCTTCATCAAACAGATGCTTATCAATGTATTGAACAGCCGCCTCCAAAACATCAATTCGTTCATGATTACGGTATTCACTCAGCCGCCCAATCCAGCTTCTGATTTCGATCTGAAAGCAATCATAGGTAATGATGTTTACGGCGTTCTCCTCTAAAAGTGGTTTTGCCTCTATCCGGTAAGCTCCTCTGACATTTAGTTTCTTATGCAGCAGCCTAACAGCGTCGGACACAAGCAGATGTTGTTGGTGCTCTGTTTTTATATCGAACAACTTCCTCTTTCCCTCTTCCAGCAATTCTTCCACGTGATCCCTATCCATGAGCCAAACGGCTTCTTCCAATTGATCGATCCACTGTTCAAAATGGGCGTAGGAAATCAGAGTTGCTTCTTGCATGGCAAGCATTTTATCCAGGACTGGGAAAAGTTCAATTTCTGTAATCGGTTTTAATAAATATTCTTGTACGCCATAAGACATACACTTCTGAGCATATACAAAATCGCCATATCCGGAGAGCACGACGACTTTGGTAGATAGTTTTAATTGTTGAATATTTCGGCATAGCTCTAATCCGTCCATCCGCGGCATTCGAATATCCGTCAATACGATGTCTGGCGGGCTTGCCATAATATGCGACAAGGCTGAGGCACCATCCGTAAATGTATCAATCTCACTAAACCGTTGATATTCACTGATTAGTGTTTTGAGGCCAACCCCGATAATAGGTTCATCGTCTACAATACAGATTCTAGTCATTCGGTTGCTCCCTGTTCCAAAATGAATTCCTGTAATCGCCTCTGCAAGAGCTCCATACCTTTATTATGGTACGATTTCCTTTTTGTTGAATACCCATCAAAACCTGAACAACGTCATCAAAATCGCAACTACGAACCCTTAATTATCGAAATGTGTATGCAAAATAAAGAGAGACCACTCGGTAAAGCCTACCGAGCAGTCTATGGATGCAATGTCATTATTGAATGGGCAACCCGTAGAGTCGCCAAGGTTTGTTTCCTCCAAAATAGCCGCACATATGACTTTCTGCCGGTACAGGCTCGACTTCCCATGAACCCCTATCGGCTATAGTATAATCTGCACGAAAGAGCACAGCTTCCTCACCTTGCGGCAAGTCAAGCTCGAATATACCACCGCCCAACGAACGATACTGGATGTTCGAACTTGCTGACATACGGATGTCTCCCGTCATATCTGTCTTTAAGCGGCAGGGTTGACCGGCTAAGCTTTTGACCCTAATCCACACTGTTGCTCCTTCAGCTCGACTCGCACTGACTACAAATGCGCCTTCGGCTCGCAAATCATGAAATGCGACTTCCCTCCACGTAGATGGAACGGCCGGAAATACGCGGATCTCATCTCCCCAGCTTTGAAGCAGCATATCGTGTATGGCCTCAGCGCCAGCGAGCGGTGATTCAATGACCGGTCCAGCTTCCCGATACATGGTATTCGGCTTCAAAAGATGCATCAGCGTCTTCAGATACTTGAGTGACTCATCACCCTCACCTAAAGCGGCAGCAATGGATGCGGCCCCTGTAAAAGTAAACCCACGCAGGTCTCCCTCACGCGAAAACCAATGACGAAGCGAACGCATGATGAGTTCTCTTTCCTCCGGCGTGTCTCCAGTCATCAAATGCAGCGGGAATACAGCCATTAGATGGCTGAAATGCCGATGTCCAAATTCCAAGGACTGGCCGGCGCCGATCATAAAACCAGTCTCATCAACGGGGAGCGGCACCAGTTGTTCCAGGGTAGTCTCCCATTGGGCTTTTTGAGGGTCATCCCTGTCAAGAATACGGCCAATACGCAGCAAAGTTTGGCACCCCCAGCGCAGCAAGGCCAAATCATAGTGAGTATCAGGCACGGTCAACTGTAAGAAAGAACCATATTCAGGTGAGATCATCGGAGGAAGGTGCAATTTCCCGTCTTCCCCCTCTTCGAGCAAATGCAAATAGTATTGTACGCTTCGCTTCAGCAGTGGAAATAACAGTTCCTCTAGCATCGAATGGTCCATGGAATGTCGATAATGCCGCCAAAGATTATGGCAAACCCACGTTAAATTTCCTACCTCTGTGCCTACATTTCCAGCTAAATCGTAGCTCATGCTACGGCCCAATCCTGCTGAGTCTTCCCGGTACTGTTCAGGTACGTTTCGTATCAACTGTTCCATATTGTCTCGGAAAGCACGAACAAGTGATTCGCCTAGCTCTAAGCGTCCTGATGTATACACAGGTGAGTAGCTCATCTGTACATTCATGTTGAACCACACCCCCGCCCATGGTGTCGTTGTGAGCCAAGGTCCTTGATTATCCATGATCATTCCATCGGAGCGGGTTGCAGATGCGAGTTTGTACATTTGGATCCAATAAAAGCTTTCCAACATCGTATCGGGGATGGATACAAAACTTTGCTGATAGTAGTGATGCCACCAACTTCGGTGCAACGCCTGCCAAGACTCCCGTGGCTGATTAACCGCGTGTCTAACAGCGGTTTCAATCCTTTGTTTCACCAGCTCATGACAACCATTGCCAATTGATAACCATAATTGATGTAAGTTTCCGCCTTTTTCTGGCCGTTTTTCCATCCATGCCGTGGTACATCCTCCTGCATAGTTAAACGTTTGCACAGCAACATGTAAGCCATCTTCATTTACTTCACGTACGACTTCCGCCTGTGGAATATATTGATTCAGGTTAAAGCCGTCCGCATTTTTCAATACATGATCCACTTCACTAAAAGCGTACCAAGACATACGAGCCTCTCTTTCGCCTTCGCTCGTTTCCAGCTCTACAGACAGTACCTGATCTTGGCTGTGTACAAATGCGCGCACCTTCAAGGTGCCAACTGTCGTTGTTATCTCCGCCCGCATCTCGGCATTCCATAAATCAAGCCGTATGCTTGATGGTTGATAATACCATCCGACTAGCTCCAGATGCAGCTCCCCTACTGGCACGCGTGGTGGAAAACCACCTCCAGGTTTTTGCGCCGTAACGTCCGTACACCCAAGTACAAAGCGCAGTACATTGCGTTTATCACGATGCTCTTCACTATATATCATGGCCCCGATAAACCCGTTGCCAATAAAAGCTCCCTCATTCCACGAATTCGGTTTTACGGACCAAGTCATATCATGTCTCGCCATAAAAGATGGCCAGTCCACCTTCGTCTTTATCATCCATTGCACAACCTTTCTTACATTTGAGTACGCACTTAGCGGCTAATCTGAACATTACACGGTCCATGTAAATATACGTGTGAACAGGCGAGCTATCATTGTGTTTATTTATTGCGATATGATTTTTTTTGCTTTTCAAAGTACAAAAAACCTTCTATCCGCATTTGCAGAAAGAAGGTTTATCTCTTATCAAACATATAAGATTGACTAGCGTTCAGATAAAGTTAACTTTTCTAAATAGGTCAAATAATATAATACGCCTGCTCGATCTACACTTGAAAATTGGCGGGGATCCTCGTTCATTAGTCGTCTTAATTCGTCAACGGCGATCCATCTAGGGTTCTTTGTATCATCTCCAGATTGTAATAACTCACCTTGTACGCGACATCGAAAGTACGCTCCGACGGAGTCAAAAGAGCCATTAATTGTCTGATACACGCTAAACGGCTTCATACATTCCACTTCAAAACTAGGATCGATACCTACGGTATCTATTCTCGTATCCTCACCTTCAATTTCGACAACATGGAGTCCCGTCTCTTCCTTAACTTCTCTTATAAGTGCTGTCACGAAGGATTCGAAAGGTTCTAGTCGCCCACCAGGCAATTCAAGCAATTGAGATTCACCTGCTTTGTTTCGTGTTTGAATGACGATTTCCATCGTTCCATTCACATATCTTTCAATGATTGCACGCGAATTAACGAAAAACATACGTATTCACAGCACCCTTCTTTATGCTCTTTGTGGTATATTATACCTATTTCGGGAAGTCTACTAAAGAGAATAATGGGTTTGCTACAAAATGATTAAACTTTTTACTTTACGTGATAATTTCGCTTACTTTTGTTGAGTTACATTAAAAAGTATAGTATAATACATATATCTTGAAGGGAGCGATTCATATGTCTAATCTTACAACTTCATCTATTGAAATAGGAATAAGTACTTTTCTCGAAGCTGCTCCGAGAGCAAATGGCATCACACACGCCGAACGTCTCCGCCAAGCAGTTGAGGAAATTAATCTGGCTGATCAAGTCGGTTTAGATGTCTATGCGATCGGCGAACATCATCGAGCAGATTACGCGAGCTCAGCACCTGCTGTCATTCTGGCTGCCGCCGCTGCAACGACTAAACGGATCCGGCTCTCGAGTGCCGTCACCGTGTTGTCATCCGATGATCCGGTTCGTGTCTATCAAGCTTTCTCCACACTGGATGGTATATCCAACGGTAGGGCGGAAATTATGGCCGGTAGAGGATCGTTTATTGAATCTTTCCCCTTATTCGGACATGATTTAAACGACTATGATGCACTATTCGAGGAAAATCTCGAGCTTCTGCTGAAGATTCGTGAATCGGAGAAAGTAACTTGGAGAGGCGGTCATCGAGCAGCTATCAACAATCTGGGTGTTTATCCGCGATCTGTACAAGAGCCCCTACCCGTATGGATCGGAACCGGTGGCAAGCCAGAATCAGCAGTTCGTGCCGGTATGCTAGGTTTGCCTGTCGTATTTGCGATCATTGGTGGCATGCCAGAGAGGTTCGCTCCGCTAGTCAATCTCTACAAGGAAGCAGCCGCGAAAGCAGGACACGACGTTAGCAAGCTTCAAATTGCTACGCATTCGCATGGCTTCATCTCAGATACGGTTGAGAAGGCAGCGGACATGTTCTACCCTTCTACAGCAGCTCAAATGAATACGATTGGTCGTGAACGCGGCTGGGCGCCATACACGCGTGAATCTTTCGATGCTGCGCGCAGCCTTCGTGGAGCACTGTATGTCGGTGATCCCGAGTATGTAGCGGAGAAAATCGTCCTGCTCCGCAAGAACCTAGGGTTAACACGTTTCCTCTTACATGTAGATGTCAGCACGCTGCCACATCAAGACTTGCTACGTACCATCGAGCTGCTCGGCACAAAGGTCGCTCCGATCGTTCGTAAAGAACTTGCTCGCATGGAAGCGTAAGGTAAATGTAGATATAACAAAAGGTCCGAAATCAGGTGAAAACCCTGGACTCGGACCTTTTTTTCATATTCCGACGTAAACCGAGTCTAATATCCTCTGTTTACATCAACCGATTGGCTAATTCGTTCTTGCCCACTGTCTATCTCTGCGAGCATAGCAAGCACGCCTTCAATCGCTTCCTCCACACCAGTAACAGCAGAAATATGAGGAGTAATGACCACATTCGAATTTGTCCATAATGGTGACTCTACTGGCAGAGGTTCCTCTCTGAACACATCAAGAACAGCTCTGCGCACATGACCTTGCTCAATTGCCTCAAGCAACGCATGGTCATCCACCGAAGCCCCTCTTCCTACGTTGATAAAGCCTGCGCCCTGCATAAAGGAAAACAAGCGTTTATTAAACAAACGCTCAGTTGCTAATGTTAAGGGGAGTGTATTAATTACCCAGTCGGCCTGCGATAATACGGCTTGTACATCAGAAATCGGTATCACCCTTGTAAAATGACTGTTCGCAGTAGCGCTGCGAGATATTCCGTATACGGTCACCCCGAACGTTTGAAGCATCCTAGCCACTTCCTCGCCTATCGTTCCGGTACCAAAAATGACAATGTTCATCTCCTGTAACAGTTTCTGCTTTGAAGGCATCCATACTTTCTGAGCCTGCGTATGCTGAAAATAATCATGTCGATGCATATCAGCCAGTATATAACTTAAGCAATACTCCCCTATTTTCTGCCCAAAACTACCGATCGTACGAGTTAGTAAGACCTCTTTTTTCCATTCACGGTTAAAAAGAAAGGCATCAACGCCAGCACCGAGCGCATGCACCCACTGCAAATTACCAAAATGAAACGACACCGTCGGTTTAAAAGCCACATACCCATCCGCCCACTCGAAGTGATTTGGACGAACTTCCGCCTCCGGAAGAAACAAATACTCCCTCTTCATGTCCAGTGAAGCAAGCATTTCAAGTTCTTTATACATGCGACCGGTTACGATCACTTTTTTGATATTCATCTGACCTATCCTCCTGATGATACTTACAATAAAATGATCGTAGCTTATTATGAATTCGAAAACAATGCGGTGCTTAATGGTCGCTTAAAATCGAGAAAAAGGCAACCACTGGCTGCCTCTTCAATAACTATGAATCACTATTTTTCTTGTAAATCGTTTAGAAAGTTTATCATTTGCTTTCCGTGATGAGCATCATGCTCAATAAATTCATGAATGATATAAAGTAGGGAGTAAGGTTGACCTGTATGAGGGCAATGAGTGACACCGTTTGCGGTTGTTTCAAACAATAAGTCTTCAGAGGTCATATTTCTTAGAAGATCAATCAGTTTCGTTCTATCTTCTGAGAATTCTTGTAGTAAGTCATTTTTGGATACACCTGAATTTGCGTGTTCATAGGCTTTGCTATTATAGTCGTTGAAATCGGGAAATTCAATCCCCCCGCCTTGCATAATGGAAGGAATGACGACATCAATGAGATGAAGATCCCAGTTTCTTAGATGTGCAATGATTTCAGCGATGGAACACTTACCTTCTTGAATGGGACGATGCCAAACTTGATCGCTCAAAGGCTGTAAAGTATTTTGTGTCCAATGGTTAAATTGTTCATAATCACTGATTGTGTTGTGAATATTCATTCGTCATCTCCATCATCATGATACATACATCATAGCACAATTCCAGAGACGGGAACATATGTTTCATTTGTTAATTAAATCTTTTGTTTCTTGTACCAGTTCACGCAACATGTTAATCGCTTCCCTTAAGGCGTCTTGATCTTCCGAGATTCGTGCAAAAGCGTCCTTGATTCGCTGCGCATAGTTGCTCGGCACGATTGGAAATGAATCCGCAATGGAGGAAGCACCTTTTTCATTCATTAAATAGGTTTCATTTTTTGCAAACAATACCTGATTTAAACAAGATACGGATCTGAAACAACATCCTGCAATAAAGGAAATATCATTTTTGTATATTCCTTTATACCCATTGTCTAAAGCAAAAGTTGCCTCCCACAAAAATTTCCCGATGATTGCTTCTAACAAGGTTGGGGGATACGAATTCGTTCTACTCTTCATACGACCTATGACGTCCGATGGATCCCATAATACTTGACACAATGCAATTTCTGCCATGTAAATGGCGTTAGCAAATCCATGTGGATGTCCGGGTTGATAATCCATCGTGACCTCTCCCCTAACACACTCGTCAATGACTCTCGACACTTTATGCTGATCACGATATATAAAATCGACAGCCATTTGATTAACTTTTAACCATCCGCCCCCATTAATCCAGGGTCCCCAACTACCTATTTCTGTCACCATGTCTTCTCTATGATCATCATCGAGTTCAGCCGCAACCTGACGAAGCTGAGCAATATCTAACCCTAAGGAAGAATCATAATAGATACCAATATCAATATCTGAATGGTTGTTAGCAGTTCCCCTTGCTCTTGAACCACCGAGAACTATTGCACTTATTCCGTTAACTGATTTAAGTTTGTTAACAATATTCGCAATAATGTCATTTACGCTCATCATTCACACTCCAAATCTTATTTACATCTATCATAATGAATGATGGGTAATCGCTTCAAGGGAGAAGATTTATTAAATTATGTTGTCCCCTACAGACTCCGTCATTTACCACAGCGTATCCCTTGACAGGTTCACATATTCCAGTTGTTTCATTTTCAAAAGAAAGTCAGGTTTACGATCGATCATACTCATACTGATGTTCAAAAGTCGCAGATTTTGAAGATTCTCTAACTCGTGCGGTAGCTCATGGATCGCCGAATATTGGATCGTAAGATACGCCAGACTATCTACTTCACCAATCTCAGGTGGAATGCGATCTAGGCTAATTTCTTCCTTCGGCTTAAACACAAACTCGGGAGTCGGCCGATCCGAACTTGCACAAATGATGCTAAGCTCCCTCAATTTTTTCAATTTGCCTATGGACGCCGGAATACATGCTAAATCGGCTGTCATGATTTTCAAGCTTTCAAGCTTGCTTAACTCAAATAACGCCTCGGGAAGATGATACAGATCCTGTTCAAATATTTCTAGCTCGCGCAACTCTGTCAGTTCACGGATCCGCTCTGGTAGTTCAGTCACACCATGCCTACTCAGATATAGCCAATTCGTTTGATGTTTGATCGCATCATCTAGTAGACAATCCAGATCGCGGTGAGACGCTAGTTGCAAAAAAAGCCCCGTTATTTGTTCCATTAATGCAACAGCTTCTTCCTCAGTTACATCCATACCATACCAGCGTTCATGTACTACGGAGTAAAGATAATCGCCGCCACCTTCTTTTACAAAACACAAATCTTCCGGCAGAGAAGGATAAATCCAGTCCGACAGGGCGTTGGCATTTTGCTTCAGTAAGTTCCCGCTCTCTTCACAGGATCTATATAGGTAATAGGTTCCCGCTGTATAGAAAGCACGGCAGTCATATGTCGTTCTCATTCGTTTGATTTCTTCGATATCTCCTTGGAGCACAATTGTCTGCAGCAGGAATGGCTCTAATGACTCCAACACGTGAGCATACTTCCCTCTTCCTTCGACAGCTGCCAGTTTCTCTCCAAGCACAAAATAGGCCGAATTTCGGATCGCTAAATCGATGACTTGGTTGTAAGCTTCCCCTTTGGGGTCTGTATACATTCTTTTCATAGAAGTCGCCCTTTCTCCTTAACGGAGAGGATTTTCATTTGGATCTGGATAGGTTAATCTCACCGAATTCGCAATGTCCACCAAAACGTGCTCCGTTATTTTCGCTTTTACACGATAGCCGACAATTAAGTCATATTGATAGTTATTCTTTTCAAAAGAAAGCATGTAAAATCGGCCAGATGACACCTTTCCGTATTGTGCGATAGTTCCATCACTGAGTTCGTAGGTACCAAGTAAATTACTCTTATTCTGAAATAAGTTACTACGATATGCAGACGGTCTTATCCGTATCATATAGTGATAGACATTCTCACGTTCGTTCAGATACTCAATCTCGAGTTCATCATTCGCGGGACTGCCCGAAGTGGTCGAACATCTCCCAAGTTGATGCGTAAATGCCACTGGTGGCACCTTAATGGGTAATTTGATGTCACGCGAGAAATACTTCTCACATGCCGCCACTGCATCATCAACCGTTGTATACCCCATCTTAAGATGCATCTCTTCAAAAGGCTCTTTCGCCTCCACATCATTGGGTGCATGACTAGTACAAACGATTAGTAAACCAAACACCACTAGCATTCTCCACATGGTGTACACCTTCCCTAATTTTTGGATATAGGCTCTCCATATTAGTAAGGGAACATACACCTTATTCGAAGTTATTTCTTGAGCCAAATATTTTTATATAAATCAGTAATCGTTACTTCGACAATCCCCGCGTCTTTTATAGGCTCACCTTTTGGTCCCGTGCTTAAGTAGATATTAAATGAGAAACAATCGCCATCCTTAAAATTCAAACCACATTGACCTGAATCCGTTGCAAGGTATGTTTTATCTTCGTACTTAACCGTCATTTTGGCAGACATGGAATAAGTAAAGGCATGATCATTAATAGTCTCATGATGAATCCCCGAAATGAGAGAAGCACCCGATAATGAATACGTTCCGATTGATCGAAATCCAATATCATACTCGCCAACACGTCTACTCTGAAGCCAAGATAAGTAAATCTTATGTTCGTCATCCTTATAGATCTCTTTTCCGATGTTACTTTCTAGGTCAGACAAATCCACCTGTAGCGTGTACTTCCCATCGATGACCTGACTATTTCTACTCGTAAATTCAGTTGTGTTGTTTGCAATAAATGCGATACCTTCAGTCCATAAACTTATCAATCCAGTTGACCAGAGGACGACAATCGTAACGAAGGTAACCATAAGTAGCGAGGTCATATAAATCAGTTTTTTTACACGCATTTCACCGATCCTACCTCCCTCGCTTTCCTATGTTCATGTATATGAGACTTCAGGTATGCTCATTTGTTATTGCATAGCTTTTTGTGCATGCCGACTGGGCATACGCATGGTCAAAGCGAACATTAACACACCAAGTCCTGCACATGTCCACGCCATGCTATGCAGGTGCGAGGTCGTTATGTTTTTGCCGAATAATGCCGCAAGTAAACTTGAAGACAGAATGGTTCCAATGAACCGGGAAGTCATGAATAATCCGGAAGCAATGCCTGTCTCTTCTTTAGTAACGAAATCGTACAGTGCTGTCTGCATGGATAAATTGTTAAATCCGTTGGCGATCCCAAGTACGCAGAGGACAAGGAAAATGGTCACTGCGTTTGCATTGTCCTGGATGAGCATGAGCAGCAAGCTGCCGACTGCAACCAGAGCCGTTCCGGCAATTAGTGGCGGCCTGGATCCGCTCTGGTCAATCCAGCGACCGACTAGTGGCGTGACCAACACACTGAAACCGGCAATAGACAGCATAACTAGTCCTGTCTTCTGCGGGTCCATCCCTTGTACGCTCTGCAAGTAAGACGGAATGCCAAACATGATGGAATAGAAGGCAATATTGGTCAAAATAAACTGCGCATAAATACGAGTCACGTTCATATTGTTACGTAAAAAAGCAACATTGATGAACGGCTTACTTTGCCCGAGCTCATATCGGTATAGCCAGAACGTCAGTCCTACGCTGACTATCAGCTTCCACAGGCTTAGCCCATCTGCTAGTGCTAAGAAAAACAGCAGCCACATGAATATGGTCGATGAAAATAAAGCTACCCCCCGCCAATCCATCTCGGCAGCGCGGCCAACCATTTTTGGATCTTTCGGGAACAGTTTCCATGCGAGAACAAAGGAAGCAATAATAAATGGAAAATTGCAAAGGAAAATCAATGGCCAATCTCCGTAATGTAATAACAAGCCACCAAGTGAGGGGCCAAAGGCAGCTGAAGTACTGGAAAATATGGATATGATGCCAAGAGCCTTTGCTTGATTAGACGTAATTTGACTGCGGATCATCCCCATGCCTGAAGGAAACAAGGCAGAGCTGCCCAAAGCCTGAATAATCCGAAACCCGATAAGCCACCCGAAGGTAGGTGACAGCGGCGCTAGGCTCGATGACAACGTGACGAGCAACAGCCCCAGGATGAACACTTTTTTACGACCAAATAAATCGCTCCACTTGCCCATTAACGGCTGTCCAATTGCACTGACTAAGTAGTAAGTAGAGATTAACCACGATACATCAGCAAATGTAAGCTGGAAATCCTCCTGTAGCCGAGCTAAAGCGACTGAAATCATTGTCGTATTGAGCGGGTTAAGCAATGTGCCAAGTGCAACGGCGGTAATAAGCAGCATTTCTTTTCGTTTGATTGCTGGCTGAATGAGTGCCATGCTATCACCTCATTTTTAATTTGTTCTTGGAATAACCTGCATAAAAAACCGCGGCAGCTTAAAGACTAGCAAAAAGTCCTAAGCTCACGCGGCTTTCTTTTAATTAAGTAAAATAAATGAATCGCTCGCCAGCTGACATCATATGAAACTTTTGTGCTGGATAGTTGTGAAACAAATAATCAACAAAGTAGGACGGGTTATCACGATTTTTTGAAAACATATCAAAATGGATAGGAATAAGTAAATCTGAACCGATTTCCACACCGAAATCAGCCGCTTCACGGAAGTTCATATTCCCCACAATGCCTCTGGAAGTTCTCGCATAATCTCCTCCATTTATTGGCAAGAGCGTGACATGTGGTTGAAACTTCTTCGCTTGCTCGATTAATTGGGGCGTGACAACCGTATCTCCCGTATGAAAAATACGTACACCATTCATTTCGATAAAAAAGCCTAGATAATATTGATTGCCATCTGGATCCGACTCATATGCCGTATGCGCTCCTGCTACAGGTGTTATGGTCATGCTTTGGTCAGAGATGACTTGTTCCTGCCTCGCTGGCAGAATACGACTTCGGTCAATCTCACTATCATGCAGCAGATACACATGGGAAGCAGGCGCAACAAATTTCGTTGCTGGATGTGCTTGAGCAACTCCTTTGATGGTAGTCAAATCCATGTGATCATTATGAAAATGTGTAAGCAATACCGAGTTTACATGCAGCTCTTGCGGAGAAAGCGGAGGAGGAATTTCACGCTTAAATTCCGTATCGGGATCCTCCATTTCAATTGAATAGCTTAAATAGGGATCTACACAAATCAGTTCATCTGAACTGCTGCCTTTTATCAGCACACCTGCTTGACCCAAACTCCATATAGCTACCCCATCATTAGGGATTTGTGTTCTTTGAATTTCCTTCACTAGCGATTCACCAGCGTTATATATGGGTCTTAATTGGTTGGTTCCCATTTGGCTACACTCCCATTATCATCCGTATAATTCGTGTTGCAGATATGACATTAGTTCACAGTATGAACGCCGTGACGACGCAGCACTTCCTTCACTTCTTCGCTTCCTGATAAGACCTTTGGTAAAGGCGAACCCCCCTGAATGAGATGCTCAAGCACCGATGGATAGTCCCTTGTTGAATCCCGCATATGAACGGATCCCCACAAACAACTGTCCAAAGCATTTCCTCCGTAACCCTGAGTTAGTTGAACGGACGCTCCATACTCAAGCAGCAACTGTACGATTTCTTCATTCCCACGGATTGCCGCGTTATGAAGCGCTGTACACTCCTTGTTACTGCGCCGAGAATCAGCTGGAAAGCCGGCTTCGAGCATCGTTCGAACGGCCTGTACTTCATTCTTCCAGGCTGCATCCGCAATCGAGCTTAGCTCTTCCGTCGAAAGCAACTTTACCAAATTGGCATTCTGCGTAAGCAGATCTTGCACAGCCGATTGATTTCCCTGTAGACATGCCAGCAGTAGACGCTGATTTGGAGGGCTATACCCCGAAATCAGATCCACGATCTCCGGTTGATTTCGGCGTGCCGCAACATGCAACGGCCGCGCATGAATGCCTATTTTATACTCATAAATATGCCCGCCGTTCGAATCACCGGAAGTAAAAACTCCTCTTCCTACTTGCGCTTGAAGGCACTCAGGTTCATCACGAAGAAGGTTCTGAACTAGCTCAACATCTCCGATGCCAATCGCTATAAAGATATCCACTGCCGCGCCGTGCGCAACGAGATACTTACATTTATCCGTATTATCGATCGCCCATTGTACTGGCGTGCTGCCATGATCGATATCGCGAATATGAATATCCGCTCCATGAGCAAGAAGCATATCTATGATCTCATGTTGGGTAGCAAAATGAAGCGGAACTTGCCCGTCAGGGCCTCGCTGATTGACCGCTAAGGGATCCTTCGCGATAATCTCTCGCACGGTGTCCAACATGCCTAAAAGTGAAGCTGCATGGATATCAACAGGGGCTCCACGTTCGATCAAATAGCGGGAAAGCTCAAAGTGGTCATGATGCAAAACGCCGAAGCCGCCTGCCCACCAGCTGCTTTTTGCATGTAAATCAGCGCCATAGTCTAGCAATATATCTACGACTTCTCGGTTCCCTTTTGCTGCTGCAGCGACGATTGCAGGTGTATCAAATGAAAACCAAGGTTCATTGATTTGATTCGTAAGAAAAGGATGCTCCTGTAGGAGCCTTCTCGTATCTTCAGCAGCATTGTTGATAACCTTATGCTTGAATTGTTCAATGATATTTCGCTCGTTCACGAACGGAGCCCTCCAATTTCGATTAAAGGTCTTTTATCTTCGTCATTATTTCATGAACACACTGTTCAATATCCTTATCGGTACAATCAATCGTTACATCACTATATTTCCTGTATAGCGGAAGCCGTTCCACGTAAACGTCCTCCAGACTATTTCCTTTTTTTATCACAATGCCTCTGGTTGTTATGTTGGTTAATCGCTTACTAATATCTTCATAGGAGACATGTAAATATAGGATCTGACCGCCTTGTTTGAGCATATTCATCGCAATGTCTGAGTAAATGACACTTCCACCTGTAGCGATGACACAGTTCTCCAACCGTAAGTTAGCAACAACTTTTTCTTCGATTTCGAGAAATTTTTCAGTGCCATCCATATCAAGGATATCTTGTAACAGTCTACCTTCCTGTTGTTGGATTACAATATCTGTATCTACATAATCCATACCCATGGCTTTTGCTAAAAGCACGCCTAATGTGCTTTTTCCAGCTCCCGACATGCCGATCAGTACGATATTCATTAGCTGCATCACCTGAGTTCTATTGAAATTGGTTTCGTTAACTTCTTACTTATAAGAGACGTTTCCAAATTCACCGCAAATATCAAGAAATACCCCATTCATATCGAATATCTCTTTCTCTTCTTCTAAATAAGTAAGGACTTTTCTCCTTAAGGAAGTGTCCGGTTTGGCATCCTTCACCTCGGTTAATTCATTAAATACAAAATTCCATAAAAACCGCACAGAACCCGCTGTCGGATAGAGATAGAACTGCTCTTGGAACTTCACGATATTGCTTGTCTGCGGTAACATCTCCCGCAATTGAGGCGTAAAGAGCCAAGTATGGCATACCATCCCTTTGTATGAGACCTCTGGAAAATATTTCGCATAAAATTCCTTAGCTTGTATGTACGTCTCTTTAATCTTTTCCATATCAAAAGCCGTATCTCTGGGGATGTGTATCTCAAGCATCGTATCATCCTTATCCAGCACTTTTGTCCATTCATTTTTATTAAGTTTAATTGGATTGTTGACACCTTTCCCAATCGGCGTGATTGGATGCCCAATGAAATATGCGTCGGTTTCCTCATAATCCGTCACAAAACCATCGGTTGTTTTCTCTTTATTACATACGCCTTGCATATCACCATTAGCTCTTAATTCCATCCCTTTGCTGCTTAAGAGCATGAATCTTGCTTCCTTCTCATTGTAAAAGCCTTTGACAACCCCAGAAAACTTCGTCGCAATAAATTGCATGCCTCCCACTCGAAACATTCTGGCTTCAAGATGTCGCCAAATCCAGCTGAAATTTCTAATGGCATAATATCCGACTAAATTATAGGCATTTTGCACCCATACACCGATATCTCGTAAGGTTTCTACAAATAGCTCTTCGCTCAATCCTCTTTCCGCGTACTTCTGCTCAGCTAGAGGTAATCTTTGTAAGGCAGCATGTAGATAGAATAACGAAGCTTCTTGTCCAAGGACTTCTTCCACGTAAGCATCAATCGCTAAGGGTTCCCATACCGTTGTCCAATAACCACTTTCGATCGTATTCTTATAAAAATCCATATAAATGTCCATCAGTTTGGCATCTTGATTGATTTGATCCGTGATAGCCATCAATATATCGGTTGCGCCTTCGGGCATCCGAATTTTTCGACAATAATGCTGTGTAACATCCCTTGATAATAATTGAAATTCCATTCTTAAGCTCCCCTCGATCTTGCTTCACTTTCATTCATTTGACCTTATTGTAACGTATTTGTCACGCCTATTCTTCTTAATCGTTCAATCCTTTGCCACCAAGTATGTGTTGCATATATTTTTCAACCCGTGACACGCGAGTTTTGGATTGTTTGGGTTCAGAGAAATGGAGGAGATATGCTCTTTGTCTGCCGGGTGTTAATGCCTCGAAAGCCGCTTTTAACGCTGGGTTTTCATCCAATTTCACCTGAAATTCTTCAGCAACTTTGAATTCGGTTGGCTTTTTAAACGCTACTTCTAATCCGGCTTTTTCCACCTCTATCGCTTCATAAATGTAGGTTTTAATGATGGATTCCATAGCAACAATATCACGAATATCCGTGAACCGAATTTGGCGAGCTGACTGAACATTCACCGTTTGTTGGATGAGGATCCCATTGGCATCTTTCAGCAAAGCCCCTTTGTGAAACAGAAGTGCACAGTAATCTTTAAAACCATGTATCAAAACGATATTCTTATCTTGAAATGTATAGCAGGGATGCATCCATTTAAAATCTTCAGTTAACTCACAGTCAAGAACGATACTTCTTAACTTCTCAAATTCTTCTTTCCACTTCTTTGCCTTATTTAAAAATCCATCAACCTTGCGGTTCATCGTAGTATTTGACATCAACATACGCCTCCCTACTTATCATCGATACGCCTAATAGCGTTTCTCTGCTATATCAAAAAAAAGCGACTCTTTGGTCGTATTGTAGGTCACCATTTGGTGTCATGTCAACACACTTAGACTGCACAAACAGCCCTCCGGTAGTACCGGAAGGCTGTTCACATGCTACCTATGCCATTTATGCAATCTACATTAGGCAGCTTAAGTTATTTCTGTTGTTGAAGCACTTGCAACATAGCTGCTACAACACCATTATGATTGGATAAATGTGCGGCAGTTGTAAGAATTAATTCACCGAAATTTTCGGCTTTTTTGAAGTTCTCTGGCACAGACTCGTCTAGTCTATCCTTCAACGTATTATAAATATGCTCGCGCTGTTCTTTCAATTGCTCTAACATGACATCCCACTCAGGCATCTGAGCAAGCTGTGTTTCAGTCCATTCCGTAGCTTTCGTTCCATAATGGAACAATTCTTTATAGCGTTCCGGTGTTGCCAGCGTTTGCTGCGAAAGTCCAAAAACATGGAAATCGGTTATGCGAAGCACATGTCCCAAATGCCAATAAAGGCTGGTGTTAAAACCTTGTGGAACAACTTTACGTAGATCCTCTGGGCATTTAGCAAGGTGGTTCATGAAATTATTATGCTCAACATTATATAAGTGAAATACGAAATCTTTTCTCATTTTCATTCTCCTCTACGTTATAAAATTAGATTGATGTGGGCTTACGATTGTTGCAGCTTTGAATAAAATCGATTGAATTTGGCTGAATACATGATCACGTAGATCACAATAATAGCGGCAAATAGATTAAGTAAAATCAACGAGAAATTCAAACTAAAGAATTGTGTCAGAACACCAACGCCAACTGGTGGAACAATGAATCCTGCGTACGCACTTAAATAGAAGGCTGAAATAACGCGCGGACGTTCTTCTGGCTTTGGCAATTGGCTAGCAAATCTTAGGGAAACTTGGAATGTCCATCCGGCACCAATGGCTTGAATGAATATGCCTGCCCACAGAAGGAATAGACTCGCTGATTCGCCGGAAAATACGATGACCCACGATCCTATTGCCAGACATAAAATACCCATTCGCATTCGTATAACGGGATTTCGCGGCCAAGGAAAGAACTGCATCAACGCCCCTCCACCGAGCAGCACCAGAATTAACAAGCCAGAAATAGAAAGATTGTTCGTGTGAATGACGTGTTTAACGAAAGTTGGAATTAGTGAAAATACGATACCACCTAATGTAAATACTGTAAAAATTGGAAGTCCGATAAAAGACCAGAAGTGTGCGCGAATATTGTCAGGAATACCTAGAGATAGTTTAGCTTTAGCCTGCGTCCGCACTTGACTATCTTCGAGTTTCGGCAGCATTTCCAGCACAATCCATGAACTCACTAACAAGATGAGAAGAAACCAATACGGAACACGAAGCGGCATGACATGAACATACTGTATGATTAATCCTGAGATAGCTGGTCCTAATCCAAATCCAATATTGATGATGACACCTGATAATTTTATGGCTGTGCCCACTTTCGTGGAAGCCGTTTGTTTTAACAAAAAAGCACTAGCTGTACCTGTAAAAGCACCATAAGCGATACCTTCCAATATCCTAGCCGCGTAGAGCATCGTTACATTCGTACTTAGAATAAAAAGCAGCGTCGATGCGATCGAAAACCAAATGGAGATGCGAAGCACCTTTTTTAATCCCCAAGCGTTCCCCCTAGCTCCCACGACAAGCAAGGTCGGCAGTAGAACAGCGGCATATACGGCAAACAATATCGTGATTTCAAGAGAGCTCAAATGAAAATGCTCAGCGTATAAAGGGAATAGCGAGGAAATAAACGTAGCTCCGATGGACATGATAAGTACAACCCAAAGCATTTTTTTCACACAGTTAACCTCTTTCTATATTGAATGAAAAGGAAGATTAGGCAGCATATTGGCTTTATGTTGTCCTGTTTTTATCTAGAAATACGGATCAAGAGTGCTGAACCTTTACTCTTACTTACTAGTTAGTAAGTATTCCTCAAAAAAATTTATCCCTTAATCATTCTCTCTATTTGTTCCATAATTTGAGGTGTAATATCTTTTTCTAACACCCGTTTGTATTGCAAACTACCTTTGATACATGATAAAACAGCATACGCTAAAGCTTCAATGTCAACAAAACTTTTAACTATTCCTTCTACTTGCGCTTGGCTTAACAGCTCCATCCAACTCTTCAATTCAAACTGACTAAGCTCTCGAACTCTCACTTGAACAACTTCAGGTATAGATTCAAAATCGGTTTGCAGTGACGATATTGGACATATTCCTTTACCGCTGAGCTTTAATTGTTTACTGATGAGATTTCTAATTTTCTCTTCTGTGGGTACATCTTCATTGTTTACCGAATGCATAAGGCTTTTCAAAGTCTGATGTATCCGATCAGTTACGGCAACAGCCAAATCCTCCTTCTTCTCAAAATGGTAATGTATACTTGCTTTGGTCACGCCTAATTGCTTTGAAATATCATCATAACTAAAAGCAACGTAACCTTTTTCCCGAATCAAATCCAGCGCCAATTCAATAATTTGTGTTTTTCTGTTTTCCATGCTCGTATCTTAACTTACTAGTTAGTAAGTTGTCAACTCCTATTCAATTTAATACTCATCCATTTTCTAAGACCAACCCACATGCAAAGCACTGGTATATAACCGTACAAAAGAATCCATCCCGAAATCGACATTGCGGAATTCAGCTTTTCAATGATCATCGGACCTTTCATTGGGAGCATAATCACAAAAGCAATACTACAGGTTATCCATAAGGATGTTTTAGCTTTTATTCCAAACGTTAGTTTGAGGATTCGACTGCCTCCCCATAAGCCGATGCATGACGCGGAAATGATCACGAACAACCAAATAAAAACATAAATATAATCAAACCTTTCTAGAAACGTAAAGCGTATGCTTTTGGACAAAATAAGTGTCGGCCAAATTGTGTGTTTCAGTTCTTGAATATTAAAAAATGCAAAGCTTACAAATGCGATGAGTAAAGTAATTACTGTAGAATGTATAACAGCAAGATGGGCCCATTTCTTGGACTTTTCTTGATTTTTGATAAATGGGTACAAAAGCAGTAAAAATTCAATGCCCAATAACGTACTTAATGAATGATATGCCGACTGAGCAAATTGAAAGCCATTATGATTGATCAATGGGAGAAAGTTCGTCCAATGTGCGTGTTCGAAAGCGAAATAAAGCGAAGGAATGAGCAGTGTAGGGATGATCATGCAGATCAAAGTAATGCCTGTAATGACCCTTAAGCCCCCAGAGACAATATACACGGCAGTAAGTAGTAAAACGACCGATAAGGTCCATAATTGCGTATTTTGAAAAATCCAAACATGGATGACTTCTATGTAAGATCTAAGCTCATTGACGACAAACAATAAGATATAACCATAGAAAACGAGCGACATAAGGCTGCCAACCCACTTACCAAACAACTTTTTATGTAAGGATATTAGGTCTCCTTCCGGTGCGTATTCCAATAAAAAATACATCATTATAATAATCAAATGCATGCTTAGCGCAACTGCCGTAAAGGAAAATAAGGAGTCCATTTCAGCCCCTTTTATGATAAAGTTTTGAAATATTAGCAAGGTACTTCGCATTTGAGCGCCATGTAATAAAATCCATAGGAGATATGGAGATAAGGTTAAGCTTTGTTTCATTTGTGTTTCCACCAATATCCCCCCTAACGAATTATTCTCCAACACCAGATTTGCTTAATTGGGTATGAACATGAACATCGAATTTGATTTTCCCATAGTCGTTCATAACAAATTTATTTTCCGTCCAGTTTCTTTGACGTGACCTCACCAAATCGCCGATTCCGAGCGGGTCAACTTCTTCCTTTACTAGTTTGTGCAGTAGCTCAAGGATATGTTTTTGAAGTTGCGTCTCTAGTTGCTTCTTTAAATCTTCTGCATTTGCTTCCAGATCTAGAACTAACCAATCTGGATATTCATTGACCATTCCGTTCAACGCTATCGTATAGCTAACTTCTGTTCCATTTGGATTTAGCTTAATATGCCTACTCATTTTGCCAGAAGTTGACCTATACGTGGCTCGCGATTGTTTCGAGTCTTGACTAAGAATAAATGGAATATCCCCACGCATGGCATCCCCTTTGAGCAACTTAAAATAGACCATTTCCTGTCGATTCAAGACAAGTTTAAGCTGATCATGCTTAAAGATTGCGTATCCCGATATTTCAATCTTCTTATCTGAATTTAATTTGAGATAGGGCATTGAGAAATCTCGCCCCTCTCCATAAAAATCGTACAGGATTGTCGAAACATTTGATTCAGGAATCATCTCTTCTTTTATATTTTGCTCAATTAGATGATAGGGAAAATCTTGACTATTTTTGCCTACAAGACTATCACTTACCGTTACCCAAGAGTCTTCAAATACACCCACGATCATATCGAAGCTGACTAGAGGGTTTCGGCATACTGTTTTTATAATGGATGCGATGCCTTCACTCGCAACCTCTTTGCTAAATACCAGTAATTTTAATTTTTCAAACCTGATCGGTTGCGCCGATTGGAAAGCTATGTCTTTTACTGTTTCCCTTGTTTGCTTTGCTATTCCGCGCAAAACTTTTATTTTTCCTCTATTCTCATAATCAGAGTACAATGCAGAAGCTATGACATCGGTATCTTTTTTATCGAAACCAAGTACTGTCACGCTACGGATATGGTCAACGACAATATCGTTACTACAGCTGGTAAGTAAGCATATTACGATAAAAGGATACAACAAAAGCTGTTTCAAGCTATTCATTGTTAATATCCTCCTTGTCTTCCTTTGGACGAAAGCGTTCAACTGATTTAGGCTTTAAATACTTGGCTCTACTTGTCATATATTGCAGAGAAGCACGGATGAAGCTGTCCGAGAAGTTTCCCGTACGAAATGGGAACAACGGCACCAAATAAGGGATCCCTAATGATTTCAAACGAAGTAAATGGGCTGCAAGTAATAGGAACCCGACAGCAATGCCCAACCCTCCATATAAGGATGCAAGCAAAATAAAGGGAAACCTTAATAGCCGAATCGTATTCGCCATTTTGAATATAGGTGTCGTAAATGAAGCTAATGCGGTTAAAGCAACAATAATCAATAGAATATTACTTGTTAACGCCGCATGAACCGTTGCCTGTCCAATTACAATACCACCGACGATGCCTAATGTTTGTCCAATTTTCGTAGGAAGCCTTGCACCCGCCTCCCTAAGCAGCTCTATCGTAATTTCTAAAAAAATGGCTTCCATGACAGGTGGAAACGGCACGTGACTGCGCGATATGATAAGTGGTTCGAGCAGGATTTCCGGCAGAATCGCGAAATGATAGGTTAATACGGCAACATATAAGGGAGTAGCAAGTATCGAGAAAATGACGCTCAGGATTCGAATGATTCGGAAAAACGAGCCAATAATCCAAGGTACATAATAGTCCTCAGGTGATATAAAAAAATCCAAAAAAGTAGTTGGCCCGGTAATGACATAAGGCGATCCGTCAGAGAGAACGGCAACTTGTCCAGAAATAATCGCATACGTCACACGGTCCACTCTCTCCGTTGATAGAAATAGTGGGAATGGTGTATTGGTATGATCTGCAATAATTTGGTCAAGGACTGCGCTGTCAAAAACGACATCCACATCAATCTCTTTAAGCCGCTGCCGAAACGTATTTACGTGTTGCTCATTCGTCACGTTATCGAGATAAGCGATCATTACCTTCGTATTGGACACAGAACCAACCGTTAGTTCTTCGAACACCAATTCAGGCACCGCGATTTGCTGCCGTAGAAGATGAACATTAAGGTCTATGTTTTCGACAAAGCCAACCTTTGGGCCTACGACACTAAACTCATTTTCAGTTTCATTACTTGTGCGATGACCAAGTTCAATTTGATTAACATTAACTATGATAAACTCGTGGTCTGATTCGTTCAGTTGAATAACCACGTAACCTTTAATCAACTTTTTTTCCACTTCACCTGGATCCGATGTTACTTCTAGATCCTCGAACGGTATTATGTTTTTAATATCTTCTACAAGATAAATTTGTTCGATATTTTTTTGAATTTCCGACACGAGGTAACGGTTTATTTTCAATCCATCTACAAGTGTTCGATAATAACTTAATCGAATTCGAACTGGAAAGTTGCCTACAACGGGGGAGAATTGATGGAAATCGCCAGATTTGCAGGCCAATTTATATACTTCAGCAATCGTTTTTTTATTAGGCCGTTCCATGGGGGCTCACCCTTCCCATACTTTCCTTGTAATACAACTTTTAGGAGTAAAAATAATCATGTTTTATCATGATCAAAAGCACACAAAAAAATCCATTGGAACTCCAATGGATTTTTACTTCCTTATCTCAGTCGTTGAATACTCCCACCTTAAGGTGAATTTGATTGTACTTACTTAGCCAAATAAAGGTACTACACAAGGATAGTACTTAATATATACCTCATAACATGTTACTTTGAGTGTAGAAAGCCAGCCGTTCTTACGAAGAGCTAACTGAAAGATGAGGTGATCGATTCATGGACATTCATAATCGATTTGAGGAGTTAGAGAAGCGAGTTATTGAGCTCGAGCAAGAAGTTGCACAGTTAAAACAACGCACACCATCAGCCTTTAAAAGCAGCATACCAAATCCTGTTCAGCAGATTGCCCCCATTACTCTTGCACCACCGAAGCAAGATGTAATCAAAAAAGAAACAGACTGGGAACACCTCATAACACGTGTCTGGCTGCCGCGGGTTTTCATGTTTGTTCTACTGATCGGTATTGTCTGGGGATTTAAAGGGGCAGTTGATAGTGGATGGATAACAGAGCGCTTGCGTTGTGCTCTTGGTTACTTAGTTGGTGGTGGCTTTGTATGGCTCGGATTCCAACAACACAAGGCCAATCGACCATTACTATCACAGGTGCTACTAGGCGGTTCAATTGGATTGTTTATGTTAACAACCTTTGCTAGTCATCAGTTATATCATCTCATTCAAGCACCTACAGCTTTTACACTCAATGTTATAGGGGTTGTACTGGGACTATGGTTGTCACATAAGCTACAATCACAAGCATTAGCGATTATCGCAAGTGCGGCAGGTGTGTTGACACCTTTTCTCTTGCATACTGACCATCCTTCCTCTGTGTTCTTTGTAAGTTACGAAGCCATTTTGTTCATTAGCTTTATGCTGTACGCAATTAGGGCTAAATTTGTCGGTTTACTGTATGTTTCATTTGGTTTACTACCTTTGGCCCTGTTCCTTTTTGGCATAAGCACGAACGGGGATGTGAAGATTGCAGCCATTGGCATTTCCGTGCAACAATTCGCTTTACTTGTGACTATTTGTTGAAAAAAACCCACGATGCCTCACCAACTTAGGCTGTTGATTCCGAGCTTTGCTTTAACCTCGATTTGGTTTAAAGTGTCCTACTCGGACACCGTTTTCAACTTTGTCATGATCTGTACCTGTCTGATTTATGCTGCACTTACCTATTGGTTCAATCGAAATGATAAAGAAAAAGTACCATTTACCTTGACAATAACCTCATACGCTTTATTATTCTACGCGGCGAACTTCTTCAACACAGATGCTTTAGCTGGATTCTTGTTAGTGGAGGGTATTATTGCCTTATTACTCGGATTCGTAGTGAAGTCGTTATTACAAAAGGTGAACGGAATCATCATCTATGCCCTCGCTTTTTGTATGTCAATGTCAACCGTCCTTGAAGGGATGCGTACAATCCTGTCAGTTGAAATGCTAATCTGGCTATTCGTATTAGTTACAATGATAGCTATGATCAAAATAGTAACCCGTTACGGGGATGCCCTTACGTTTAGGAACACCTTAGTTTGTCTTAAATACGCACTTGGTGTGTTGGTATTGTTTTTCATTACGGAAGTGACACGCACATTGACACACCATGTAAGCTCAAATATGCAACATCTGTTTGTTTCGATGGCATGGGTCGTTTACGCGATTAGTGTTATTTCCTATGGACTTCAGAAGCAAATCAAACAAATGAGGCTTGCTGGTGTAGCCTTATTATTCCTAACGCTAATAAAAGTCATCTATCTGGATTTACCGAATGTCTCCATGACCGTCAAAGCCATTTTATTTATTGGACTCGGGTTTATTGGTCTTCTGTTATCACGATTCTTCTACAAGAAAAACTGAGGTATTTGTGCCTATTTTTAACTTTTTTATATAAGATTTGAAACCTCTTAGACTTCAAATCGTATCAGTGAATAGGCAAATCACAAGGAGGAAATTTACACATGTCCATGTTTAAACGAATGCTCGCTAGTGTCGGAATCGGCGCTGCACAAGTAGATCTTATGCTTCATCAAGATGAAGTGAACGCTGGGGACATCATTGACGGTGTTGTTCGAATCCAAGGAGGACGCGTTGATCAAGAAGTTGATGACGTTTATGCCTTCGTGATGACGCGTTATGTGAAAGAAGAAAACAATACGAGAACGCAAATTGAAACAGCCATTGCCAAATTCCAGCTTGTCGGGAAATTTACCGTTGAAGCTGAGCAAGTTTATGAATTCCCAGTTTCCTTCGAGCTTCCTGCGATCACACCCGTAACGATGGGAAGAACGCCAGTCTGGATTCAGACCGGGCTTGATATAAAAGAAGCCGTGGATCCCAAAGATCAGGATAAGCTTCAAGTAGGCCCGCACGAACATTCTGCGATTATCCTTGAAGCCATGGACCAACTCGGATTCCGACTCCGTGAAGTGACGTGCGAATACGCGCCAGGCATAGGTCGAGAGATTGGATTGCCTTTCGTTCAAGAATTCGAATTCGTCCCTACCTCACAATTCCGAGGTCAACTGGATGAAATCGAAATTATCTTCTTCCCAGACGGAGATGGCGTGGACTTATTACTACAGATCGATCGTAAAGCTCGTGGACTATCCGGCCTATTCTCAGAAGCAGCCGGTATGGATGAAAGTTTTGTAAGAGTACGCTATGGTAGCAATGAACTAGCTTCTGGAACAAGCTACATAGCCGGAGAGCTGGCAGAGTTAATCCGCAATTATGTTTAAGATTGAAGTGTTATCCGACTAGCATGAGCAACAAGAAAGACCACGCAAGATAAGGTGATGGCATCATCTTATCTTGCGTGGTTTCTCATTTTTACTGGAAATTTAACATACACAAATCTACAATTTACTCCAGCGTAAGCAGTAACGATAATAGAATCGGCGTCGTATACTTGCCCCAGGAAGAACCTCAAGTGCAGCTTGACGAATCTCGCCTAGCGACTCTTTGGGTGCAGTAATGCGCACAGCGGGATCTTTCATCCCGCCATGAATGCGATCCATCATCCGGATGGGAAGTATAGAAAGTCCTGAAATAAGCAGATCCAAGAACGTTTTATCCTCTGCTAAACCGATGACGAGGAGCCGCCCGCCAGGTGCGAGGAATTCTCCCATATGTTGAAGTGCCTTGCGTAATTCCATATGATGCAGCGTCGCAACACAGATGATTGTAGCATATCGTTCCTCTGGAGGCGGAACTGGCATTGCGAGGAAGTCATCATTGACAAGCGACACATTTGCGGTTGCAGCAAGACGCTTTTGTGCAAGAGAAATCGCTGTCAAATCGGGGTCAATGCCAACAACCCCTTGAGCAATTGGCGCGAGACGTTGAAGTAATAATCCGTCACCACAACCAATATCGAGTACTCGCCCTCCGCGCAGCATTGCGTCTGCTACTAATTCATTATGAAATGCCGTATTATGATTCCAGTAATTTTCCACTCCTATAGTCGCTCCCCTACTGATTGTAGATTAAAGCCCCGCTTCTTCATCCAGTCCCAACATGATGTTCATACATTGAATCGCTGCTCCCGAAGACCCCTTCCCCAAATTATCGAGTCGGCAGGCAACTAACACTTGCTCGTCATTCCCTAGGACAAAAATCTCAGCATTGTTGGTTCCATTGCATAATATCGGATCTAGTGCATTTGGGGATATTGCTCTAGGATCATCAAGTGGAATGACACTTACAAACCGTTCACCTAGATAATAATCTGTGAGAATCGTATGAATTTGCTTAAGACTAGGTTGATTACGAAGCAAACGAGTGACAAGAGGAACTGTCACAACCATGCCACTATAGAAATTGCAGACAGTTGGAAGAAAAACAGGCGGGAACTCGAGATCCGTAAATTTCTTCATTTCAGGTAAATGCTTATGATCTAATTTTAAACTATATGGCTGTGTAAGTCTCAGGCTGTGACTTGTATCGTGATTATTGCTGGACTCAAATTGTTCAATTAGTGACTTTCCGCCACCACTATAGCCGGTTAAAGAGTTAAGGCTTACCGGATATTGCCGCGGCAGAATTCCCATTTGAATAAGCGGTTTCACCGCTAGGATAAAAGCAGTAGCATGGCATCCTGGCACTGACACACGTGCCGAGTTGGCGATCTTGTCCCTTTGGAAGGACGATAATTCGGGTAAGCCATATGTCCAAGCTTCCTGGGTACGAAAAGCCGTACTACTATCAATAATCCGTGAATGCGGATTCGTAATAAGAGTTACTGCCTCACGAGCAGCTTGGTCTGGTAAACATAAGAAGACAATATCTGCTTCATTCATTAACTCATTTCGGAGCTCAGGATCCTTTTTATATTCCTCCTGAATGGATAGCAGCTCCAGATCATTACGTTGGTTAAGTCTTTCATGGATTTTTAATCCTGTCGTCCCGTACTGACCATCTACAAACACCTTCATCGCGCGTACCTCCGTATATATAATGAATAATTATACAATTATATGTATTTATATACAATAAAGATTTTCATCAATGTTACTAAGAAACACGACTGCTCCGTCCTCGGAAAGTCAGAAGTTAAATAGATGCGAAGATGCATCATTTTCCACTAGAGAAGTCGCGGTCTATTAGGAAAGATGCCATTGTGCATCTTTTTCCACCGGATTTATCCCTTTTAGGGAATATCGGTAAAAAAGGATGTATTTTCGCAGCAATTCTTCGATAAACGCTCTTTTCTCCTGAAAAAGGATGTATTTTTGCAGTTCTCTGCTCAGATCGAGTTGCTTAATGGGAACAAAAAGGGATAAGGATTGCATAGTGCAAAAAAACCACTCCATGGAGTGGTCCTATATGAACGATTTCTTCCTTTTAAACTCTGACGTACTGCTTTTCCCACTCCACTACCCTGCTGCATAACCTATTCACCAGTTGATGTTCATGACTAATGACCAAAATACCGCTGTGAGTTCGCTCAGCCCATTTCAATACCGACTGCCAAATTTGCGCTTGCGTAATCGCGTCAAGCATAGTTGACATTTCATCGGCAATTACGTATCGTGTTCCGGCCCCTAATGCTCGTGCAACGCAAATTCTTTGCAGTTCCCCCCCTGATAATTCAGCTGGGTAACGGTTTAACCACTCGTCCTCAATCGCGAGGTCCGCTAGTAAATTTGCATCTATGCTGCCAGACTCCGCAAGTGTACGCCGCAGCTTCCATTTCGGGTTCACGGCTTGCTCAGGGTGCTGTAGTACGAGCTGGACGGGATTTCGCTCGCCTGCGGGAATTGGTGCACCATCTAGATGTACATGACCTTCAACAGGTTGAAGATGGCCCGCAAGCAATTTTCCCAGCGTGGATTTCCCACAGCCGCTCGGTCCAACAAGTCCGACAATCTCACCAGATGCTATGCAAATGTTCGTGTGTTGGAATAACCATGTCCCCTTCTGATACGCATATCCAAGTGTATTTCCCTCAAGTGGCATGTGAACACCTCACTTCACCGTTTCTGACCTTACGTAATTCTGGCGGACTTTCCTCACATTCTTTTGTAGCAGACGAACAACGCGGAGCGAACACACACCCCTTAGGCATAGCTTGCGGCAAAGGTTGAGAACCCGGAATAGCTGTAAACTGCTGTCCAGGAAGTGCACGCCATAGCGCCTTCGTAAACGGGTGTCTCAGCATCTCTCCATCCCCTGCAAAGTCGCTGCGATGTGCGATTTCCACTACGGTTCCCGCATAGAGTACGGCAATTTTATCGGCTACAGTAATAGCTGCCTCAATATCATGCGTGATCAGCATCACAGCACAGCCGCCTTCAGCTAATTTCCGGAACCGATCCAACGTCTCCTTCATTGCGACAACATCTAAACCTGGTGTGGGCTCATCTGCAATTAACAACTTTGCACCGCTCACCGTTGCGGTTGAGACGAGTACTTTCCTGGACATGCCTCCCGATAATTGAAAGGGAAACCATTTGGCAACATAATCAGCGAGATTGTATTTGTCAAAAG
The DNA here is from genome assembly GCF_059692055.1 of Paenibacillus sp. J31R109. Lineage (NCBI taxonomy): Bacteria > Bacillati > Bacillota > Bacilli > Caryophanales > Paenibacillaceae > Paenibacillus > Paenibacillus sp. J31R109. The sequence goes on along the minus strand of NZ_JCAUAR010000013.1, from coordinate 145,441 downwards.
CTTTTCTTTGGAGTTCTATAGGATCTCCTTGACGAACAGACTGCTGCACTTGCTCTCCCACTCGCATCAATGGATCTAAATATTGCACGGATTGAGGGATCAGCGAAATTTCAGTTCCTCGGATCCTTTTTTGTCTCTCTGGTGTTAAGGACTCCCCTTTAAATTGAATGCCGCCAGTAACTTGAGCATTACTCGGGAGAATGCCAAGAATCGCATGCGCAAGTAGACTTTTCCCCGAACCACTGGAACCTACAACTGCCACAATTTCACCTGCAGCAATCGAGAGATGTACATCATGAAGGGTTTCCGTGCGTACCTGTCGCATGCGTCGGTCATACCGATTAAAGTAGATAGAAAGTTTAGTAATCTCTAACATACGTGATCTCCTTTCTCCAACAATCAATCTTTAACGATCATGCGCATGCCTTGGATTCACCCATTGCTTCAAGTTTTCTCCCAACATAGCAAAGGAACGAACTAGCAACAACAAGCATAAGCCAGGAAATAAGGCCAACCACCAAAGTCCTGAAGACAAGTAACGCATGGATTCGGATAAAATAATGCCAATAGCCGGTTCATGCGGCGAAAGGCCCATCCCGATAAACGTAATGGAAGCTTCATGTAAAATAGCATGCGGGACGATGAGAATAAGTCCCACTAATAACTGTGGAATCAAGTGGGGAATCATGTGCCTAGTCGCAATCCACCATCTAGATTTACCAAAATTACGTGAGATGACGACATAAGGAGCCGTTTGGATCTGCAACACCTCCGCGCAAATCACCCTTGACAAGCTTGGCCAATGTGTCAACGCGACCCCAATGATAATCCCCTTGGCACCTCCTCCTAAAACAAATGCAATTAAGAGCAGCGTCACAAGATGCGGCACACTGAGAAATAAATCCGTCAACCAGTTAATGAAACGATTCATCGTTTTACCCATAACAGAACCTAAGAGTCCCATTACACTAGCAATAATGACACTTGAAGCACCAGCAGTTAGTCCTACTTTGAGACTGAGGATTAATCCTTTGATTGTTCGGGTAAACATATCTCGGCCAAGCCAATCTGTGCCAAAGAGATGTTGCAAGGAAGGCAGCAAATTTCGCTGTGCCAGATTCGTGTCTAAACCAGTAACGTTGAGACACACGGACAGTATATAAATAGCGACTAATACCAACACAGCAACAACCGATGACAACCATAACCGATGACGATAGTGAAGTCTGGGAAGCGTCATACCGACGCGTTTCATAGCCTTCATAACCGTTTGCCTGTTTTCATTCGAGGATCAATAAGTCGGTAACTTAAATCAGCCATCGTATTTCCTGTATATACGAAGACAGCGCTAAATAACACAATACCCAGCAGCAACGGGATATCACCACGAAGCCCTGCCTCTACGGCAGCTTGACCTAACCCAGGATATGAAAATACTTGCTCTGCCAAGACAGCTCCCCCGAATAATTCGCTGAATGAAGCAAACTGCAAGGTAATTGCTGGTAAAGCTACATTACGAAGACCGTGTCTCCAAAATAGGGTGAACCCACGCTCGCCTCGAGCTCTAGCAAACAACCAATAATCGGATTCAGTCACATGGATTAGCTTTTCACGTGTATGAAGTGCGATAGCTGCAATCCCAGTAACACTTAGCGTCAGTGCAGGTAACAGCATATGACGAACACGATCAACGAAATGAACCTGATCAGATGTAACGCCAGCTGGGACAGCAAGCCCGATGGGGAGTATCCCGAGCCACACCGCAAAAACTAACATGAACAGCAAGCCAACCCAGAAAGTTGGCGTTGAAGAAAGGGTATAACAATACCACCGCACAAGTTTGTCGATCCAAGTATTTCGATTCATTGCGGCAAGAACGCCAGACACGAATCCAATCAAACCGGATAACAACCAGGCAGCGCCCATGAGTGTTAGAGATGCGGCAAAACGTTCACCGATCACCTCCAACACAGGTCTGCGGAAAATCATCGACGTTCCCAAGTCCCCTTTTACAAGTGCGCTTATCCAATTCCAATACCGTACCAATGGGGGATCGTTAAGCCCCCAGTATTGCATGATGGCTTCACGCTGTTCCGCACTCACTCGCAACATATCGGCCCCTACATAGGCTTGAATCGGATCTATAGGCGAGAAATGAACCAACATAAAAGAAATAGAACTCACAGCAAGGAGCAGAAGGAGTAGACTTCCTCCTTTGCGAAGCAGAAATGGCAGAATAACATGGGTCATGCTCGTCATAAAAGATCCTTCCTGTTTTAAGATTTCCATCGCCATTCCTCGATGTTATCGGTTACTGGCCAGCCATGGCCATGTGGATGGATTTTTTGTTGCCCGATGTCCAGACCCGTTTTGACCAAATAGAGATGATCAATATTGACCAGCCAGGCCCAAGGCGCATCTCCAACCCCACTTAAACCTGTTTCTCCATCCCATTGCGCCTTTTTCCAAAATGACCAAGCTTCTTTTTCATTTAATGCTCGTAAGGCTTGCGTCATATAATTGTCAACCTTCGGATTAGTGTAATACCCAGGGTTATAGTATTCGACCCCGCCAAATTTACTGCTGTATACGTTGTACATTTCAAGTGGATCATGACTGCCCCAACCAAATAGCACGGGATTTGCATGCATTTGCTTCTCAAGCTCATCCCAACTTTTCCCCTCGGCTTTTACCTGTATACCTACAGGTTTCAGCATGTCTGCTGCCGCGATCGCTAGAGATTGACGTGTCACATCGCTAGAAGGATAGAATAGACTTAATTGTGCTTTCAATCCCCCTTTTTCAACAACACCATCATTATCTGAGTCGATCCATCCGTTATCAGCTAACAGTTTCTTGGCAGCCTTCACGTCTGCATCCTGAAAGACTGCCTCTTGGTTGAACCACGGAAGTCCATCATTTAACGTATATGCTGGGGTACCGTGCCCTTCAAGAACACCTTGTACCAAAGCTTTTCTGTCTAACGCGATATTAATGGCTTTACGCACAGATGGGTCTGCCGTAACATCGTTACCAATGGGATAGCCTTCCTTCGTTTTGCTGCCTGATTTCATATATGGCAACATGATCCCTCGGTTATCAACCGTTTTGGCAGCAATCAATGCCATTCCGCTTACTGTTTGTTTGCTGAATGCCGCAGGAATCGCAGCCATGTCAACCGTTCCCGCCTTCGCTGCCGCAAATGCTGCATCCTCACCTAGGAACAGGAACGTGAGTTTTTGGAAAAACGGTTTATTTCCATAATAATCAGGGTTTGCTTCAACAATCAATTGCTGGCCTTTGTCCCATTGAACTAATTTGTAAGGACCAGATCCGATCGGTTTCAGCGAATAGTCTTTTCCATGTGCATGTTTCGGAACAATACCTGTTGACACCAGCATTTGTGTAAATGTAGATTGAGGTTCTTTAAGTGTAAATACGACCGTCGAATCGCCCGACACATCTACTTGCTTAAGGTTGCTCAAATCGATAGATGAGCCGCTCGCGGAAGCGGTTTGATACGTATATTGAACGTCCGCAGCTGTTAGAAGTTTACCATCACTGAACTTAACGTCTTTACGAAGTTTGACGGTCCAGATTAAGCCATCCTGACTTACCTCATAGCCTGTGGCTACATCGTTACTAATATTCAAATCCTTATCGCGTTTCAGTAACGTGCTTTGGAATAAGGGAGAACCATAACGCCCCCATCCCGTAGTTGGATCAAACCCTGTTTCAGGTTCGCCGCCGATGGCGAGAACGATCTCATTCTTCATCTTATCAACTGTCGGTTGTGGCTTTTCTTTCGTACAAGCTGCCAGTATGGCGATCACAGTCATCATCACCAAAAAAGTAAATAAACGTCGTCTCACATCTAACGCCCCCAAAACACAATGTTCACGTGTGCAGTAACACGATTTTATAAAATAGTAACACAACTTGATGTCAAATTGTACTATTTTTTGTTGTTTAAATAAACAAAGCAGGTCGCCTAAGCGCCTGCTTTGTTTGTCACTATCCATTTAAGCCAGTAATCGCAATCACGCGCTCCACTTGCTTCGTTCGTGTTGGTGAAGCGGCATGCACTTTCTATTGCATTTTATGAGTCATCAACATGTGATCAACCATCATTTTGAAAATCGTCAAATCCTGCTTATAGTCTTCCGGCGTCGTCTTCAGGCTCTTATCCTGTGTAATAGCTTCATGGAAAATTTCCATTTCGATCGTGTAGGGATCTTTAAAAGTCGGCCGATGAACCCGCTCCTCGTAAGCTTCTCCTACCGTTTCACCTACATGTAACGTCGTCGGCAAATGCCGGATATAGGGTGTGTTGTACTGCACTTTTAATTGTTTCGTAGATCCAAACACCTCGATGTGTGCATCGAAACGTCGATTTTGATCAAGACCCGTTTCATACGTCGCGTAGAAGTCATCATATTCGAACGTAGCGGCCATACACGACCCCCCTTGCCATTGCACAGCTGAAACAACTCGATTCGGAACACCAATAAGCTCGCGCATAGCTGAAATATCATGAGAACCTAGGCCAAGCAGCAACGAATACGCATTGTAAATGTCCTGCGGAACCTCACCGATCGCTTGCTTCATCAATCGTTGATGAATCGTTTTACGTTCTACCGCCGCTTCAGCCGGAATATCCGTAAAGCGATGCACCGTGCTTGTTTGATTCGTAAAAAAGTGATTCATCCCAATAATGCCTCGAATAACCGCATATTGAATGCGCCCCATTTCTCTGACATCCTGGACCGCCTGTGTAAATGCTGGTGCATAGCGACGCATATAGCCGACCATCACCTTCACGCCATACTCATCTCGTGCCGCTATGATGGCGTCAGCTTCTTGCTGGGTCATCGTCATCGGTTTCTCTATAAACACATGTTTCTTCTGCTCGATTGCGGCAATCGCACAAGCCGTATGGTACTCATTGCTATTTAGAATAAAAACAGCGTCAAGATCAGACTGCTTAACGAGCTCTTGTGCATTTGTGTATTGCTGGTGGACACCGTACCGAGTTCCTGCCCACTTCACTAAGCTAGGGGATATATCACAGATCGCAGCTATTTCATAGCATTCGCTAAGTGAGGCTAGAATTGGCAAATGAATAATTTGAGCTACCTCACCAAGCCCAATGACCCCAACTTTAAGTTTCTTCATGTCACCAACCTACCTCCGATTTACATTATAAAATTGATCGTTACTTCCCTTTTAGCAAAATTTGATTGTAGAAGAACGGTATCTACCTGAACCCCATCCTCGGTGTGGTCCTTCCTATCGGCAATTCTTATTGAACGCTCCTTACATGAACATCATCCAAATAGAAGGAATCAGTTGCTGCTGGGTTATCGGTGTAAATCAATAGAACGACATCGGTGACAGTCCCCGTTTCACTAATCGTGTAATTCCCTTGCACCTGTGTCCAAGCTGACGTGCTGAGGCCAGCACTTGTCAGCATGGTCACTTGCTTCTGCACCCCATTCAACTTATATTGGATGCCGAGTCGCAAGTATTCTCCAGGGGTTGATCCTGTTGCCAATTTGGCCCATGCTGAATAGGTATACGCCGCGCCTTTGACTACAGGCAGTGGGACTTGAAGGCTGCCATAGCCATTCGACTTCGTAATTTTGACCGACTGTGCACCGGTGTGATGCTCGGCAGTCGATAACAATTGGCTAATTTGCCAACCCGTGTAATGCGTCGCTGCGTCTTCAAAACTTGGGTCCGTGACAATATCCGGCCTCACTTCCACATCATCCAAATAAAAGGCTTCCGCAAGAGCAGGATTATCGGTGTAAATAAGCAGTCTGACATCACTGACTAATCCGGATTCATTAATCGTATACGTGGTAGCCGCTTGTGACCAAGCCGTCGTCGTCAAAGTAGCACTAGATGTGAGGATGACCTGCTTCTGCACGCCGTTCAGATTGTACTGTAGTCCGAGCTTTAACACTTGCCCCGACGTAGATCCCGTTGCCAGTTTCCCCCACGCGGAATAATAGAATGGTTGGCCATTCACCACATCGAGTGGCATGTTTAGACTGCCGTAGGCATTCGTCTTTGTAAGCTTCAAGGAATGAGTTCCTGTATGCATCTGTGCATTACTTAACTGTGGCGTAACTTCCCAACCTGAGTAATGCAGGTAAGTGTCTTCAAAGCTTGGATCCACAATTTGATTCGCGCCAACCGGAATGCCTGAGCTATCGACTGCTCGAATGCTATCAATACTAAATGTTCCCGTGGTGGTCATCATATCAAAACGAATCTGACGAATCGTCCCTGTCCAAGCCGCATTTTCAAACATCGGGACATGATAAAGCGTCTGATTGCCGCCATTGCTTCCAATGTAAAATTGCACAGATTTTGCTTCATCCCAGCTAGTGTCGCTATTGGTGATGTAATAGATGACTCCTGCCCCTTCCGCGCTGCTAATCATTCGGATATCCAAATAAGATGCATCGCTTGCAGCAAGCCCCAGCATGTCACCCGAAACGATGCCGGGATCGGTCCCGGTTGACGTTCCACTATACGAGCCGCCAGCAACCGTTAAGCCGCTAATCTGCTTCACATCTGTCCAGCCCTCACTGTTTCCAGCTGTGTTAAATTCCCATGACTTCGCGTAGTTTCCAGTGAGTTGCGGTTTATTCCACACCTCGTTCACGACTCGGTCCGTCGGATAGAGAACATTGATCCGATTCTTCTGCGTGAGCGTTGGCACTGTATCGGTATGTGCTCCCCCCGTGGTGAAGGTGCTGCGAATCGTGTCCATATAGCCAAATCCGTGCAATCCTGTTGGCATGAGGAAATGACCTTCGCCAAATTCATTCCAATTGTCGAGCATAATGATGCTTTTACCGACAGAGCCTGCAGGTAAAGAAGGAATGTACGTGTTCTTGACCCAGTTCGCTAGAGTGTTAAACTCGGTCACCGTCGTCCAATATCCGCTCTTACCGAGCCACGGGAAATCGTCACGCCCCATACTAAGTGTTGGAATTACATCGAGAATACCTGTGTTCTTCTGGTCAGTCATGACCTTCTCTTGCAGATTGATATGCGAGTTTACACCGCCATAGCTATACGCATAGATGGAATCAAACCCTGCTGTATTCAAATTAGTTAACGCAGTTGTATCCGAGGAACTAGTCGGCGTTATTAGAATAACATCCGTAAACCCAGCAGCTTGCACAGCTGTTCGTAAGTAGGAAATCTCATTCGCAGCGGCTGTTAGACTGCCGAAGTCGCGAATTAAGCCATCCAGTTTATAAATGGAGAGCACCGGTTTATTGCCAATTTTCAAATACCGAGGATCCTTGAAATAATATTCAATCCAATACGGCACGATATTGTTCTCGAAATCAGCCGCTCCTGAAGAGAACGAGCTCGTATTTTCCCACATAATTGTAAAATTCATTTGGTTGCTGTATTTGGCGTTGAAGAATCCGTCATGAAGCGCACTCCCTAAGTAAGGATCCTTAATCGGCAGGCCTTCATTGCCCCGTGGACGGAACCAGCAATAATTCTCAAAATTGACGCCATGCTCCACCTTCCACTTGATCTCCCAATCGGCCGTCTCCGGGCTTCCTTCATCATAGAAACCGAGCAGCGGCGTGCGGTCTGGATAAGGGTTTATGGCGTCCCACCCTAGATGCGTACCTTCCCGCCACATGGAGCAAGATTGCACCCCAATTTGATACGTAGGGGACGAAACTTTCACTGGCGCAGGTACATAGTCTCCTGGGAGTGGATAATCCTTGTATAGCCCAATGTCATCTACCCACATCAATTTGTTCGTACCGTTCGGTGCATAGAATCGAATTGTATCGATACTCGTAATCGCTGTTGTGAATGCAGCATTCGAGACCAGCAGCTTCCCATTGAGATAGATATCAGCTTTATCCGTTGACGGATGCACTTTCACCATGAACGCATACCAGACATTGGCTTTGTAATTGTAAAAGGGGACTGCAGTGCCTGAGCCGTTGACATAATTGAACTGTCCACTCGCCGTTGTCAACTTGACAGCGCTTGAACTGCCGCTTTTTAATTCAAATACCATGCCGTCTGCTTTCGTTGGAATTAAGACTTTGAACTGGAATATCTCATCATCACTGAGCGCAGAGACGGTTTTCGATAAGGCCACTCCACTTGTGGATGCTGATCCATCCAATTTCAGACTATATATGTCTGGGCTCGTGGCGCTTTTGTTCTGCTCGACAGATACTGTGCCGCCTGAGTTGGTCGCCGTCCAATCCGCAGGCACATTCGTCATGGTGGAAATGAATTTCTCATTCACCGAATAGCCTTTGTAAATCTGTATCGGCGTGATGTAGACATCACCCGTAGATGCTGCACCTGTTTGCATATACATGCCGTTCAGTTGACTCACGCTCTTATTGAAATTCGCAGCACTCGCCTTTAGTACACCGTTCACATAGACATCCGTTTTGTCGGTATCAATGTTCGCGACCACTTTGATGCCGTATTCTGTATTGGCGGAGTAGGTTTGTAAGTTTTGCGCGCCTGAGGAGGTATTCAATACGAACTGATTAGAGCTCGTGGAGATGCTTACGGCTGTAGTCGTATCATTGCGCAGCTGCCATTGAAGCCCATCGATAATTGCGCCAGGCTTGAAACGAAATTCCCAAACGACAATGCCTGATGTTTGCGTAACGAATTTATGGTACATGGTCACAGGAAGTGTAGAACTAGTATCGCTGAGCTTCATGTAGTTGTTGTAGGAGTAAGTCATACTTCCACCACTTTGGTTCACATCCCAACCCGACGCCGTGTAGGTCGCATCTGGTTTAGCTTGCAGGAAGGAGAAGTTCTCATCCAGCAAATAACCGACCTGAACAGGTCCACCTTCTGCTTGCGCCGTCGAAGATAGAATTGTGATTAGAAAGAATGTGCTCATTATGACTGAACAAGTGATAACCACTCTTGCTAGAATCGATCTTATTATCATCTTGAATCCCCTCTCGTAATGAAAATAACTCCTTCACTCACGTTGATCCTTGCGAGTCGATGCCATCGTAGGTGAAGGAGTGTTTGTAGGTTTTATCTCGGCCACCTTTGAGGTGATGGGGGTAATACTGGAAAAGACGCGTGAGGTTCTAGTTGGTACCAATAGGCCACCGAAGAAATATCATCCGATCGTTCAAACAGCCGTTTACTATCGTGACCGATTACTTGAATCGTCACTTTGAGATCACTTTGGAATCGGATTGGATCAGGCAAATGCCAACGATATAACCCATGCATAGGTACTTTGCTCCCATATTCGCGATCTATTTTGGTAGAATCCTTGTAGTATTTGTACCCCAGAAAAGGCGTTGAATACGACTCAGGTTCAGACTCGCCCGCAAAACACCAAGCACCTCCAACGTAATCCTCGGTGCCCGTTCCACAAATGGTCGGCCAATCGGAGTCGCCATCTAAGAAGAACTTCATCTCGCCTTCCCCCCACCAATTGCGCTCTAGCGCAGCCCAAGCCAGATAGGTGCCAATATACTGCCCGGCTCCAGCCACACCATCCAGAATTGTGTAATCCTGCCCGAGCTCTGTTTGCCGCATTCTTCGCCATTGTGCATGGAAGTATGCGGCATTCGTAGGGAGTTCATCGACCAAGGTATAGTTAAACGTGTAGAAAAATCCATGAATATCTTCCGTATGCTGATTCTCAATGGTGATCTTCGCGGATTTATGGAATGGCATCGCAAAGTAGCAATTCATGCCGCCAGTTGGATTCACGGAGATTGGTAAGGAGTTAACATTCGTACGAATACCAAACCCATTACAGAAGAAATCGCCTAAAGGCACTTCCACAGATGGCGTGTCTTCCTCATCCCAATACATGCGCAGAACCATATCCCGCAGTATATAATTGCCTTCCTGTGCACGATGGTGAAGTTTATCCGTGACTGTTATCCAAAAATGCTGCAGAACGCCAGGCCCATGTATATTAGCAATGGTGACCGTCTCACCTGCCTTAATCGCGATACATGGGCGTCCTTTCCGCCCGACCCCTAAATGATTCGAAGCTTGCCCGCCTTGCCCTTTCTCTCCGTTCGGGTTTTCGGGAGAGATGGATCGACTACGAGCGGTCGTAACGAGTGGAGCAGATGAATAATCAAACCCAATGCCAGATTGCAAATTCATAGGTAACACCTCTGTTATCGTGTAGTTTATTGAAAGATTGTGCCTTTCTTCACTTCGTCGATGATGCGAACGACTTCAAGCGCCTCTTCCATCCGAATTTGAAAAGGTTGATTCAATCTATAGGAGGCATACAACTCATCCCAAATGTTGAAGGTTTGTGCCGGTTTCACTGGTATTCGCTCCTCTATCCAAACCAACTGTTCCCCAGATTCGTACGTACCCGTTTTGCCGAATGCCTCACCAGGTGTTCCCGGATTAGCTTTCAATGGAGCAAGCGGCACACTAGGATCCAAGTAGCGAAGATGAATGTCATTGTCGGTCAGTGAAAGGGCTCCTTTAGTTCCATACACCATAAAAGTAGGCGAGTTGATCGCAATCCCGCCACTTATTTCCAAATCCACGATGCGACCGTTTTCCCCCCTCAAAATAATTTTCAAGTGATCTTCCGCATCTCCCGCGGCCACGACATGCTTCAGGTCACTCCACACATCCTTCACAGGACTATCCAACAGCTGAAGCCCGTGATCAATAATGTGCGGTCCCCAATTTAATAGCTGGCCGCCGCCAAAAGCTTTAATCGTCTGCCAATCCGCACGTCGCTGATAGTTATGCCGAGTGAGCCGAATCTGATAGACGTCACCAAGAATGCCGCTTGCGATAATTTCGCACACATGTAGGAAATCCGCATCAAATCGACGATTATGACGGATGAAAATACGTCTGCCATAAGCTTCCGCAGCCTTGCTTAACTCGAGCGCTTCTTCATAGGTTTGAGCAAATGGCTTTTCAATCTGGATATCCTTGCCAGCTGCTAACGCGAGCATCCCATGAGCGTAATGGTCGCTGGAGCGAGTCGCGATATCCACTAACTCGATATCCGGATCTCGCACCATCTCTTCAATCGTCTCATAGGCGCGGATCCCGTTATCTTCCGCGGTTTGTCGGCGTAACGCAATCGGATCTGTCACTGCTGTCACGATAAACATCTCAGGCTTGTGTTTCAATTCCCCATAATGGGCGTTCCACCCAGCCCGCCCTAGCCCAGCTATACCAACTCGAATCGGCTTCATGCCTATTTGCACTGTGGATTTCTCAACTTGCTCCATCCCTTTCCCCTCCTGAGTATGGATTTAATTCACTTTCGTAACCGTGACATCATCTAGGAAATAGGAATCAGCTTGTGCTGGTAAATCGGTATAGATGAGCACAACCACATTGTTCACGGTTCCTGTCTCATTTATGGTGTAGTTCCCTATCACTTGTTTCCAACTCGATGTATCCAAGCCAGGACTCGACATCATAATAACCTGTTTCTGCACACCGTTCAGATTGTATTGGAGCCCTAGTCGTAACACTTCGCCCGCTGTTGCCCCCGTATTCAACTTCGCCCAGGCGGAGTAATTATAGGCAACGCCTTTAACGATATTGAGCGGAATCTGAAGACTGCCGTACGCGCTTGTCTTCGTAATTTGAAGCGCCTTCACTCCGGTGTGATGCTGCGCAGTTGTCAGTACTTGCGTGATGCTCGAGCCGGGATATTGCGTCGTGCTGCCCTCAAATCCAGGATCGACAACCATGTTGGACGAATCCATCGTACGGATATAATCAATGCTGAATGATCCTACAGATTGCATCATATCTACGCGGATTTGACGAATCGTTCCCTGCCAGTTTGCATTCTGATACATTGGCACGTTATACACCGTTTGGTTCCCGCTATTATGCGCGACATAGAATTTGACCAACTTATTCTCGTCCAAGGTGGTATCTGTATTCGTTGTGAAATAAATCTGACCGACAGCTTCAACGCTGCTGCTTATTCGGATTTGAAGATAAGAGGCGTGGTCGGCAGCAATCCCTAAATTAGTTGCCGATATGATGCCAGGATCCACTCCCGTTGTGGTGCCTGAGTACAAGCCACCTGAAACTGTAAGTCCACTAATTTGTCCTGTTGCACTCCAGCCTTCGCTGTTACCGTTCGTGTTAAACTCCCATTGCTTAGAATAGATGCTCGTCAGTGGTGGCGCTGGCGGGAGCGGCGGCCAGACAGAGGTGACTGTGCGGTCTGTTGGATACAGCACATTGATTCTATTCTTTTGCGCGAGCGTAGGTTGGACATCGGTATGGGCTCCAGCGGTGGTAAAAATGTTACGGAGCCCGTCTAAATAACCAAACCCGTGCAGTCCTGTTGGCATCAGGAAATGCCCTTCTCCGTACTCGTTCCAATTATCGAGCATGATCATTTTCTTCCCTATGCTGGTGGATGGAAGTGATGGAATAAACGTATCTCGTGTCCATCCAGCAAGTGATTGAAATTCACTCGTTGATGTCCAGTATCCAGGTTTCCCACTCCAAGCCATATCATCACGACCCATACTTAACGAAGGAATGACATCGATAATACCCAAATTTTTCTGGTTCACCATATTTTGTTCTTGCAGCTCTGCGTGGGACTCGATCGTACCGTACGTATACGTGTACACCCCATCGAAACCTGCTGTATCCAAATCAGTTAATTTCTGTGTATCGGTGCTGCTGCTAACCGTAATAATGGTTATGCCGCTGAATCCAGCATTCTGTACGGCCGTTCTTAAATAGTTGATTTCTGTTTGCGCGTTAGCCAAGCTTCCGAAATCACGGATGAGCCCGCTGAGCTGGTACAAAGAAATCACAGGTTTATTATCAATTTTTAGATACCTTGGATCCTTGAAATAGTACTCAATCCAATACGGAATGATATTATTTCGAAAATCCGCGCTGTCACTTGCATAGGAGCTTGCGTTCTCCCAAGTGATGATGAACTTCATTTGATTACTGTACTTGGCATTAAAATATCCATCATGCAACGCATAACCGAGATACGGTTCTTTAATCGGCAAGCCTTCGTTGCCTCGTGGCCGGAACCAGCAATAATTCTCGAAATTAATACCGTGCTCGACCATAAACTTAATTTCCCAATCGGCTGTTTCCGGATTCCCTTCATCGTAGTAGCCAAGGTACGGTTTACGATCTGGATCCGGATTTACGGTGTCCCAACCCAAATGATTTCCCTCCCTCCACATCGTGCAGGATTGCGCACCAATTTGGTAACTTGGGGACGAAACTTTCGTTGGGGCTGGAACGTAATCTGCGGGAAGCGGATAATCTTTATACAGCATGACATCATCAATCCACATCAACTTATTCGCGCCTGGCGGGGTGTAGAAGTGAACAGTATCCACACTGGCAACCGTATGGAAGAGTGCGACATTTTGTACCATAAGCTTTCCATTCAGATAAATATCCGACTTGCCAGTAGCTCGGTGATAGTTGATCTTGAACGCATACCATAAGTTAGCTTTATAATTCGTATAAAAGGAAACCTCTTGCCCGGACGCATTGACATAATTGAAATTGCCGCTCCCTGTTGTCAGTTGCAGTGATTCGGTCGTCCCACTGTCTAAGGAGAAATGCAAACCATCCGCTTTCGTAGGAATTAACGTCTTAAATTCGAAAACAAGATCATCAGTTTGAGCGGATATGAATTTATCTATCGCGGTCGCACCGTTCGTACCATCCATTTTCAGACTGTATACGTCTGGTTTGGTTGCGCTATCATTTTCGACGACCGCAATAACACCTCCATTGGATGAAGCCACCCAATCTGCTGGCATATCCCCAGGACGGAGCGAAGTGAATTTCTCGTTGACGAAATAGCCTTTGTAGATTTTAACTGGAGCAAATAAGAAATCGCCTGTAGATGTGTTAGCTGTTTGTACCCAAAATCCATTCAACTGCGTCGCCGCATTCGTGAAGTTCGCATTACTTGCCTTTAATACACCATTGATGTAGATGTCCAGTTTATCTGTATCGATGTTAGCAATGACTTTAATACCATACTCGGTATTCGCAGCATAGGATTGCAGAATTGTGGAACCTGCTGAACTTTCCAAGACGAGATTGCTGTTGCTTGTGGCAATACTCACCACTGCCGTCGTTCCGTTACGCAACTGCCATTTCAATCCGTCGATCACCATCGATGGCTTAAAGCGATACTCTAGCGTCACAGATCCGCTCGTTGTTGTCACAATTTTATGATACATAGAGACATTCTGCGTTGTGCTTGTATCCGTAATCTTCATCCAATTGTTGTAACCGTAAGTCACTGTTCCCCCGCTTCGATTGATATCCCACCCAGAAGCAAGTGGCAGGTTATCAGGACCTTTGAACAAAAAGGAGAAGTTCTCGTCGAGCAAATAGCCGACATTGACCGGCCCGCCTTCTGCTTCCGCTTTATGGGTGCCAGCCATACACAAACATAGAAAGGTCACTAATGGAAGAATCAATAAAAGACCGAGTTTTATCGGAATTCTCATATGACTTGCCTCCTCATCCATCTGATGTTGGTGCGACCGATGCGTTTTCGACTGAAGCCTCATCGGTCGTTATGAACTAAGAATCCCTATTAGGAAACCTTTCTTACTTCCACATCATCGAGATAATACGTATCCATTTGAGCAGGTGCGTCTGTGTAAATGAACAGGGCAATATCGGTCACCGTACCGACTTCATTAATCGTATAATTCCCTGTAACTTGCTTCCAACTAGTTGTATCCAAGCCGGGACTTGACATCATAATTTGCTGCTTCAGTACGCCATTCAGCTTATACTGTATGCCTAATCGCAATAACTTCCCAGATGCAGAATCCGGATTCATTTTGGCCCAAGCTGAATAATGATACGTATCACCTTTGGCAATAGGGAGGGGAATCTGGAAGCTGCCATAGTTATTCGTTTTCGTAATTTGCAGGGCTTGAGCTCCACTATGATGCTCTGTCGTCTTCAGTAATTGCTGAATGGCGTAACCGGAATAATGTGTAGTGCTGTCTTCAAAACCAGGATCGGTGACTAAATTCGGACCTAGTGTTGGCTCAGGATCTGGCTCTGGTGGGGGCGTAATTCCCTGAACAGGATCGACGGTTCGGATATAATCGATGCTGAACGAACCAAGATCATTCAGCATATCGATCCGGATTTGGCGAATCGTTCCTTGCCATCCCGTAACCTGATACATCGGTATGTTGTACACAATCTGATTCTCACCGCTATTCTCCACATAGAATCGAGTTACTTTATTCTCGCTCCAGACACCATCTGCTTCGGTTATAAAATAAATCTGTCCTGACGCTCCTAAGTTTGTGCTCATCCCAATTTGGAGATAAGCGGCATCCGCTGCGGCTATTCCCAAATGATCCGCAGAAACAATACCTGGATCCGTTCCAGTCGTTATCCCCGAATATTTCCCTTCAGACACGGACAGATCACTCACTTGCTTCGTCGCACTCCAACCCTGACTATTTCCGTCCGTATTGAATTCCCATTGACCAGAATAGAAGGTTGTAATCGGTAGAGCTGGCGGCAATGGCGGCCACACTAACGGTATGTGCCGATCTGTTGGGAATAGCACATTGATTCTATTCGTTTGTGCTAGCGTAGGCTGACTATCTGTATGATTGTCTCCTGTCGTAAAGGTACTTCGCAGCGCATCCAAATACTCGAACCCATGCAGGCCAGATGGCATCAGAAAATGCCCTTCCCCATACTCGTTCCAATTGTCTAGCATAACTACCTTCTTACCTAAACTTGTAGCAGGCAATGAAGGAATAAATGTGTTCTTCGCCCACATGGCGAGCGATTGAAACTCGGTTGGTGTCGTCCAATACCCTGGCTTATTGCTCCATGCTGTATCGTCCCGCCCCATGCTGAGCGTTGGTACAATGTCGATAATGCCTAAATTCTTCTGCTTCACCATGTTCTGTTGCTGAAGTTCAGCATGCGACTCGAGCGCGCCAAATGAATACGTATAAGCAGCATCAAAGCCAGCTGTTTGCAGTTCGGTTAATTTCTGTACGTCCGTGCTGTTACTAACCGTGATAACAATCACATCACTAAATCCAGCGGCCTGCACAGCTGATCGTAAATAATTAATTTCGGTTTGAGCGTTTGCTACGTTACCGAAATCACGCACCATGCCGCTCAACTGATAAATAGAAATGACAGGTTTATTGTCAATTTTCAAATACCGAGGATCCTTGAAATAGTACTCAATCCAATATGGCACAACATTTGTGCGGAAATCCTCGCTGTTCTTCGAATAGGAGCTCGAATTCTCCCATGTAATGATGAATTTCATTTTATCGCTGTACTTCGCATTCAAATATCCATCATGCAGGGCATAACCTAGATACGGATCTTTGATCGGCAAACCTTCGTTGCCCCGTGGTCGGAACCAGCAGTAGTTCTCGAAAGTAATACCATGTTCGACCATCCATTTAATTTCCCAATCCGCTGTTTCAGGATTTCCTTCATCATAATAGCCGAGATAAGGCTTGCGATCTGGATAAGGTGTAATGGAATCCCAACCCAAATGACTGCCTTCTCTCCACATGGAGCAGGATTGCGCACCGACTTCATACCCTACGGATTGTGGCACAACGGGTGCTGGTACATAATCGCTAGGAAGCGGTTTGTCTTCATAAAGCTTCACATCATCCAACCACATTAGCTTCCCTGTACCTGTTGGTGAGTAGAATCGAACTTGCCCGATGCCATTAACTTTGGATGTACTCGGAATTTTATCTACAAGCAGTTTACCATTCAAATAAATGTACGCTTTATCCTTGTCCGTAATCTTAACTTTGATGGCGTACCAGATATTTGCTTGATAGTCATAGAAAGGAACCAGCTTTCCTCCACGATTGACATAGTTCAACTTTCCATTCGCCGTGACAAGCTTGAGCGCGCTTTTGCCATCACCTTGTAATTCGAAGGTTAAACCATCTGCTTTGGATGGAATGAGCATCTTGAATTCAAATACCTGATCCTCGTTTTGTATAGGAATCGATTTAGAGACACTAACGCCGTTAGTTGAACCTGACCCATCTAGTTTCAAGCTGTAAATATCGGGTCGGGTCGCGCTTTTGTTTTCTGCAACTTCAATAATGCCGCCCGTATTCAGAGTCTGCCAGTCCGTTGGCACGTTCGTCATAGTAGATATGAACGTTTCATTTACGCTGTATCCTTTATATATTTCCACTGGCGTTACTATGACTTCTCCCGTAGAAACCGCACCCGTCTGCATCCAGAATCCATTGATCTGGTTGGTGGCTTGGGTAAAATCAGCTTGACTGGCCATCAACGCGCCATTAACGTAGATATCTGCTTTATCCGTAGCGATGTTAGCAACGACCTTCACACCGTATTCGGTATTAGGTGCATAGGTCTGTAAAACTTGTATGCCTGAAGGCGTTTCCAACACAAGATTATTGTTGTAAGTTGCTATACTCACAGATGGCGTGTTATCATTTCGCAGCTGCCATTTCAATCCATCCATGATGGTTGTTGGTTTGAAGCGATATTCAAGCGTAACCGTTCCTGTCGTTTGTGTGAGTATCTTATGGAAAAATGTAACGGGAAGCGCTGAACTGGTATCACTAATTTTCATATAGTTATTGTAGCTGTAAGTAACATTGCCTTCGTTACGTTGGATATCCCATCCTGAAGGTTGATAGACGTTGTTTGGAGCCGTAAATAGGAAAGAGAAATTCTCATCCAGCAAATAGCCAACATCGACTGGTCCGCCCTCTGCCTCCACTTTATTGAGGGCAACTGTCAAACCGAGTAAACAAACGAACAACGGAAGAATGAGTTGGATAACCCATTTCATAGGCATTCTCACAATTTTTACCTCCTCATAATGCGTTCATAGATACGGCCGATGTGAGCTTCATATTGAAACCCAGACCGGCCGTTGTCTTTGTCTTCCTCACCTACTTTTTGTTGATGGTTTTCCATTCATCCAACTGTTTTTGCATTTCCACCATTACTTTTTCATAACCAGCATCGACATACTTTTTCTTCGCTTGCGCAATGAAGGCATCGAAATCATTCATCGAACCTGTGATGAGAACGGGATTTACTTCTTTAGCAACTGCGCTCACCTGTGCAATTTCCGCTTTTACCGGATCTGGGTTAAACGTGAAACCAACGATTTTGGAAGCTGTTGCGTTCGTGTTGTTATCTTGCATGACCTTTAGCGCAGCTGTGGAGTTCCAGTTGGAATCCCATTGATCCCACAGTGGTCCAAGCCAGTTGTGCCAGATTGCCCACGTTTGCTCCGCACCGGATTTGGCTGTAACGGACATCTGTGGAGTTCCTGCACCAGACTTCACCGTGTAGTTTTTACCTTCGACCCCATAAGCCAATGTGTTGGACAACGTCGGATTCTTCCAAATCTCATTGAGTAGCATAATAGCACGATCTGGATGCTCGGACGTTTTACTAATAACCGCCATCGCACTCGTAATAGCGCTCGTTGTAATTAAAGTTTGACCGTATTTCGTTTCAAGTGTTGGATAGCCGAACAGTGCTGTTGATTTGGAGCCATCCGCTGTATAACCGCCTGAATCTTCTAGGACAGCATATTTACCTGATTTGGCTTCCGCTATGAAATCTGTTTTGATTGCAGCATCTTTTGCGACATAGCCTTTTTTGTAAAAATCATTCATCGTACGATAAACCCCTACATTGTCTTCCGCCTCGAGTGGATTGACCAATTTACCTGATCTCTCGTCATAGAAGACGTTACCTCCTAGATTGGAATAGTGATACAAATTCGTACCGATTGCTGCCACATTCCCTGTTACCAGAAGCGGCGTCATGTTCGGCTCATTTTTCTTGATGAGCTCTAAGTAAGGCTCAATGCTTTGTAACGTTGTAATTTTGGTTGTGTCAAATTTGTATTTCTCTGCAATATCCTTTTTAAATACCCAACTATGTGCATCTGAGTATGGTGTTTGGCCTGGGATGGCATAAATTTTCCCATCAAACGTTACTGCTGACCATGCACGTGGATCAACTTTTTTCTTAATGTCAGGTCCGTATTTATTCAAAAGATCATCTAGTGGCAGAATTGAACCCATCTTCACATTGTTCATAAATTTATTCGATCCCGAAGTCGAGAAAGCGATATCATATTTCGTGCCCGTTGAGTTCATTAAGCTCATCTTCTGTTCCCAGCTCGCATTATCAATGAAATTAAAATGCAAGCTGGCATTTATGCTTTCTTTTAACATTTTATTCGCTACCGCTTCTACTGCTTCTTGATCCGTTTCGCTATTGATTGGGCTGCGCATATACCATGTAAGGTTAACAAATTCCTTCGTAGGTTCTGCTGCTTTCGCAGTTGCCTGTGCAGATGTTGCTGGCGCTGTCGTACCGTTTGGACTTGAAGTGGAAGTGGACGTAGAGCTGCTGCAAGCGCTTAACACAACAGGTATCGTTAAAACAAAAGGTAAGGTAGTTCCCAACACTTTAAATTTTCTAGCATTTCGTTGACTCATTTTTAAGTCCCTCCCGTATCTTCGTCCCTACTATTATCATGCTATATGAAACAGTTACTGCGCAAGAGCACATTCACAGTAACTGGGATACTACCCTTTCACCGAACCAACGGTCAAACCGCGGACGAAGAATCTTTGGAAAAAGGGAAATACCACAAGCATTGGTCCTGCTGCAAGCACACACATCGCCATGCGAGCACTGAGCGACGGGACTTCCATGCCAGGCTTCACGAGCCCATATTGAATGGCTTCTGCACTATTTAAGAATTCCATATTTTTCAAAACGCGGATAAGTAAATATTGAAGCTTCAACATATCCTTGCTGTCGACGTAGAGCAACGTTAGCCACCAGTCGTTCCAATATTGGAGAACGAAGAACAGGCCTACGGTTGCAAGTGCGGGTAAGGATAGTGGCAAAACGAGTTGAATGAAAATTCGCGTCTCGCCGGCTCCATCCATTTTGGCAGATTCGAAGAGTGCATTCGGTAGCGCTTGCAAAAAACCTTTCATGAGCAAAACAAACCATCCACTGATTAAGTACGGCACAATCAGAGCCAGAATGTTGTTCTGCAGGCCTAACCATTTGGAAATCAGAATATAGGATGGAACGAGCCCTCCCTTAAATAGCATCGTGAAAAAGATGAGAAAAGCTAGAATTCCTCGGTACGCATAGTCATGCCGTGAGATCGCAAAGGCATAGGAAGTCGTCACCCACAGACCGACAATGGTTCCAACTAAGGTGGTTATAATTGTAACGGCATACGAATTTAACAATTGCTTGGGTTCCACCAGAATCACTCGATAGGCGTCTAGATTAATTTCTTTGGGAATGATCGTGTAACCGTTCTGAACAATACCGCTCTCCGATTGAAACGAAGTTGCCACAATAACGAGAAAGGGATACAGACAAGCCACACAGACTGCGATAAAAATGGCATGAATCCATATTTGTGTGACTGTATGCGTATTTCGTAATGCCATAGGTTTGCTCATAGTTCATGCTCCTTAGAATAGCGCATTTTCCGCATTGACTCGGCGAACGATGAAGTTCGTCATTAGAACCAATACGAAGCCGACAATGGATTGGAAGAATCCCGCAGCCGATGACATGCCGATATCCCCCATATCAATCAATGATCTGTAGACGAATGTATCGATAACGTCCGTCGTCGGATAGAGTAACGTCGAGTTTAACGTCACATTGTAGAACAATCCGAAATCACTGTAGAACATGCTTCCGATATGCAAAATCGTTAACATAATGATCATCGGTTTGAGCATCGGGATTGAAATGGAGATTACCTGACGCAACCGGCTTGCGCCATCGATCTTGGCTGCTTCGAAATATTCAGCATCAATGCCCATCAGCGCTGCGTAGTAAATGACGGATCCGTAACCTAACCCCTTCCATACAGCAGCTGCCACAATGAGGACTGGCCAGTACTTGGGTTCGTTGTACCACATAATCGGTTCCTTGCCCAAGGCGGTCAGAACTTGGTTAAACACGCCATAATCCATATCGAGCAACGCTTTAAAAGCAAACCCTGCTACAACCCAGGAAATGAAGTAGGGAATAAACATAATCGTCTGATACACTTTGACAAATTTACGGTTTAGTTCAAACAGCAGCAGCGCAAAGCCAACGGCGAAAATGGTCCCTAATACGATAAATACCAAATTATAGAGGATCGTATTTCTTAATACACGAAATAGTACGTTTCCATTAAACAAGAAATCAAAGTTTCGAAATCCCACCCAAGGGCTATTCCAAATCCCTAGATCGAACTGATACTGCTTAAATGGCAACAGTAATCCATACAATGGCACATAATCCAAAATAATAATGAGTATGAGCCCCGGCAAAGCCAGTAAGGTAAGTCCGCTATTTTTCCTGAAAATCTTCAATGCTCTTTCCATTCGTTCTCACCTCCTACTTGGTTGCCATATCGAGCTTCACAACCAAATCGTAGTTAAAAACGAGGGTATTGTATATTGCAACATAGGAATAACTCTTCAAAATCGTGCAGAAAGAGCTGGAAATACGGACTGTAATTGAGGTAGAAGTCTTGTTTTTGGAACATCCCCCCTTCCACTGTCCTGAGTTCATCACTTATGAGACGAAACGCTAATATGAGCGGTCGATAATAGCCGTCTCAGTAGCGCTTCATCTACTTATTCACTCTGAGACGCAGAAAACTGCACGCTCAGCGAATCAAACTAGTCAAAGTGACGAAACGCCAACTTGAGCGGTCGATAATAGCCGTCTCAGTAGCACATCATCCACTTATCCACTCCGAGACGCTGAAAACTGCACGCTCAGCGAATCAAACTAGTCAAACAGAAGAAACGCCAACGTGAGTGGTCGAAAATTGCAGTCTCAGTAGCGCATCTTCCACTTATTCACTCTGAGACGCCGAAAAATGCACGCTCAGCTAATCTAACTAGTCAAAGTGACGAAACGCTAACGTGAGCGGTCGAAAACAGCACTCTCAGAAGCGCATCATCCCCAGATTCACTCCGAGACGCCGAAAAATGCACGCTCAGCTAATCTAACTAGTTAAAAAGACGAAACACCAACTTGAGCGGTCGATAATAGCCGTCTCAGCAGCACATCATCCACTTATCCACTCCGAGACGCTGAAAAATGCACGCTCAGCTAATCCAACTAGTCAAAGTGACGAAACGCCAACTTGAGCGGTCGATAATAGCAGTCTCGGTAGCGCATCATCCTCAACTTCACTCCTAGCCGCAAAAAAATACACGCTCAGCTAATCCAACTAGTCAAAGTGACGAAACGCCAATGTGAGCGGTCGAAAATTGTAGTCTTAGTAACGCATCCTCCTCAACTTCACTCCGAGCCGCCGAAAAATGCACGCTCGAAAGCAAATTACAATTTGTGGCTTCAAATCACATGATTATTTGCTTCCCAAATTGATAACGCATGATCATGTAATTTGTAAATACGTACACAGGACGTTCCTTTTCCTGCAGGCTGGATAAGGGATTTTATGCACATGTTTTTGAGTAAGTGACGCGACTTCCGAATACTGATATTGAGTAGTTTGCTAACGTGTAATGGTTTGATCGCCGAATCATTAGATAGAGCTGAGCGAATGATTTCTTTCTCAAAAGCATTCATCTCAATAGATGCTGCATCAACAACACCAAGAAACCGGCCCATGAATTGTTGGAGAATTTGAATACACATACGTGGGCGATCTTTAATATCGTCATAGGTGAACCGTAGTATTTTCCAACTATCAAGGATGAGGTGGTTCTGGCGGATTAACTGGTCAGCAAATTGAGAACGGCTTAACTGTACATGTGTTGTAAAGCCATCAATTTCAATGGCGAGTTTGAGGGATTGCCGTATGAATGCGAAGTCGATGAATCGTGTGCCATCGCGGAAATCCTTTATTTCATACTCAGGATGAAGAAATTCAAAATGACCAAATGCAGGAAACCAAACTTTCTCAAGAAAT
This sequence comes from Paenibacillus sp. J31R109, assembly GCF_059692055.1. Classification (NCBI taxonomy): domain Bacteria; kingdom Bacillati; phylum Bacillota; class Bacilli; order Caryophanales; family Paenibacillaceae; genus Paenibacillus; species Paenibacillus sp. J31R109. The sequence continues at coordinate 122,406 of NZ_JCAUAR010000013.1, read as the reverse complement.
AGTTTCTCTGCGTGTCCAAGCCCTTCTAACAGTCGACGGTGTCATTCACCTGTGCGTAACTTAAGATGTTTTTCTACATAGGTATCAAATAAGCTGATAAACGAAGTTTTCATAAACGATGCCCCCTGGAAATAAATAAGCCGCCTCCCTAGCCAGCATGAGCTGAACTTGGAAAAGCGGCGTGTGCTTCACAACCATATGTAAGCTTTGTAATGAGTGTAAATATACCATAATTTACTAAAATAATCTACTAGCTAGTTATTCTCACTTCTGTCCTATTCAATGTAGTTGTAAAAGTGGAAATATCTCCGTGAACAACTAACAACGATCCCCTAGTCACCCTGATACAACTTAACTGTCTTCTTCTGCAGCGCGTATTCACGTGGCGTCACATGGAATCTTTTCTTAAATAGGCTGAAGAAATAGCTTTCATTCACAAAACCGACTTGTTCCACAATTTCACGAACGCTGATTTGCTGATCGACCAACAGTTCTGCCGCTTTTTCCATCCGTAATTTATTAATGTAGTCTGGAATGGAGATATCCATGGATTCACGGAATATTTTGCTTAGCTGTCGGGCGGATATTTTCATCGTTGCAGCGATCGAAGGTAAATTGAGCGAAAGATCACGATAGTGCAAGTGAATGTACTCTTTTACAGCATCGACAATGTAATAATTATGTTCATTATGCTTATCCGTACTGTCGTTCACCATGGCATCCTGCAACGCAACCTGAAGTATGTCACGTATCTCTGAGATCGTTTCCTTCTCAAGTAGACTACGACTTATAGCTGAGATCGATGATGACAAATTCGACGTTGCGGCAAACTTCGATTCCGTAAGCGCATCCTTGACAGCGTCCACAAAACGAATGACCGAAACCAGTGCATTATTATAGCTTAAAGCACCAATCTCGTTGAAAATTTGTTGCAAATGTTCCCCTGTTAATGAGGCATTACCTGCTTTCAACGCTTGCAGGAATGTCTCTTCTAAGTTGCGATCATAGCTCATTTGCTTATTTTCACTATTTCGTTTGATCATCTCGGACGTAATTATACTGGAATGCCCAAAAATAAACCTGTACATCGCTTGGTTCAACGATTGATTATACAAGTCAGCGAGTGCATTCAATGCATCAACTGTGTCACTCACCATGCAAGATAGGGTCACTTTAAAATACCGATACACATTGTCCTGAACTTCTTGCATCAAAGTATGAATGGCGTGCGAGTAAGCATGCTCCTCTTCAGATATCCGTACAATTAACACCACTTGATCATCCATCATGTCTAGCCCCTCATTAGGATAAGCCCGACCTACGATTTCAGAAGCGATGTTACTGATGGCATAACGGATGGTTTCTTGATCCTTAGCATGAATGTTTTGTTTGAAATCCTTGTATTTGTCTATTTTCATAATGATCAGAGCATACGGTCCTTCCAGTGGGAGCGAAATGCGCATTTCTGCAAAAATCGGCTTTAGTTCTTCATGGCTTAGTGTTAAACCATCACTCACGGTACGATTCAGCCAATAGTTCTTCATCACATTTTGATAACGAAATTTCTCTTGATTAAAATGTTCAAGTTTCACCATGGATTGTTTATACACAGTTCCAAGATAATTAAGTTCATCGATCGTGTCGACCTCTTCCAAATGCGAACCACGCATGCGATCTGACATAATCGTATGAACCAATTTATCGAATGGCTTATAAATTCTGCGTGAAATGCTAAATGAAAGAATTAAAGCAAGAACGACAAAAATGAGTGTTATGAGAACGATGGTTGTTTTTAACCGCTCGATGGATTGAAATACCTGATTAACAGGCTGCGTTTTGATCAGAGTTAAGCCCGTTTCTTTCTCAATCACATACGTTATGTAAAGCTTTGCCCCCTCATACTTGCTTTCGAAAAACCCGTTCTTTTGAGCACCCACATGCGATGTGGCATAATTCATATATTCATTCTTTAACCACATTTTATAGTCGATTTGCTCGTTGTTACTTTCAAGGAATTCACCAGCATCATCCAGCACATAGACCCGATCGCCCTTTTTAGGATCAATGGAGTTAATCTTTACGATATTGTTAATGAGCCATGCTGGTTTAACATTGACGACTACAACCCCGTCCGGTTTCGCGCTATTAATGGATGAACTATAAATAAAATACGAGAATACCCGCTCAGGCACTGTTTTCCCATTCACTAGATTTTGGATATTTCGAATGACGGGTTTCAACACTGGCAGCATTTGATTGGCATTATAAAAGCCATCTACAAAAGGATCTTTAAAGAATATGGAGCTTCCTACATTATAAAATTGATCTAGATTTCGATTATAAATACTGACCGAATGGATATAGGGATTCGCTGTCACTAAGGAAGTTACAATGTTATTCAATCGCGTGGCAACGTCAGCCATATTCTCTGTTTTGGCATACATAATTGAAGCGACATCACCGTTGACGAATAGAAATTTACTAAGGTTTTGAATCGATTCATCCATCACGTCCATATTGTATTCGATCTGGTACAAAATTTTCTGATTGGACGTAGACTCATTCCGAAGCAGCAACTTCTGCGTACTTATATATTCAACCAGAGAAAGAACAAGGACTAGCAGCAGCACCGCCGCGCTAATCCACAGTACCATTCTTGCAAAATACGTTTTGGTTCCAAACCATTTTCGCTTCATCAAAATGGCCTTAACCTCCTCGTGTATCCATTAGGTTGATGTCAAAATTCATCTTTGTTAAATGTCAATGCCAAGCAACTTCAATCGCTCAAAACTGATCGTCATACTATCGAATGGGTTCCGATCCCAGCAGAAATCCTGCTCCACCGCTCCCCACTCCACACCAATTTCTCGACATGCCGCTAAGATTCCAGCAAAATTCATATTCCCCTCACCGATTTCAGCAACACGCTGCTCTCGGTTATGCGTCACTAACATATCCTTCAAATGAACAACTTTCATCCGGCCATCGAATTTGCGAATCCATTCAATCGGGTCCGCACCGCCTGCTTGTGCCCAATACACATCCAACTCAAAGTGGAAAGCTTGACTATCCGAATTCTCCCTTAAGATATCCATGCCAGTTCGACCTTCAAATTTGGCAAATTCAAAATCATGATTATGATAAATAAACGTCAATCCTGCTTGTTGCAGCTTTTTCCCAATCTCAGAAGCTTCTCTGGCAAATGCCGCGTAACCTTCTCCGCTACCTTTATATTCGTTAGGCAATCCACCAATTCCTACATACTTACAATTCCAAATGTGATGTTGTTCAATGACGCTCTCGATCCGATTGACCAAGTCCGCATAGTTGATATGGGTTGCGCATATTTCCAGACCTTCACGATCGGTCATTTCCTTCAATTCTCGGTTTCCGATCGGCCCTATTCCCGAAATCTGGACGGCGTTGTACCCGATTTCCTTCACTTTTTTGAGCGTAGATGCAATATCCGTTGGTGTCTTGAGATAATCACGCAGAGTGTATAATTGTGCTGCAACTTTCAATTTCTTCACCACTTTCAATAAGTTTAGAGAATGTATGGGTTCAATCTTCGATCCAAACCATGGGTTGTTGGGTTAATCCAAAGGGGACGATCGCATACTCATCACGCCATAACTTCGCTTGGCCTTTCAACCTACAATCATACCAATCAACTTCCCCAGATCCGGGATATGTCCAACTGCTCTGGCCTGTGAAACTTTCGGGACTGACTTTGGTAAGTTCGCCCCCAACATGGTGATGAGGACCAAGCATATTTCGAAGCGAATTCGTTATCGTCAGATGTAAATGATTATCACCTTCGCGAATAGCTGCAGTCACTTCAAACCTCCAAGGACTACTGGCGATGGTGCCAAGCTTATGCCCATTCAGCTCAACTGTAAGCGTTATCACTTCTGCGCCAGGAAAAGACAGATAATATCGTTTGTTGTTCATTTTCACGGGTAACACAAAACATGTAGAGAGATTATATTCACCTGCGTAAAATGGTAATCCTTCAACAGCTAAGTCCCCTTCAACCGTTTCTCGTTCAGCTGTAATAACAAAATCAGAAAGCCAGTGACAACGAGTTTCTTGTTTAGCGGTCCCCTCAGTACACTTAGATTCAATAGCAAATTCGCCTGCGATATAGATGCTCTCGATTTCGGTACCGTATCTTGTAACTGCACTAGGGCTATCTAAAATAGGAGCAACGTAAGTGAGTTTTAATAGGATGAGATTGGTACCCACATGTAAGCTCTCCGTAATGTCTATTTTACGAAAGGATGCATCTCGATAGAAATCATTTACTTGTTCCTCAAAAGAATGACCATTTACGCTGATGATTTCGTACATGTCAGGCTGCTCTACAAGGAGAAAAGATTGTGAAGGGATGACTGCTGCCTCGCATTGATAAGCTAACAGTAGCGATCCGTTATATCCATTATTCGTCAAACGTTCATGAATCCCAATGACCGGCTCCATTTCACTATAGCTTTCACCATCGTCTAACGAATACTTGGCATAATCGAGTGTCAACAGATTGTGATCTTCACGTATTCCTTGCCAAGGCCCTGCCAACGATAGGATTGCTTTGAGTTCATCAGGGAGATGATATTCCCCCGAAATTATGGCCCCTTGCGAAGCTTCCCCGGTCGTTACGATAAAGGAATGCGCAGGCGGCAAACTCAAATGGAACTTCTTGTTCTGGTCAGGTTTGAGCGTGTAGCTATGTCCTGTTTCAGGATCCCATAATACCGCACTTTCCACGGCCTCCTTCAACGAAAAGGCAAATGCCAACTCCTTCGATTTGGATAGGTTCGTGAAGTAGACGAGACTGTCACCCTGTAGATTTCTATGTTGAGTCCAAATGGATGAGACCTCGCGTCCAAATAATTGAATCGATGGTGCGTAGGCTTGTGCAAGTGCTAACTCAAGTTCTTCTTCAAGAAGTAGAGTGGCATAGCCTCTCAACTTCTCCAGAGCAGCTGTCTGCTCCTCCCCGTCTACATACTTCGGATAGCCGCCAATGGTAAAAACTTTACCGCCATTCTTCGCAAAGGAGTCGAGCAACGCTATTGTTGATGGTCGTATTGTACACATGTATGGCAATAGAACTACCTTATAGCTCATGTGACCAACCTGCAGCTGATCCCCTTCCACCTTGGCGATGTCTTGCATGATTTGCTCATCACCTAAATCATAATCCCTATGAATGCCCATTAACTGCTCCAGAAGTGCAAGAAACTTCGTGTCTCTTTCATTAATACTCGACGTAGTAACTACATTAGAAGAGACAACGTCAGCCCCTGTTAATTCCATAACGCAGCTTTCTAAAGGGTGAAGAACCAAGAGTTCCGAGGCAAATTCACCTTGTGTTGTTAGGTAGCAGATCCGAGCCATGTAATCTTCCACTAGCTTATTATTTTTCCAATACGGTTGCTGCGGTGAAATGGTAGGCGGATAATCGCGCTTCCTACAGCCTTTCATACTATATAAAGCAAGATGTGGGCAAAAGTGATTAATCCCAAGCACAGCATGCCAGCCGGCTATCCATTTACGGTCTTCAAAGCTCATATTTTGACCGCTGATCCCAAATAATTCAGAGAGTCTTCGCGCCATACCATACTGGTTGGCAACACTTGTCAGACTTTTAGCAGCAATGAGGCCACCGTCTATTCGCAATCCCAAATGATCTATGCCAGGCTGTTGCATATGGCGATACTGGATCATCATATTACCTACATTTAAGATAATGGAGCCTAACGAATTCTCTCCGTTAAAGTGTCCTGTCCACGTCATTCCAGCCGCAGCGCAATATTGGCCAATCTGACGGCTAAAGCTGCTTTCCAGCAATGCTGACAGACTCCGGTAGTAATCTAGTCTAACTTTTTTGTACATACCACTGTTATCAAAAAGCACTTGCACATGATCCAACATGTCATAACCATGCTGGTGTTTAAAAAAATCTCTTATCCACGGCGAGTAGCTGATCTGACCTTGATGATGAAAATTGACAGCTCTTGGACTGATTTGGGGTTCATCGGTGAAAATACCTTTGGCCGTGTGACCCAAATAGCTATTATATTTCTCAGCATAAGGAGCGTATGAGCAATCGATAAATGATTTAACCATCTCCGGATTCATCAAATCCACCCAACAGGTCCCGTTGTACCACGCGTTACCAAGCGTATCCTTGCAGCTTACGTAGATATAGTTATCATCTTCTTGCAACCATTCACAGTTAGGTGGAAGTTCGGAGCCTTTTGCCAGTCTGATCAGTGATCGCGCATGGTAATCTGAGTTGCTGTTAGGCACTATCCCACCAGCAAAACCAGAGGGCCATTTCTCTTCGTCATAAAACCATGCCTCAATCCCCAACGCTTCACATTCTTCACAAGCAGCTTGGATGGCAGCCCACCAGTCGTCTCCCAAATATTCCGTCAATAGGCCAGTCCGGCTATGGAGGTAAGCTCCTCCAAATCCACCTTCAGCAAACTGCTGCAGTTGTTTTTTGATTTCGGCTGGCTCCAATAAATCATTGAGCGACCAGAACGGAATTGAACGGAAGTTGGCGGGAGGATCCTTGAACGCATCCCATTGAATGCTCGTCGAGTCTGGCATTGCTTTACCTCCTGATTCAATCCTTGTTAAGTTTAAGTTGGCTTACCGCTCTCCTGTACAGTTATTCTAGGAGCTGTATGCTGCAAAGTAAATTGCAAAATGCGTAATTCTCTTGGATTTCAGTCATGGACGTTAAAATGTCTTGTTCGTCATAGCAAAAGCCGTACACAAGATTTACCCATGTACGGCTACTGCTATTTTTTAAATTACAAAGCCACTGGCTGTCCTCGTTTAATGGATTCATATGCAAGAAGTGCGACTTCCGTTGCTCTCAAGCCATCTTCCCCCGTGACTGGCACTTGTTCATTATGGAGCAGAGCTTTAACGAAATCTCGCATCATATAGGCATCCATATCATCGCCCCAGAACGAATAAACGCCTTTACCTAAGGAGTTTCGGTATAAGTCGTTCTTCTGAGCGAAACCATCGACCGAGATAACACCTTTGGTACCGACAATCTCCATCGTCACATCGCCCCAAGTAGGAAACGATTTCGGTCGCGACCAACTTGTATCCAATACGGCAAACACACCATTCTCAAACTTCACATGAACCATGCCAGCATCTTCAACTTCGAGTTCTTCTCTGAAAAGTGTTGCCCCATAGGCATACACTTCTTTGACCTTGGATTGTAAAAACCAATTCATCAAGTCCATAACATGGACTGTGTGATCTAGCACAGCTCCACCACCAGAAAGATCTTTATTAATAAACCAACCACCCGGGTTCCCCCCGTGATTCGTCCCTTTAATTGCAACAATGTCACCAATATCTCCACGATCAATCGCTTCTTTTGCTCTCACGACGGCTGCTAAATATCGGCATGGGAATGCGGTCATGAGCTGTACACCATTTTCTTTACAAGCAGCTATCATTGCTTCCATTTCTTCCATTGTTGTACCCAGCGGCTTCTCGCAAAGGACATGCTTTTTCGCTTTCGCAGCAGCGATAACCAGTTTGGCATGATGCACGTTCTCGGAGCAAATGATAACGGCATCTATATCCTGAGCTAAAAGCTCTTGATAATTCGCATAATAGGGAATACTGTGCTGCTCCACGATAGCTGCAACACGATTTCGATCCTCTTCGGCGATACCGATGATACTAACTTCAGGCGATTGAGCCAAATGATTAAAATAGCTAAATGCATGTCCATGCGCGAAACTTATCATTCCTACTCGTAACGTTTTCATGATGTTTCTCCTCTCAAATGAATGTCGATAATTAGAGCAGCACAGATTTACCTGTACGAATGGACGTCAGCGCCGCATTTGCAATTTCCAATGCTTTTACAGCGTCATGTGCCGTTACGATAGGTTCCGTTCCATAGCGAATGCTGTTCAGGAAATGTTCCAATTCAATATAATATGGATCATTGAAATTCGGGCTTTGTGGGATTTCCACAACTTTGCCTTGGTTCTCCTCGGAGGCCACTTTGCGAATTTGCAGGGATTGTGCGTCCATACTATCCGTTCGAACCAATCCTTGCGAACCAGCGAATTCAGCTGCATAGCGGAAGGAGCCAGGAAATCCCCAGAAGGCTTCCAAATTTGCCACAGCACCACTTTCAAAGACTAACGTAACAAGCGCATAATCCATATCAGCATTACATTTGTTCATGCCATATACCGATTTGACTTCACCTAAGGTCCATCGCATGAAATCAATGTCATGAATCATTAAATCAACGATAACACCACCGCTTTTGTCCGCATCTTTGAACCAAGGTCTTGCATTACCAGGATGACTACCCACACGTCTTGCATTCACAACACCGACTTTTCCAATCTCACCAGCGTCGATCCCCTTCTTTATTTGACTATACTCAGGGAAAAAGCGCACGACATGTCCTACGAATAGTCTCACATCATTTTCTTCACAACAGCGAATCATCGCTTTTGCATCTTCCAAATCAAGGGCAACAGGTTTCTCACAGATCACATGCTTCCCTGCTTTCGCAGCTTGACACACGAGCTCTTTATGTAAATAAGAGGGTACTGCTACACTGACTACGTCAAAATCGACAGCTGCAACCATCTCTTCAAAAGATTCAAAGGCAATCGTTCCTGTTTTTTTAGCAACCTCTTCAGCAAATGATAGAACGTTATCGCAGACGCCAACTAGCTCTACGCCAGGCATTTTCATATAGCTCAGTGCATGCCATTGTCCCATTCCACCGCAGCCGATAACAGCAACTTTCATATCTCACTCGCTCCTTTATATGTTGTATACTACTTATAGTTATCATATCTTTTCGACTTCGATACCAAAATAACGGTGTTTGTCTAATTTATATCCAAATTTGCCGTTATAGACAGGGTGATCTTCTCCATGAATACATTCAAAGAACCCATTTATTACCAAAATGAACATTTATGCATGAAAGTATGGCAATTCACCAACGACAACCCGAAAACGCCGTTCGGCTCTCAATGGCACTATCATAAAGAGATCGAGTTCATTATTGTACGAGAAGGCGTCCTTAGTATCCGAACACCGAATAACGAGTACGTGCTCAAGCAAGGTGATGTCGTTCTAATTGGTTCCAATCAACTTCATTTGAGCCATAAACCGGATGATGACTTACTCGTTTATATTGTGCTGCATGTAGACCTGCAACCCTATTTCGATCCGGCTATGATGATGTATTATCGTCATTTCTCGGAGATGGTTAGACCTCTTGAAGATCTCAATTATATGTTCTCGGAAAATGAGCAAGCCAAGCAAGAAATCGGCCGAACGATCATCGAGATTCACACCGAAATGATGAACAAAATCAAAGGCTACGAAATTGCTATGAGTATGCACATCAAGCATTTGCTACTTACACTTCTACGGTTTGACCGTCACGAGTTGCTTCAATCGTTCGACTATGTCGATGCGACTGTAATGGAACCCATACTTGCTTACGTGGAAGCTCATCTTCATGAAAAAATTGAAATGGAAGAGGTTAGCCGGCTAGCCGGGATGAGTTACACCTACTTTTCAAAATTTTTCAAGAAATCGGTAGGTCTTTCATTTACAGATTACGTGAACAGACAACGCATCCAGAAGGCAGAGAAGCTGCTCATCACGAAAACTGAAATCATCACCGACATCGCCGCCTCCGTTGGCATCGAGAATATGGCGCATTTTTATGAGCTTTTCAAACGATACAACGGCTGCACGCCAAAAGAATATGTTAGAAAACTAATGAATTAGTGACTCTCCGAATGGAGAATTGAATTAATTAAATAAGCAGACTGCCGCGGGATTAAGATGTTAGCACGAGCACCGCTTTTTCCAATATGGCCTTATCTCGTAAAATCATAAATGTAGCCGAATAATCCGTACAGGTTTGGATCGATTCTTTCATTACTAGTAATGCCATCTCGAGTGTCATCCATCTCACTTCCATACCTAGCTCTATTTCGTCATCTGTAAGCATGGTATTACTAACTTTTTGTTGTGCTTCGGCAATGTAGCAGTACGAAAGTTGCATGAAATCGTTTCGGTTCTTATGCTCCTCGATATAACCTAGTTCTTGCAGGATTTCTGCTTCATAACCTGTCTCTTCTCGGATTTCACGTAGAAATGCTTCCTTCGCATCTTCACGCTCATCTACGCCTCCCCCAGGTAGCTTGTACAGGTTTGTTTTGGACATATACATCATCATAACGTTCAACTTGTTATCTACGACAACACCTCTTGAACCGTAACGGGAGATGGTTTGCATACATGCAGGATCACCACCAAGCAGATCACTATCGGTTATTCTTTTAATTAGCTGCATAAACTCACCTTTCCCTTCCTATGTAAACACAAGCAAGGAGCAGAACTGCGATGCAGCTGCTCCTTGCTTTTTACGATACATATATCCTACTCGCTCTTGTATTCCAAAATATCTCCCGGCTGACAATCTAACGCTTTACAAATCGCTTCTAACGTCGATAAACGAATCGCTTTTGCTTTTGCATTTTTTAAGATAGAAAGGTTAGCCATTGTAATGCCAACTTTCTCGGAAAGTTCGGTTACGCTCATTTTTCTTTTAGCCAACATCACATCAATATTAATTATTATCGCCATGTTTCTCACCTCAGACCGTCAAATCATTCTCTGATTTTATATCAATCGCTTCTTTTAAAAGCTTTTGGAGTACTGCAGCAAAAACAGCAATGACCATGGATGCAAAACTGATGACAAGTGCGATGAGAATTAATCCTGGGGAATCATCTCTCTCTGCTACCAGATAGAAGAGCGGCAAACCGAGTACGTACAAGCCGCTGATAATAACCGCACAGACTTTAATCTTCTTTAACACGTCGACAGATAAATCCGAGAAAGCTTTATTCTTATCAATATAACTCAAAAGCTTGAATGTTTGATAGAGTGCAAAGTAAAAAGGTATAGCCGTTGCATATAGATCACCCATCCATAAATATTTGAGATAGGTGTGATCCGGATACAACTCAACTGCGTAGTTTGCAATCTCTGGCACTACAAATATGCACAACGCCAGAATAGGAAGTCCCATCAGAATAACAGCTATCTTTAAAAAGAGTGTTGATCCTCGTTTCATATAAAGTCCCTCACTTATGTTTAAATTTAAGTTCAATTTACCACAATAATTATCGTTTTGCAATAAAAAACAATCGTTTTTAAATATATTATTGTTGTTGATACACAAAAAACAGCCGAGTCCAGGATGGTCGGCTGCCCAATTGACAAGTATGTTTAGCATCTTACATGTTTGCGTTTAAAACCAAGTCGATCCTTCATTACGGCTTTTTGAATATTTTCGGCCGCGCTTATGAATTTACTCTGTTTTGTTCCTTTATTAACTTCTACGGGACCGACGGCCTTAGCGATCTCCACCGCTTTATCGTGCATGGGTATGTAAGACACCGCCACCGTGTAAATAAAATTATTCATCGCATACTGAGCCCGCACTGGAGCTTCATGTATCGTACTCTTCACTAGATCAAGCATGTTGGCAATTTTACTTTCGGAGAATTCGCTGTCTGGACGGTTCCCCAACAACCAACAGTAGCAGCTCCAGCCCGCCGACATTCTCAGTTCCTTGCTGCTAGCGATCCATTTATCCGCGACTTCTTGGGCAATATTCGCTTCTGACAAGGTGACGGCAACCACATAATCGGACAACATAAAGAAATAAGCGGTGTCCATCCAACGTTCATAATCTGCTTCCTTCATGGCATTGGGATCTGCGATAATTCCAGCAAAATACATGGCATCGTAGTTCCCTGTAGCATAGAGCTCATCAGCTAAAGCTTGATTGATTTTAGTTTTCTTAAAGATTGGCTTCATAGCGCCTGTCGCAACCCCAAAAAGCGGTTCATGCGCACCGTTAGACAGGTACATTTTCTTTGTACGTTCCTTACCGAGAGCTTCAAGCTCCTGCATCACGCTTTCTAGATTCATCGTTGAATACTTCCTTCTATTTTCGATTTTCATCTCAATTAACTCGTGGAGAAGTTTCAGGCTGTCTTCAAGCGGCTTCTACCTATATCTCTACCACATCAGGCCCAAAAAGTAAATAATTGGACTATCCTCCCATAGAAAACAGGCGCAAACTGGATGATTATCGGCGTAATGGTACAAATCCGTTATTTGGTCTACTTCATTGACAACGTTCTGTATGAAAGTATAAATTTAAGAGAAACCGTCTTGTAAATCGCTTTCAAAGGAGGAGAACTCCGTGTATCAGCTAATGATTGTAGATGATGAGGAACACATTAGAGAAGGATTAAGCGATTTAGTTGATTGGTCTTCTCTCGGATTTCAGCTTGTTGCTAAGCTGGAGGATGGTAAACAAGCTGTTGAATGGCTGCAGAAAACGGAGATCGATATCATCCTATCGGATGTGAAAATGACGCATGTTTCCGGGCTAGAACTCGCTAAATATGTGCATGAGAATCACAACAAAACCAAAATCGTGCTCATTAGTGGGTTTAAGGAATTTGATTATGTCAAACAAGCAATGAGTTACAATGTCATTCATTATTTATTAAAACCGACAAAGCTCAGCGATATAAGAACTGTATTTCAAGACGTGAAACTCCGATTGGACAAGGAAAAAGATGAGAACGAACAGGTATCCAAAGTCGTGAAGCATAAGAATGAATTGCTCCCTCTGATTCGAAAACACTTATTTCGTGATGTATCAACTGGTAAATTAACCGATCCTGCTGAGGTAGAAAAACTGCTTCGGCTAACCGAAGTTCATGTGAATACCCTCCATAATCAATGTGCATTAATCCGCATCTCCTTTGCAACTCCTGGCGTTTCCGCTGATTCAATCGAAAAAATGATTCGTCATGAAGGGTCTGGCATTATGTATGTCCCCATCTTCATGAATGCACAAGAACTTGATCTAGTTGCGCTAGAACTTCAATCTAACCCTGATGCCACATCCTTCCGAGCATCGATCACGTCGTATATGCAAACTGTCTTACAACGTATGCATACCTTATTAGGTGTTGAAGCACATACAAACATCGTGGGCCTGTTTGAGAATTTGCGCCAACTCATGAGCGACAGTGCTTTACATGTTAACAAAGAAGAAGATTGGTTCGAACGGGAAGTAACGGAAATGTCTTTGCGCAATACCCCTCAACTTGCGGAACAACGCAAACAATTTCTCGCCTATCTAGGCGCAGGCAATATCGCAGCAGTATCTGAGCAGTATGTTATCTTATTGGATACCGTACATCAAGGTAAATTACCCACTTATTATGTGAAGAACTTCTTAATTGAACTCTTCTCCTCTCTCAGCTTCAAATTGAATGAAATGGATTTGCCTATCGATAAAATAACGAACAAACCATTCTATTATGAAACCATTTTACGACTGAATAGTTACGATGAATTGCTTCAATGGGGACTCTCGGTTCTGAACGACATCAACGCCTACTTTCAAAAACATATGGCAACAGAACCTTCAGCCATCCAGAAAGCCAAGGATTATGTCAACCACTATTACAACAAAGATATCTCCTTAGAAAGTGCCGCTTCGCAAGTGTATTTAAGTCCAGACTATTTGGGTAGAATTTTCAAACAGTACACCGGAAGTAATTTTACTGATTTTGTGACGGAGACCCGTATCCAGAAAGCACTAGAATATTTGCAAGATCCACAATATAAAATCTATGAGATTGGTTCCAATGTAGGGTATAAGAATACGAAGTACTTTTTCAAAATATTTAAAAAGCAGACTGGTTATACGCCTACCGAATATCGACGTAAATCGATTAGCAAGGATAAACAATGAGAGATCCCTTAAGCTTATGGTTCATCTTGAAAAACTACCGATTTCAAAGTGTATTTATCAAAAACTTTCTGATTATTCTCGCGCTTGTCCTACTGCCAGTCACAGGGTTAAGTGTCGGAATTTACAATCTGTACAGTAAAACGGTGACGGAAGAAATCAGCTCTGCACACTTAAACTCCCTCTCTCGAATTCGAGATATGGTCGACATGCTCATGCGTGAGGTGGATGATTTCTCCGTACGATTTGCCTCCGACGATGTCGTTGGGCAATTGATGGAAAAGCGGAACGCCGGGACAACGACCTATGATACGAGTATCCTCACCGCCAAACTGTTTACGAAGCTCAATTACACCAACAATATTCAAGATTTTGTAGATTCCGTGTACTTATATTCCGAAAACAATCAGTCCATCTGGACGTCTGACTTAAGAAGATGGTCTTTGGATGAATTTATGGATCTGGGATGGCTGCCCAGCTATAATGAAAAGAAATTGACGTATAGAGACTGGTCGCTGGCTAGACAATCAAAGACCCATTATTCCGACACCAGCGAGCGTCAGCTGATGACATTAATTCGGATGGCCCCCTTGCTTCAGACCAAGACAGGCAGTGTTATTATGAATATTGATACCGCGAAGTTCATGAGTATCATTCATAACACGAACAATCATTACATCGATAACCTCTATATTATTGATGCCAATGGGATCATCGTGGGTCAGGATAATTTCGATTTGATCAACCATCCGATTTCAGAAATCATCCCGAATTCGAATATGATGGAAGGAAATCCGAATGAACCCGTCTTTTTTTACAATGAAGAATCCAAGCAGTCCATTTCTCATGTCAAATCTCAGTACAATAAATGGCGTTTTATTTCTGTCGTGCCTTTGAAGCTATATGAGGATAAAGCCAAGTACATTAGAAATTATTTATTCGTTTCTTCCCTATTCAGTATCGCGGTAGCCTTGATCTTGTCCTTAGTCGTCTCATGGCGCATGTTTATTCCGATTAAGCAGATTATGTCTGTCGTTAGTCGACCTGGCGACTGGTTGGAGGATTCGGAGCGAGCCAGCCCCATTCCATCCGTGAAAACGCATGTAAATGAGATTAAATATATTACCTCAAGTATCCTTAGCTCCTATGGAGAAAAGCAAGAACTGGAGAATGAACTTCGTTATCGTCTGTCTCTCCTTGATCGTGCGTATGCTGTTGCACTGCAATCGCAAATTAATCCTCACTTCCTGTACAACACACTTGAAACGATTAATTGGCAAGCCTTAAGACTAACCGGCGACGAAAATCCGGTGTCCGAAATGATTACCTCTCTTTCTCAGCTTCTGCGCTTCTCCTTAGAAGGTGAGGGTCATTTGGTAACGATTCGAGAGGAACTCGCGTACTGCATGCATTATCTCGACATTCAGAAAATAAGGTATCCTCGCAAATTTGAAGTGGTCGTGCAGGTGGATGAGAAGTTGAGTGATTACAAAATTCCAAGAATCACTCTCCAACCGCTGATTGAAAATTGCATCTATCATGGCATTAAACCCAAAGAAGGCGAAGGCAGAATTATAGTTACCGGCGCACTGGAGGGTGCTCACGCCGTCATTCGAATTGCAGATAACGGAATCGGAATCGATCCCGTTAAGCTGGAACAGATTAATGCTGAGTTAGCCAATAAGAATTGGATTACTGGGAATCATATTGGTGTTATGAATGTGAATCAACGGATTAAGCTGACCTTCGGTGAGCAATGTGGCTTACAAATGGTGAGCGAGCCTGGCGTTGGCACGGAGGTTACAGTGAAAATAACTGCGTTAGTCGGATAAATAGGTAAGGGGCAGAGCGAATAGGTTACATCGCTCTGCCCCTTATTTATTGCCATGCTATAGCTGTAATTCCGCTTTTCTCACACAGAAATTATCGTCGCCTGAGAAAACCAAATAGACAGTCTTGCCATCCGGACTCATCCATTTCGTTGGAAATTCTCCTCGTTCTCCTGGTCCCATATCCCATTGTTCTGTAAAATAAGCTGTCGTCCAGGGTCCCCATGGTTCCGGTGCATCATAAACCCCGAATCCGCCAGAGAAGCGAGTGTCTCCCCTATCCCTATGGCCAGGTGCGTTCGGAATGTGCTGCCACCACAAATACCTTTGTATGGCACGGTTATAGCTGATTCCTGATCTTAGGCAGGCATCCTGATGTTCGAACACCGCTCCGCGCTCCTCGATCTCTTTCGTCCAAACCGGTGATGCTTCATCTAATTCTTTGAAGAATTCATAGGCTTCCCTCTCGCCGATCCTCCCCTTCGGAACTCGCATAAGGATCATCCGATCTGAAGGTACATCGGCTTTGGGGTGATCATGAGTGACCGTGTAGACATAATCGTCCCTTGCATCACTGTAATTCTTCCCGTAATTGATAAAAGCGCATAAACCAAATGCTTCAAACTTCCAATCGCTGAAGTTCCAAGTCTGAGCATGGTCGGTAGACCAAGCTAACTGCGCCTGTCCCCCTTTCTCATCTGCGTGAAATAACCACGCATATAGGATGCCGTCGACCATGAGAACACCGCTGCCCTTTTTCCCTTGTCTGCCATATCCTTGGTTTTCGCCGGATCCAGAGCGAACATTAATCCCGTGAACATCCGGTGGATTCCCTGTTACATAAGCAAAGCCTAATCCTAGTTTCTCTTCGAGTACAGGGTCAAAGCCATATCCGTCACCATATAACGTATAGAGTTGATCATCGTCAGCCCATGTCACCGGCCAATTATCGCTCCCATCATACTTGACAGGATCTGTCATATATACGACTCCGATTGCCGTGCGAATCATGCTATCTGCGGGTTCCCACTCTAGGCCATGAATCACGCTGCTTTTCGGATACGGTGGTTTTCTGAGTACTCGTTCCTTTTCTGTCGTCATTTCTTCGTGGTTCTTCATCTGTCACCTCGATAATTGGATAGATTCTCCTGATTTGGCCCAATGATAACCTGCTTCTGCCGGCAAGATTGCCTGTTCATAACAATACGTCATTTGCTCCACAAGGCCTTCCACATAATGGCCCGTATCACTCTTCCAGAACCGCTCCCCACGCTTGACGATCGCTTCAGGGAAGTCCACGATCTCACGCATAGAGGCTTGAATGCCGCTTATACACATCGTTTGGGACATGGCTGCCTCAATGCCACATACGGGTACACCTTGCTCTGCCGCTGCCGCTATAGCCATCCTTAGCTTCGTATCCGGATATTGATTCGGATTCGCGTATTCTTTTATTTCTCCGCTATGAAAACGTGCCACAATGGGTGAACCTTTTTTGTGTTCTCCATCATCAAACGAAATGACAGCTTGCTCGAATTCGTAGCTGAACAAAGCTCCCTTGCTTTGATTCACGGCATGGGACCCGTAATACAACACTTCTACCCCATTCTCCGTATAGGCTCTCATTGCAGCGGTATCGAAATTGTCGATAAAATTCGCACGATACAGCTCTGCACGGATAACGGATGGAAATGCGCTCTCAGCGATACTCTCACCAAGGACATAGAACATGTTATGTAAGTAGTGCGCTGTGGCATTATTGGCTACACTATCCAAAATCATCGTTCCATTGGCGTCTTGTTTTTTGCCAGCCCAGCCCCTGGCGTAATAGGAATCTGTTCGAGGCCAAAGCACGAGCGTCTTGAGCCTTAAAGGCTTTCCGAATACGCCTGTCATGATATCTCGCTTTAGATCCTGTATGCCTTGACTATGACTCCACTGGTACCCAATCGCAACAAATTTCTGGGCTTGATCTCTCGCCTTCATCATCATGAAAGCTTCTTCCATCGTCGGACATAACGGTTTTTCAGATAACACGTTGCTCCCGTGTGACAAGGCTAGACAGGTTTGGGCACTATGAAATTGAATGGGCGAAGCGATAACGGCCAAGTCCGACGATGCAACCGCATAATACGCCTCAAGTGACGGATACATCGGTATCTTCAATTCACGTATTTTCTCATAATAATGACTTCTTTCAGGATAAGGGTCTACTACACCATTCAAGATATAGGGGTATTTGCCGCCGCCTTGTAACAAGGCATTCACATAAAAGCCGCCATATCCGCCTATGCCGACCAGCACTACGTTTACAGGTTTCATAGAACCACCTCTCTCCAGTGTTAGTTAGAAATAGACAACGCGTCCTTCATCAGCAGACATTCTTGCTCTCAGACATGCTTCTGTCACCGCAAACGATTGCTCAGCATGGATTAAACACTTGCCACGCCCTTGAACCTGCCCCAAGAAATCGGCAAAGATCGGCTGTGAAGGCAGCAATGGAGCTTCTTGAATACCTTCGGCATGTTCGTTGATTACATATACTTTGTTATGCATCACTTCGACCATGCCACGCGTACCTACGATCCGTATGCGATCATCCGCATGACTCGGAGCCTGCTTCGGTCTTAAATAGTCAATCGTGAGAGAAGCCATGACTTCATTCGTACATGTAAAATGACACATGGCAGTCGCTTCTAACTCACCATGCTGCTGATTGGCCCTCGTTGAATGCGACGCAAACACGGACAAAAATCGTTCACCACTCCATGAATAGAGCCAATCGATGGCATGACTTCCCACCCACGGAATCGTGCCTCCATAGGTTTCACGTCGCCTATATAACGCATCGCGCTCCCCTAAACGGTATGATTTTTGCGCATGAAGCAATCTAACCTCGCCTATGTTTCCTTCCTGAAGCAACTTTCCTACCGTAAGAAAGCAAGCAGTGTAACGAATGCCGAACATCGCCGCCAGCTGTGCGTTCGAGTTCTGATACGCCACTTTGAGATTGTCCAAATCTGTAAAGGTGGTAGCCACCGGTTTTTCCACAAAGACATGAATACCGCGATGTAAGGCTTCAATAGCAATCGAGGCATGATCATTAAAATGGCTTGCAATGGCTACGACATCTGGCTTCAGTGTATCTAACATCTCTACATAGTTTGCATAAAGCTCTGGTGTGTAACCGCACTGTATCGCACGACGATTTAGGCTATCCATGTCCTCTCCAAGCGAACCAGGAGCAATGCCTGCCAGATAGGCATCTGCTTGATCGCGTAATCCTTCGAACACATAACCTACATGGCCGGTTGCGCCTATGAGCCCTATTTTCAGCACGATACTCCTGCCTTTCTATGACTAAAATCGAACTAATGTATCCACGCTTACGAATTGACCCGTCTGCATGGACATATTGCCTGCAATGCCAGTCAGAATAGACATAGCACCATCTATATGCGTAGCCGCACGATTCAATCTGTCTTTCACTGGTTCCACAAAGATATCATGTAGTAAAGCCGGGTCTCCACCGCCATGACCGCCTACTCCTTCTTCATAATCAACCTTATACGCGTTTCCGAACATCGGATGAACAGTAATTGATCTTTCGCGCGATAATTCCTGTGCATGGGTTCCATCCGGATTGTTCAAGTGCTTCACAATCAGTTTGATTTCCATTCTCCCCTTCGTTCCGTTCAGGCTAACGACCAGCCCTTCCCAGGGGGTGTACGCGTTAAGCGAATAGGTCAGAATTGCGTTATTCTCGTAGCGAACGATGACTCCAAGCGTATCTTCTATGCTAATTCCATCGCCGAATACACTTTGATCGCGTTGATAACCATCTTCTTTCTCAGCGTCCAAATACATCGCTTTCAATGTGTCATTACCTGCGAGGTCTATGGCAAAAGGATCATTCAACGCTGCTTCGCTGCCGAAGGAACGTTGGTAGAATTGTTCCACGCCGCGATTTTCCGCGTTTTCTCTGCCGTAGAAACTCAAATCTCCCATTGCAGCCACTGACTTCGGCTTGGTCCCCAACCAGAAATTAACGAGGTCAAAGTGATGCGTAGATTTATGAACGAGCAAACCACCACTGTTTCGTTTATCCCGATGCCATCTGCGGAAATAATCGGCTCCATGCTTTATATCGAGCAGCCACTCAAAATTGACAGACTTAATGTCGCCAATTACGTCATCCAAAATGAGTTCACGCACCTTGCTGAACTGTGGGGAATACCGATAATTAAAGGCAACACGAAGCTGTTGTCCTGTCATTTTAACTGTATCCAAGATGGCTTGACACTTCTCAGCGTCCACGGTCATTGGCTTCTCAGAAACCACATCACAACCCATTTCCATGGCTTTGATGATATACGTATGATGAGTGCGATCAATAGATGTTACAAAAATAACATCTGGCTTCTCCGCTCGAACCATCTCTTCAAATTGACTCGGTTTATACGTAGGAACAGCAGGATGGTCGCATTCATTTACTAAGACACGATTGGTAAAATCCATGCGTGTTTGATTGATATCACAGATCGCGACCAGCTCTACGTTAGATTTAAATTCAGTTACCATCGCTGTGTAGAAGAACTTTGCTCGTATTCCGCATCCGACTAAGGCATACCGCTTCTTTGACATGGTGGGTAATCTCTCCTTTAAATGTTATTTCGATATTTTAATAATTCCAAGCGATTTCACGAGTAATTCACGCAGCTTGTCAACTTCAGGTTCAACACCTAATCCTGGTGCAGTTGGAACCTGCGCGACACTTCCGCGGATATCAAGCCCTTTCACCAGCATATCTTGAAGAAGCTCTGGACCATTTAATTCAGCAGGAAGCGCAAGCTCAAGCGTACTGAACATATGAATGGATGCAGCGAAGGCCACGCCACAATCCGTCAAACCACTGCCTAACAATTCGATGCCGTTCGCTTTAGCGACTGCAGCTGTTTCCATACATTTGCGAATGCCAGCTGATTTGCAAATTTTAAGAACAACCATATCCGCAGCTTCCATCCCAATCACTTTTGCCAAATCCATGGCTGAGAAACTGCCTTCATCAATGGCAATTGGTAATCGGCTTCGTCGGCGTATGGCTGTCATCCCGGACCAATCCGAGCTTTTAACCGGTTGTTCTACACAAACGACAGATGGAAATCCTCGGATAGCCTCCAAGAGCTGAACCATCGTACTCGGCGTATACGATTGGTTGGCATCCAGCCAGAGTGGTTTATTTCCTGCTACTTTGAGTATGGCTTGCAGACGTTTAAGATCCCCTCTGACATCACCGGATATTTTGATCTTATACGCCGAATAATGACTGGATTCTCGCGCTTGCTCGGCCATGACCTCAGGCAGGTTCACGCCAATCGCTGAACAAAGCGGAACTTCTGTGGTAATCGCACCACCGAGAAGGGCATGTAAGGGCAATCCGGCCATTTTGCCTGCCAAATCGTGAAAAGCCATGTCGATGGCAGCTCTGGCAAAGGGCATGCCATTCGATACGGATACGCTAAGTGCCTCTTCGGCTCGTTTATGGAATACGTTTACCTCATAGGGGGATAAGCCGATCGCTAAGGGAGCTAGATGATGCTGGATGACAGCAACCATCGTTTCAATCGTCTCATAGCTCCATCTCGGCTCGGCTCGTTGCTCCCCCCAACCAACCAGTCCGTCATTCGTTTCCATCCTCACAAAGAGAACGGGCTTACCCGCGTCATTCGTCTTGTTGGTGGCCCCGTTACCAAGCGTAAACACTCTACGGTAGGGGACGAGCACCGGATATAATTCAATATTGGCGATAATGGAACGCATCCAATCTCTCCTCCCTTCATGTGCAAACGAGTGATTTTACATAAGCTATATCTGCGGCAATATGATCGTCAACATGTAATTCGTCGCTATATTCGGCTGTTAAACAAAGGACACCTTTGTAATCCCTTTGAAGTAAATGATCGATAACTGATGGCCACGAAGCCATGCCTTGACGTGCAGTGCTCCAGTAAGGTTCCCATTGGGCTTGCTCCGCTTCATTCCCGTTCACTCTTTGGTAGTAACCATTTTTCAGATTCACCATGCATAAATACGGTGCGACGACATCCAGACTCAACTCGTGTCGCTCTCCCGTTAAGGCATCATGCGCTGCATCCCAAATCGCGCCAAAGCAATTCGGATCTAGCCCATCTAGAATGCGATGCAGAGCGAAGGCATTTTTGATACGGGTGCGTCCAATATGCTGCTGAATGCCAACTTTTACCCGGTATCGTTGACATAGCACTTGGAGCTTCTCCAGCTCGGACTTGATCCTTTTTTCAGATGCCCAGTAACCTTCTTTGAAATCAACATCAACCATGATCCGAATGAGGGGGATGCCTGACTCCGCACAAGCTGCAAAAATGGCTTCCTCGGTCGTACTCGCGATACTATAAATGTGAAGACCATACGCTTTTAATTTGCTGCTTAATCGTGGC
The DNA here is from genome assembly GCF_059692055.1 of Paenibacillus sp. J31R109. NCBI lineage: Bacteria > Bacillati > Bacillota > Bacilli > Caryophanales > Paenibacillaceae > Paenibacillus > Paenibacillus sp. J31R109. The sequence goes on along the minus strand of NZ_JCAUAR010000013.1, from coordinate 100,216 downwards.
AACTCTTTCTCAACTTGTTCAGGCTGCACTTGAAAGCCCTCTCGGACAGGAAATTCAATGCCATCAAAGCCTAATGATTGAACTTTTGCCGCGAGATTATCTATCGATACTGATTTCCATGGCTTGGTAAAGACTGAAAAAGCAAACCGAGATGGTTGATTCAGGTGATCCGTGTTTTCCAATTGTCCCAAGCAAGAATCACTCCTCTTTATTAAAAAATTCAATCTCTTCCCAATTCATTTGCGGAACATCTTCTAATAAAGGTTGATAGGCTTCCATACGACGCAGCTTAAGCAACATTTGTTTAATATCCTCACATGAACCTTTTACTGCTCTCGTATTCGTCATAATCTTCGTACTCAAATCGATTTCAACGACTTGATACGTCCCCTCATACTCTACTTTGGCGATAATCTCGCCGGTTGGCGAAACCATCCCCGTAAACGAAGTACCCGGATCAGCATGCAAATGACAAGTGGCGACATAGACAGAATTGTCAATCGCTCTTGCTCTTAATTTGATCTCCCACTGCGGATTCAAGGTATCTCCAAACAAGGGAAATAGGATCAATTCAGCTCCCCGTAAGGCCAATATGCGTGCGGATTCTGGAAAATAATTGTCAAAGCAGATCATGATGCCAACCTTACCGAAGTCAAGGTCAAACACAGGGAAATCACGCCCATACGTTAGCACCTTGGTCTCACCGCGGGTCAGATGCACCTTCCGATACCTGCCAATTTCTACGCCATTTCGGTCTAACACATAGGAGACGTTATAAACATTCTCCTGCTCATCGATTTCATAATCCCAGGGAACAACGTAAGCATTATACTTTCGGGCCAGCTGACTGCAGCGCTGTTTATAGGTTTCTGAATACGTTTTGGACAACTCTCCTCTTGGAATATGACGCCGAGCCAAACGATATTGATATGCCTCTGGCATGAATACAAGATCGGCGCCATCCTTGAGACATTGCTCTGCTAGCTGCAGCAGCTCATCCAAGCACCCCTCTACCGTAACACTCTCGTCATACCGTGGCTTCACTTGAATGAGACCAATTTTGGCTCTTCTTCTTGGGGTATCCGTCATTGTTCTCAGCTCCTAAATGATTGATTTACGCTAATGCAAAGATGGTGAAAGTAACTGTCAACATGCTGGCAACTGTAGAGAATAACACGGCATGTGCGGAGAAATAAGCCTCATTATCGTATTCCAGTGCGATTAAGGCACAAATTAAGGAAGTTGGCGCCGCACAAGATAGCACTAAAGCGCTCGCAATATCTCCGTAGAAGCCCATTAATTTGACAAGTCCATATCCGATCATCGGACCTGCCAGCAGCCGAAGTGTAGCTGAGATAAGGACATCATGATACCGAATGTTCAGGTTCAACGAGGAGAGCTGAACACCTAATGTAATGAGTGCCAACGCAATAGTTGCGCCTGACATATATTCCAGCGGTAGATACAGGGGCTCTGGAATGGTGAACTGCGTTAATCGAATGACAACCGCTGCAAGCACCGCATAGATACCGGGGTATAAAATAATGGTTTTGATCGCAAAGTTAAACTCACCTTTATGCGCATTCGCGTTATAGATGCCATAAGTGCCCGGCAGCAGATTTTGAATCACCGATACAATAACTTGAACAGCTAAGGTAACCGGATTTCCTGCGAACACCAGTTGATTAAGCGGTATCATATAATTACCACTATTATAAAATAGGATCGTATTCCGCATGGCTCCCCGCATGGGCGCATCGTAGCGACGTATTCGAATCACAACTTCCGCCAAAACAGCTGATACAACAGCAAACAATAGACTGAACAAGGCAACTTTCAGTACGAGTTCCCAGCTTATTGACACTTTGAGCAGCAGTATAAACATAAAGATAGGCATAAACAAGTTAAATACTAGCTTGGATAAAGAAGCTGCATGAATCGTGTATTTTCTTCCCATCACAAAGCCAGTTGCAATAATTAAGCCAATGGGAACCACATTCGACAATAAAATATGTAAAAAATAACTCAGATGATGAAGCCTCCCTCGATAGAATTCCAAGCATCATTATATTCTCTCCCCGAGAATACCATGACGAATTCCCAACCGTCGTTGTCCCACCATTTTGGAGAGAAGCTCAAGTAAGAAACTAATTTGCACTCCCAGTCTTCCGGAACAAAGCAATCCGAATAATAGATCGTTTTCCATGATCCCCACGGTTCGTCTGCTTCATAAATGCCCCATCCATAGTTTCTTGCTGTATGCTGCGTAACGAGGAGATATTTCTGCAGAGCAGGATTATACACCGCGTTTACCCGCATAACCCCATTCGCATCGTAAAAGACGGGTCTGCGCTGTTCGCCGTCATGCGTCCATCTGGCAGTTCCACCGTACTCATTTCCAGCAAAAAACTCGTAATGCGCCTGAGAAGTGATTTTATCCTTGGGGACTCGGATTAATGAGATTTCGCCGGGAATTTGCAATTCCCAGACCAGACTTTTTACTTCCGGTGCATACATATAGACATAGTTGTCTCTAGCTCCCTGATAATTCTGGCCAAACTGCAAAAAGGTCGGAACGAAAAACCCTCTAGATCGGTTAAACGAATTGATATTAAACTCTACGCCTGTATCTTCCCAGCTAGCTCCATGATCTTCCGATTTGTATAGCTTCTGAAATTCATAGCAGTCACTAGACGCCGCTCCACTCCTCCACATGTAGAAGATACCATCTATACAAATGATCCCCCATGATTTACCTTCGAAGGTTGCAGGATGCTCTGCATCTTTTCCACCCCATACATTACATGCTTTGTAATCTTTGCGATCCCCTTCGATTCGCGCGATACCCATACTTGCACGCCCAATTTCATTCGTACCTCCGAAGCCGCCGCCATCTCCAAATACGGTATATTGGTGACCATCATCCGCCCAAGTTAAGGGCCAATTATCACTGCCAGGAGCCAGACGAATGCGACTAGACCAATCAAAGGTGATACCTTTAATGAATTTACTTCTGGGATACGGCGGGTATAATGTGTTCGCAGACATCTCTTCCAACCTCCTGATCTCTATTTAGGGCTGCATGCATGAACAAATGCTTGAAAGATATCGTTTGCTGCTTCGTTAGTTCCAGCTAAGTTTTCCGGATGCCACTGCACCCCGAGCACGAACCGATGTATCATACTTTCCATCCCCTCGATAATGCCGTCAGCAGCCGTAGCATTCACTCGAAAGTCAGGTGCCGTCCGCTTTACCGCTTGGTGGTGAAAGCTGTTTACACGAATGTGAGTTGAACCGATAATCCGTTCCAATAACGATCCTGTTTCGATGTGGATCTGGTGGGACAAGTGAGCTCTCGGTGCTTGCTGTCTGTGCTGTAAACACACAGCTTGAGCTCGTTCAATGTCTTGAATTAATGTTCCCCCTGCGACAGCATTCAACAACTGCAAGCCACGACATATGGCTAGAATCGGTTTATCCGATTTCAGAAAACGTTCTGTTAATCGGCTCTCGAGCACATCGCGTTCCGGTGTTATGGCACCTAAGCCTGGCGCAGGCTCTTCGCCGTATAGGAACGGATCAATATCCTCTCCACCGCTTAGCATGAGTCCATCTGCCATTTCGCAAATCTGATCCAACATATCTTGTGAAGCCATATAGGGCATAACGAACGGAATACCGCCAGCCTCTATAATTGCATTGGAATAATCTTTATGAAGAAATGTATGACCATTATCGAAAGTCGAAGTAACCACAATAATAGGTTTCATGTACAACAACCCCCAGTTGACAATTACGCTAGTTAATCAATCAATTCCAACGTCATGGAACGAACGCACATCGCATCATAATCAATCGATTTGAAGCGTCTGCCTGAGAAGACTAAATGCAGTTGAGTCCCGTCTTTACTTATCCATTTTGTAGGAAACCGGTACGCATGAGTCTTACCCAGTCCCCAGTATTCTGTAAAATAAACCGTGCTCCATGGCCCATAAGGCGTTGGTGAATCGAATATCCCCCATCCACCTTCGTGATTACAGGCGGATACTAGCCAATATCTTTGAGTCGCTGCGTGGTAGATTGCTTCAAGCCTGTGACAGTGATTAGGAAACGTGAATACCGGCTTCATCTCTGAGATAAGAGGAGTCCATATAGGCGTTCCTGAATCATCGATACCTTTAAAATATTCATATTCCGCTAGATGTTTGAGTTGATACCGATTTACTCGTGCTAGAACAATATGGTCATATTCCTCATAGGCACTAGTCCCGTGCGGGGAATAAATGTATACGTAATCGTCTGGTGCTCCTGCATAGTTTTGTCCGTAGTTGACGAAAGTTGGACAACCAAAGCTAGTTTCAAACTTGAATCCCCACTCCCATGTACGCCCCATGTCTGCGGACCATGCCATTTGTGAATTGCCTGCATTCCTGGCGAGCATATACATCACGCCGTCCACCATGAGTAACCCGCTAGCTTTTTCACCTGAAGGACCGTCGCCTTCCCGCTCTCCTGTTTCGGTCCGTAAGTTAACACCCTCAAAAGATTGTGGCGTACCTAAAATCTCGGCAAAGCCTAAACTTAGCTTTTTCTCCGTATGTGGAAGGAATCCATATCCATCCCCATAGGAGGTATAGAGCCCGCCATCATTCGCCCATGTACACGGCCAATTATCGCTGTCTTCACCACTGATTCTAATTCGATCTGCCGGTTCGAAGGTAACATGACGCACCTTTTCACTAGCTGGAAAAGGACTTTGATGCACCAGCATAGCTTGAATTGGATCGCAGATATACGTCTTAATTTCGCCCCAAATCGATGCATTCTTGTCCTCTATCATCCGATTTCCTAGCCGAACAACAATCAACTCAAGACTTGGAATAACCATCATTACTTGATGTCCAGCACCTGCTCCAAGAAACATACAATCCGGAATGTTAGGAAAGATCGCGCAATGATTAGAGAAGCCGCAAATAGATGAAGTTAATAAATCACCTTGTGGGAAACCTTCTTGCGTAATGGAATGGAAATTGGCTGCCATCATTGGTTTTAACACATGAGCGTTAAGTAAGGTTTGGTCTCCCCATTGACCTTTCTGCAGATAGAGGCGGGCAATTTGCAAAATGGCACGAGGCGAAAATTCACCGCCGCCCCATGTTCCATAGACGTCCAAGCCATTGTATTGAAAGGGCTTATTGTAACCGATATGCCATTCCGAATCTGGAATGCCGAGGGGATTAAAGATTTTTTCCTGCAATAATGCTTGGATATTTGGATAAGGTGACTGCTGCAAGCTAACTGTAATGGCATAAGAAAGGGCACCGAATCCTGGGTTACTGTACAGAAACTTCGTTCCCGGGGGGTGCATCATTTGCGCCTTTTCAAGCGAACAAGTAATCGGATCCAAAGCAGAAGGACTAGGATCTTTCTGCCAAAACATGCGTTTCCACCCCGATAACTCCGTATCAAGTGCCGATGTGTCCTCTAACCCTGAGGTATGCGTAGCTAAATGCCGAATCGTGATCTTCGATTTCAATGGATCCCTTTGCCAACTTGGAATGTAAGTACAAGCAAGATCCTGATAGGCGATGTACCCCTCCGTTACAGCAACGGCTAACGCTAGCCCCCCGACGATCGTCTTGGCAAGCGAGGCTGTGTAATGCGGAATTTCCGGGCCATAATCATCGGAATAACATTCCTTAATGAGTTTATTATTGCGCATGATAAGTAATGCTTTGGTGTTCATTTTCATTAATTGATTGGCGTAACTATCGATCAACTGCGTATTCATTCCTTGATGATGGGGTTCATCGTACTCAAAAGTAATCATAAGCTTAGGCCTCCACATTCTTTGCAAGAAGTCGCTTCAATGTCGTTTCAATCGCCGAGGATTGCGCTTTTACTTGAATCTCTACCGGATATTGAGCGCGATTCGTAATAACTTCGGTACTGATCCGACTCATACGTTTGTGAATCTCGCGGAAGTTTCTACGGAAATACTCCGCTTGGATATCTGTGTATGGTGTGCTGATAGGGGCTTTCGCTGCAAACCCGTTGTCCAGCCAGTCTTGTGTTATTTCAGCTGCCCAAGCTAGATTCTCATCACCATGCGGACTTACGACCAGATCAGGGAGCGGCATGAAAATTTGACACGTCGATCCTGAGTCTTGTTCCCCCTGACCAAGAAACATCATTTGATGCAAATCAAGCCAATACTCATACTGATATTGGTCATCCATTTGATAAAATAGTTTGAAATAGGAGGAGAGCTGACTGCGATTGGGCTCCACATAACGGAATTCATCGATAGGTTCATAGACAATACCAATCGGATTGGGCGCATTTTCATCTCGACGATCCCACAGGTCCACGCGCTTCCATCGCTCGCCAGGATTGTCAGGGTCTTCTCCGAAAATCAGGCATTGGAATTGCTTAGGCGTGTACTTCGTTCCATCGTAATAAAGCTCAGGTGAGTTCGCGCGACCGAATGGGTTGCCATCCGGGTTAAAGGTAATAATGGTATTCGCCAAAACTTGCTCACGGTCGAATTGACAAGGGTTACCGAGTAAATCTTTCCCGGTAAGAAGCTGTTCGATGACATCTACCATTCCGGCCGTGGTACCCGGTTCATGTGCATGGGGCTGGGAGATGTACAACGCCTTTTTCTTCGTGCGAGGTACTGAAAAATCCGAAATCGTGATGGCATACACCTTGTGCCCGCTGTAAGCAATCAAATGATCCAACACCATATTAGATCCTGCTAAGGTCTCCCATTCCTTTATTTTCTGCTCCAACTGTTCCGCTTTTGCAATGAATGGAATCAAAGTGATCTCTCCTGTCCGATAGACAAATAATTAACGTCATTAATGAATTCCTCTTGGGTTAAAATCTTGCACAAGATCTGCTTTTTCTTTTACGTTCAACAACCGCTTCGTTCCTCGCGATATCAATTGCCCATTCTGTACTGCGGGATCAGACTCTCTAGCGCTCAACATACGCGCCAGCTCATCTCTCCATTGCTGCAATTGCTCCTCGTTCAAGTTCGTTAGATCATGCATTTCCAGTGGATCCGTATAAAGATCGAAGAGCAGCTCATGTCCATCTTCTTCATACCATATGTATTTCCAATGCCCATTCGTTACCATCAGTGTCCGTTGACCGATGTGGCCAAATTCCCCCAATAGACAATGCCGAACAGAAGCTTCCTCCGGCTCTGCGACAAGCGGCAATAAGCTTCTCCCATCCAAGCCATCTACCTCCGCGATTCCTGCAATGGCTAGACATGTCGGCATAATATCTTGAAGTCCAACTGGTGAACGATTAGTACGTCCAGATACCCAAGACTCGTCTCGGATTGTGCTTTTAGATGGCGGTACAATGATTAAGGGAATTTGACATGCGCCTCGCGTAAAATTAGCCTTAAACCAAAGCTTATGATCTCCCATATTATCCCCGTGATCGGAAGTGAAAATGATCCAGGTATTGTCAAGGATGCCTGCTTCGCGCAAAGTTCCGATGATTCGATTGATCGCACGATCAACCTGTGTAATGGACGCATAAAACCCACGATAAGCTAAATCGGCTTGTTTATCCGTCAATAGCTCCCCGCAATACCGCTCAATCGTTCGTTGTTCGTATAAAGAGTGCCGCTCCACCCAATCTCCACTAACGGGCTTGGGCATCTCATCTCTCTCATACAGATATAAATCGCGCATTAGCGGCGTTAGTGGCGGGTGCGGTGCTGTAAAGGATGCCCACAAAAATAAAGGCCGCGTCCAGTCCCTCCGCTTGATCGTCTTGCAGCTTTGATCTGCAATCCACTCCGTCGGATGCAAATGATCAGGCAAATGCCACGGGGACATGGCATATTCATTATTGGCTATCCCGTGTGCAAAGGCTTGACCTGGGTAACCTTGCTCCGCCAACCAAAGCTCATAATCGTCGTAGCCCCGTTTCTCCGCTGTTTTGGCACCAAACAATCGCCCTTCTTCACACAAGAGCATACTGTCGAACCCATAATGGCAGCGCTCTGGATAGACATGCATCTTGCCAACGAGTCGTGTTTCATACCCCGCGTCTCCCAGTGCTTTCGGCAAAGTTGTCTCCGTAGGCAACTTGAAACCTTCTACATACGTGGTTATTCCCATGCTGTGTCCTTCCAGCCCCGTCATGAGACTAGCCCTAGCTGGAATACAGATTGGCGTTGCCGAATAGGCTTGCTCGAACCGTATACCGCGTCTGGATAAAATATCAAGATGCGGCGTTTGGATAATCGGATTGCCGGCACACCCCATCAAATCAGCACGCATTTGATCTGTTGTAATGAGTACGATATGTGGCTTCATGACTTCCATGGCCCCCTAATCTCTTCAGCTAAGCTACTCAAATCAGCGATTAAAATTTGCCTCTTCCCTTCTGGCGTACCATTAAAACAGACATATTTGAAATCATTACGCCACACTGGGTGCGGATCACAACGTAATTCTGCAGGTATAGACGTACCTCCAAGCGTCCAAATCCAACAAATGGCTTCTTCTTCGCCCGTACTCGTTCGAATTAATCGGATAGGAACCTGATGAGCTTCATTGGTAAAAGGTTCCCCGGTATAAGCATCCGTCACAATATAGCTACCATGATGAGAAAAGCTGGGATGTCCGCCGCCTCGTACCTGTGGGGCTATGATTTGAAATTTCTCTCCTGCGCTGTCAAACTGACAGAACCGCAGCTCTTTCAAATTGATATTCATGAGAATATCTTTTCCGTTGGGATGCCAATCAGGGTGATGAGAACCTTCCAACCACATTTCATATGGGAGCGCGATCTTAGCATCGCTCCCATCAGGAGCCATCGTGATGATGAACTTCTTTTGCGGCTGTCCATGATCGAATAAACATCGTACTACTTGCATAATTCGATCTTGTTGACGGTTAATTTTCGTATGGAAAAAGGTAAATCTTGCACCTTCGAATGGCTTCTTATTCGGTAATAGCTCATAAGCTTGCTGTAAGCTGAAAAGCAATCGCTTCGTATTGCTCTCCACATCTACCAGCCATAGGCCCTCATCATGAGGTGCTCCGATTGGCGGTGTACAATCACAGTCAACTGGCATCGTCGCACCATAACCATTTTGTGAGGCATTAATTAGCGAGAGAGATGGACTCAATAAATAGGAGCCATCTGGTGCAATCTGATAAACCGGACCCGCCATCCTTCTTGTAGTTCCTCTGTTTAGCGAATACTCTACGGCAAATACATCACAGCCCTCTTTATCGTTAAAATAAAGAAGATTGTCACTGCCCCAACAGAGATGCGCGCCAACCTGCATTCCCCAGCCCTTCGTGTCGGCAATTTCCGTTATCGTTTGTTCCCCCAAATGAATAATACAAACCGTCGCCGCATCATCAGGTCCAGGCAAGCGGTCTTGAAAAGGCAGTTTCAAACAAGCTAATAAGTTGCCTGATGGGCTCCAAGGGCTTACGTCGAAGAACGTATGAATGTAATAACCATCTTCAGGCGTAACGATCGTTATCGGATATGCCGTATGGCCAGCTGCATAAGGTCTGAACTTCACTTTGTTTGTTACTCTCATTCCCTTCACCCCTTACTGCATTTTCTGAAATACGACAAGCTCGCTGTCAAAATCTCCCTTTAGCTCAAGCTGAACGCCGGTGGCCATTAACGAAGCACCGCTGCGTTCCAGCTTCAATGACTCGCAACTGTAAACTGCTTGCGGGTTCAAGCCTTTCAATCGGATTGGATACACGGAATGAACAAATCGCATCGAATGTCTAAAGGCAAATAAGACAACTTGGTTCCTGTCTTGGTTTACATATTGAACGGCAGCCGTACCCTCCTGTGAGTTTGTGGGCATAAGTCTGTATAAATCTCCCTCTTGAACAGTTCCCCGAATGTTTTTGTATTGCGCAATGTAACTTCGGCATTCTGCAAATTCGGCCTCAGTAAGCTTCGACAAATCCAAGCTGATACCAAGAGATCCCATCATAGCGACGTGGAACCGATAGCGAATCGATGTCGATCTGGGACGAATTCGCGCTGCCGGAGCTACCCAACACATCATCGCTTTCGGCGTGTAGCCGTAGGAGTATCCCTCTTGTATGGATAATCTGTCGAAGCCGTCCGTATCGTCACTCGTCCAGAATTGCTCAACATATTTCATCATGCCTAAATCAACCCGGCCACCGCCACTCGCACAGGCTTCAAACATAACCTGAGGATGCCTGGCTCGTAAGGTTTCTATAATGCCGTACAGCCCTTGCACATATCTGACCCACACTTCTTTGTGATGCTCCCTAGGTGCGTCATGCCATCCAGGCTCACTGATATAGCGATTCATATCCCATTTCACATAGGAAATATCATAAGTAGCCAATAAATTGTCTAGACGGCTAATCAGGTGTTCTCTTACATCATCTCTAGCTAAATTTAGCGTATATTCCTTGTTCAAATGCGTGCGTTCCCGATTGGGGAAATGGAAGATCCAATCGGGATGATCACGATATACGTCACTGTCAGGACCTACATTTTCCGGTTCCACCCACAGCCCGAATTTCATGCCTAAAGACTTTACGTGATCAATTAATGGCGTTAATCCGTCTGGGAATTTACTGGGATCTGCTACCCAATCGCCAAGTTTAGAACGACTCGTGCGACTCGGCCCAAACCAACCGTCATCCATAACGAACATTTCTGTCCCCATCGCCGCTGCCTTATCCGCTAATAACTTCTGACTATCCACGGAAATGTCAAAATGAGTTGAATACCATGAGTTATACATGACTGGCCGAATTTGATCCGCTTGGCGAAGAAGGTACTTCTCTTGGTAACGGTGCATATTGCGGCTCGCTTGCCCGTAACCATGTTTCGTATATCCAGCTACGCAGACAGGCGAACTGAATGACTCACCTGACCCAAGCGTCCATGCGAAATCAAAATCATTCAACCCTGCTGTGATTTGAAGGGATTGTCTCATATAGCGTTCTGCTACGAGTTTCCAATTTCCGCTATAGGCAATCGCCCCGAAGTATACGTCACCGTGTTCCTCTGCAGCATCACCGAAGTCCACCGCGAACCACGGATTGTACAAATGCCCAGATAATCCGCATCGACTTTCCAATACTTTCTTGCCTTCTTGTAAAAACTCACGACGAACCTGGAATTCTCCGCCCCAATGCCCTGTCAAATAGGTAAACTGATATTGCAGATGGACTGGTAAATGCCATACCGCTCCCATCACTTGTTCCAGCGTAACGGATTCATGGCTTGCATTTATAATTTCAACATGTCGTTCGATGAGATCCTGTTCAGCAATGAGATTGTAATGAAGCAAAACATGAAGCTGCTGCGAATCTACTAATCGAATCGTAAGCAGCTTATGATTGGTTATTTGATAACTATCATAAATAAGGCAAAGATCACGACTGTGATCAGCGAAAGTTATTTTTAAGCCAGGCTCTGTGAATCGCAACCCACCCCAAGGCATAATTTCATCTTTGGATGAATCCGTATGGGAAGTTCCGATCCAATGCTGACCACCATTTTCATGCTCATAATCGAATAATTGCTGTTTCTCACCCCAGTAGCGGTGCAGCAATTGTCCTTTGGGAGTTACTTGAATGACATAATCAGATTCTTTCGTTGAAAGGATCCACAATTTCTGTTGTTCCAGATACTGTATGGACATGCTGTTGAGCCTCCATTAGTTGGGAGGATAGGTAGTAGCACCTATCCCCCCCTGATGTCAATCTCGAAACATTTTAATCGCTACGAGACTTATATCTTTCGCATCAATGGTTAGATCTCCATTCACATCAGACGCTTTCATCGACTCCCAATTCGGGCTATTGCTGTTTTTATGCAAATGGGAAATGACGATGAGTAAGTCGGCTATATTAATCTTACCGTCCGCGTTCACGTCTTCCCGCTGGCGAGGGATGATTTTAGCCTTGAAAGCATCAACCGCAGTTTGCAGCGCAACTTTGGCAGTATCTACCTGCGCTTGCGTTGCACTTCCATTCGAAGCCGTGACTTGCGCAGCCTGTATGGCTGCATAAAGAATCTCCTTCGCACCTTGCGGATATTGGCCTGGCTTCGTTCCAACAACGGCAGCATCGTGCACGGTTTGCGCGTTTGAGATCGTTGCGACGAGTCCTGTTGGATCAACAACGGCCACATTAAAGTAGCTTTCAGCAGCAACGCCTGCAGCCCCATCGTATACAGAAGCAGTTACCGTATACTGACCATTTGAAAATGGTACATTCGCTACATCTAACATCCAAGTACCCAAATCCGGATGATACGAAGCGTATACGTTAAAGCTGACCGATTGGCTTTGGTCAAATGCCATCGAAGATGGATTTAAGTATTTGTTTGAAGCATTTTGAAGAATAGAGATGTAAATGCCTGTAATTGCTTGATTTTTCGTGTCGGAATCGCTAGCTGTTCCAGCTATTACGGTTGGCTTTTCAGCAAGTGTTGAGCCCGCCAGAGGATTCGTAATAGCAGCTTGTGCATTGCCTACAACTGGTCTACTTTTCACGACAGGAATGTATTGCAGATTCGTTGAGTTACCGTTTTTACCTAGTGTTACTGTGGAGCCAGCCAAATAAGTCTTCTTGTATAAATCAAATGGCAGTGTCTCATTAATGATGAAAGCTTCTCCCGTAGCTACATAGCCAGCATCTAGGAACCACTGCGGCTTAGCTGTCAATCTACGGTCATAAGCGACATACACATCTGCATCGACAAGAACTTTGTACGTGGCTAACGGATCATTGCCTAAGTACGCTTTCGAGTTGGCTGCTGTCATAATCCAGTTACTGCCCGCTACAGTCTGCGGCACATAATTAAATTTAAATGCCCTGTCACTATAGGTCAGGTTTCCGGTCTGCAAGTTGGTCATGATGGACCACGTACTTGCTCCCGTTGCAGTCGGATTGACGACAAGTTCGGAAATAATCTGAGGATACTCTTCCTGTCCTTGTTCGTCTTCAGGTTCGCCTTCCGCAGGATCAATTAGCGGTGGTTGAGAACCTCTTCCCTCGACGAAAGCGGCATAAGATTCCAACCACTCTTCTAGATTCGTGTAACCGTCCCCGTCAGCGTCAGCGCTTGGGTTTTTGGGAAGGACCAGCTTTCTCTGATTTGCTGCAACGACTGGCCAGCCGCCGGCTTCCGCCATTGAGTTGACGATCATTCCTGTTCCATTTCGTGCTTGGTTAATGATTCTTGTTTCATAAGGCAAACGATCGGCTGGTCTAGCGCCAGCTTGGTTGAGCACCCAATCCATCACTTCACCAACAGGTTTGGCAACGAGACCATCTACCCATGTTGGTGCTTCTGTGGCTTGCAACTGAGCTTGGGTGAGCGTTGAGCTATTTTGAATCAGATCCCACTGTGTACCCACTGTAAAAGAATGATTCTGTACGCGATTATCGGATAGATAGATTTTACCGCCAGAGGCGAATCCAGCATTGATTTCAATCGGTTTCTTCCCTACAGCCCAAGATGCCAATGAAGGTCCGTTCTTGAAAACATTGCCGACAAGACTGTTTCTAGTCTCAATATTTTTCTGTGCATCAAAACGGTTAAATGAATTGATTCTGTCATAAAACACATTGTTTACTTCAACGTATTCGCTCGCCATAACATAGGGGATGCGGCCTTCAGCGTGGCTTAGCAAACTGCCGATCAACGCGACTTTGGAATCCGGTTGATTATCAAATATAGGGCCAAATCCATGTGGCGCAGCGACTGTTGCCCCTTCATCGATATGAATGGAGTTATTTAATGGCTCGGCACCGATGACATTGCGGAACGTTACATTCCCATAGGGACCCCAAGTTCCGAATATTTCGTCAACTGACCATGTGAACGTGCTATGATCAACCACAATATTGTCTGGCCTTCCAGTTGGAATGCCAATGGACAGCGCATCTCGATTCGTTGGTGTTACCGCATAGGGCTCGTCACCTGGTGCCGCTCGGATATGCTGAATGAGTACATCATGGGTGTAAATACGAATATTAGCTCCTTTTAAGAAAATACCTGGCGAAGGTGCCGTTTGACCCGCAATAGTAAGATAGGGATCAATAATATCCAAAAAGTTATTCACGATAATCGTACCCGAGACTTCAAACACCACGACCCTTGGTCCGGATTGGCTAATGGCGTATCGCAACGTTCCTGGTACATTTTTATCCTCGAGGCTCGTTACCTTATAAACCTTACCACCGCGCCCTGCTGGCGTATCCATCCCATAACCTGAAGCACCTGGAATAACTGGCTGAGCATACACGGAACTTGAAATGAAGAATAGGAGGAAGCCAAAAAAAATACTGATAAGTAGTCTTGTACTTGTTTTCACGATGTTAGGCGCAGCCAATCTCGTTACCATGTCCAATCCAATCACTCCTATCGTAAATTCAGCTATAAATCCCAATTAATATTTTGGAATGTACCTGTTTGTGCAGATTCCTTCGCTTTGAGGCACATCAACGCGCTTAGAAGCCCATCCTCCAGCGTACTAACTGATTTTTCTTGTCCCTTCATCACATTCACAAAATTTTTAACAAGTGCAGTATCCCCACCGAAATGATCGTTGCCCAAATCTAAATCATGCGTCTCCACACGTGGCGTGTGGTGCATGTATACCTTTAATTGACTTTTATAAAAGTCGAACTCCACGGTGCCTTTGTAACCCATAAATCGAGCTCCTCGGTAACCAGCCTTATTACGGACAAAAAAGTTTTGAGAATAGGTAACATGCATACCACTTTCGTAACGAACAATGGCACTGCCTGAGTCCTCATTCCCTGTATCTTCAGCGAAAGCACAAAACGCCCATTTCTCACGCTTTGGACTTTTGAAGAATGCCGTACTCTCTTCACAAGTCCTATTCTCCTCGCAATCGACACACTTCAATCCTGCAGGCTTACTTCCTTTAAAAATCTGCTTCGAAGTCATTGCGCACACGCTGACAGGTAACTGCCCTGTGACATAATTGATATAGTCCAAATCATGCGTAGCCTTCTGCAGAAACAATCCCCCTGTTTCATTCTCGTCTCGGTACCAATTGTGATAGTAGACGGAACCGTACGGGGTATTATTTATCGCTTGCACGTGCTCGACTGTGCCGATTTTCCCAGAATCAATGATCTCTTTAGCTAATCTAGCTAGTCTGGATACGCGTAGCGGAAAAGAAACAACGACTTCCGAAGTGGAGTTGTCACTTCCTTTTTTTAATAAATGAACATCATCCAGTGTTGTAGAGACCGGTTTCTCTAAATATAAGGGTATACCGGATGGTAAAACTTTCAGCGCCATTTGCGTATGCAGGGAGCATCGAGTTCCGATTAAAAGACCATCAGGACGCTCATTCCTTAGCATCTCTTCAACCGTTTCATAATAATGAACATCCGTAAGATGGTTATTTTCTTCTTTAATAAACTCATTTCGAACGTCAACAATTGTAGTTACTTGACATTCCGGATGATGCTCTTGCATGACCTTGATCACATTGCGAATCCTCGAACCATAGCCGATAACACCTAACTTCAACATCTTGGTTCCCCCTATGACTGACTTCTTCAAATCACATAGCCGGGAGGAGTACCGTTTCATGACTCTGGCTTCCTCCCGACCGTGCCTCACTGGCGCTAGTTTACATTACTTTACTCAATAGCGATTACGTACTGACCTAATGACGTATCCCCGTTATTGCCTAGAGACACCGTAGAACCTGAAGTATACGCTTTCCTGAATAAACTGTACGTCAATCCGTTACTTGTTAAATCAGCTCCCGTATCCGTCCATGTTGACAGCCAAGAAGGTTTCGTTGTTATTGCGTCATTATGCGCCACATACACATTGGCGTTACTGTTAACCGTAAAACTTACAAGTGTTGTTCCCGTATAGGCTTTCGAATCCATGGCAGGTCGAATCCATGTCTTTCCAGACACACTTGGTGCCACAGCAGAGAATACGACCGTTCTGTCCCCGTACGTCAGATCCCCGGTTTGCAGATTCGAACGAACAGACCAATCTGCTGAATTGGCTGAGTCATTAACAGTAAAATTTGAGACTAGTGATGTAAGTGGTTTTACCACGACCACATATTGACCCAACGATGTATTTCCATTATTCCCTAACGATACGGCAGCCCCAGAAGAATATGTTTTCTTATAAAGGCTGTAGGTTAGCCCATTCCCAGCTATATCTTGCCCCGTATCTGTCCAAGTCGATAGCCAAGTGGGTTTCGTCGTAATCGCATCATTATGAGCAACATACACATCCGAGTTCTGGTTGACATTAAAAGAAACAAGCGTAGTCCCGGTATATGCCTTAGAGTCCATTGCCGGTTTAATCCAATCGCTTCCAGCTACACTTGAAGAAACAGCTGAGAATACGGTTGTTCGATCGCCATAAGTGAGGTCCCCCGTTTGCAGATTAGTGCGAGTAGACCAATTAGCTGCGTTCGTTGAATCATTGACAGTGAGATTGGAAATTAACGTAGAAGATACGGCTCTTCCCTCTACCTCAGCTGAATAGGTTTCTAACCACTCTTCCAAATTCGTATAGCCATCAGCGTCATCATCCGCGTTCGGTGATGTTGGAAGTACCAGTGTCCGGGTGTTGTTCTGAACAACCGGCCACCCCCCCGCTTCAACGATGGAATCGATGATAGCACCTGTACCATTTCTCACATTGTTAATAATGGTGTTCTCATAAGGAAGGCGATCAACTGGTCTTGCTCCTACGTTATCCAAAACCCAATCTACAACTTCACCGACTGGTTTAGCGACAAGTCCTGTATTCCATGCTGGCGGCGTAGCTGCTTGCAGCTGAGCTTGAGTGAAGGATGTACTATTCTGAATCAGATCCCACTGTGTACTTAGCGAGAAGGAATGATTCTGCACGACATTATCGGACAGATAGACTTTCCCCCCTGAGGCGAATCCAGCATTGATTTCAATTGGCTTCTTCCCCACAGCCCAAGCAGCAAGGGAAGGACCGTTTTTGAATACATTACCTACGATACTATTTCTGGTCACCACATCTTTCTGTGCGTCAAAACGGTTAAAGGAATTGACTCGGTCATAAAACACATTGTTGACTTGCACGTAATCGCTCGCCATGACATAAGGCATACGACCTTCTGCATGGCTGATTAAGCTGCCCACGACCGTGGAATGCGAACTCGGTTGATTATCATAAATAGGGCCAAATCCATGCGGTGCAGGCTCGGTATCCCCTTCATCGATATGAATCGAATCATGGAGTGGTTGTGAGGCAATCACATGTCGGAACGTAATATTGCCGTATGGATTCCACGCTTCCCATAATTCATCTACCGACCAGGTAAACGTGCAATGGTCAATGACGATGTTTTCTGCCTTTCCATTGAGGCCATTAATGGCTAAAGCATCGCGACTCGTCGTTGCTACGCCAATTGGATCATCTCCCGGAGCGACTCTTAGATGCTGAAGCAGTACGTCATGCGTTAAGATTTGGACCACAGCTCCCCTTAGGAATATGCCTGGAGATGGAGCTGTTTGACCAGCGATGGTGATGTATGGATTATTAATGTTCAACGTTGCGTTGACATTAATTGTGCCGGATACTTCGAACACAATGACACGGGGGCCCGTGCGGTTAATGGCGTATCGCAACGTGCCTGGCGTATTCGTATCCGCTAGACTTGTTACTTTGTAGACGGTCCCTCCGCGACCTGCTGGCGTATCCATCCCATAGCCTGCTGCGCCTGGAATGACGGGTAACGCGAATGCTGAACTTGATATGAAGCATGCTGTGATGAACATGAGACTGAACAGGATGGCTAATCTTAATTTGGTCATTGAAATCCTCATAACTCGTTCCTTCATTTAATAAGTTCACCTCATCCGAATAGATTGGTAGATCCTTTCAACGAAGACTGACAAGAAGGAGCATGACCATCCATGCTAGATGCCCATCCAGTTTACGATTTCAGCACATCACCTCCTATCGGTAGAGCCTGCTATTCTTTCAAAGAACCGATCATCACGCCTTTCACGAAATATCTTTGGAGAAAAGGATACACAATTAAGATAGGTACAATGGAAACGATAATAATGGCATATTTCAATTGAATGGCAAAGAGTGCCCGATCTAATTGATCGCTCATCCCTTCCAGCATGGTATTGTTGTTCTGTACTAACACTTTCATTAAATATAAGGACATCGGCTGCAAGTTGACATTGGATAAATAAATCATGGCAGGTACGTAGCTATTCCAATGTCCTACTGCATAAAACAGTGTCAGTACAGCCAGGATTGGTTTGGATAAAGGTAATATGATCTGAAGTAAGATACGGATATCATTCGCTCCGTCAATTCTTGCGGATTCGGTCAAGCTTTCCGGAATGCTTTGTAAAAATGATCGGGTAATGATGATATAAAAGGCGCTCGTCAAGCCAGGAAGCAGAATCGCCCATCTTGTGTTGTAGAGGCCTAGCTCTTTAATAAGAAGGAAGCTGGGAATAAGCCCTCCGCCAAAAAACATCGTAATGACGATAATTACCATAATCCAATTTCTGGCAAAAAAAGTGCGGCGTGATAACGGATAGGCGGCTAAGATGGTAAAGATGAGATTCAGCAGAGTGCCAACGACCGTATAGAAAATCGTGTTATAGTAGGCGACCCAAATGTCCTCATTTTCAAATACTCGCTTATAACTTTCTATCGAAAATCCTTTAGGGAATAGCCACACAGAACCTGAAACGACATGCTGAGGTGCACTAATTGACATACTAAATACATAAACAAACGGATACAATGTGATTACGATGACCATAACCATCATGACATAAATGAGCCAATCCATGATGTTGCCTCTTTTTGCTCGTCTCACTACGGCCACTTCGAAGTCCCCCTTACCATAACGACGTTTCTGACACCTTTTTGCTTATTCGATTAACCGTTACCAGCAAGATCAGGTTGATGATGTTATTAAACAAACCAATCGCTGTCGTGTAACTGTAATCAGCGCTCTGAATCCCTTGTCTGTATACATAGGTGGAGATGACATCCGCCGTTTCATACGTGGTAGGGTTGTAAAGTAGATTGATTTTCTCAAAACCAACATCCATTAAATTCCCCACACTGAGGATTAACAGAATGACGATTGTCGGGACTAGACCTGGAAGTGTGATGTGCCACATTTTATGTAGGCGGTTAGCTCCATCCATTTCTGCGGCTTCATAGAGCTGAGCATCAATTCCTGCAATCGCTGCTAAATAAATGATGGAGTTCCAGCCGAAGCCTTGCCAGATGGAGGAGGAGATAAAAATATCTCTAAACCAGCTAGATTCACTAAGGAAATTGATCGGTGCAAAGCCGAACCAGGTAATCACGGTATTCACGATACCGCCATTCACGGTTGTAAAGTTGGTTATCATCCCAACAATAACTACGATCGAGATAAAGTGTGGAAGGTAGCTGATCGTTTGAACCGACTTTTTGAACATACCTTCACGTACTTCATTTAGCAGTAGGGCAAACATAATTGGAACCGGGAACCCCCATAGCAAGGAATAGAGGCTAAGTAACACTGTGTTTTTCATCAAACGCCAGAAGTAAACGGAATGAAAAAAAGTCTCAAAATACTGAAATCCAACCCATGCACTGCCGAGAATCCCTTTGAGGGGCTTAAAGTTTTTAAAAGCAATGATAATACCATACATTGGAATGTAGTGGAAAATTAAATAGTAAAGTAAGACCGGTAGAATGAGTAATAATAAATATTTATCCCTGTTTAATACTTTTGCTACATTCCCCATCATGTTCACCTCCGCATTTCAAAAGGCAGGCGTGTGTTGTCACACACACGCCATGTCCTTCGTTTAAAATCGTTACTTCTTCATATAACGGTCGTATTGTTTTTGTTTGATGGCGGTTAACTGATCGACACCGAGTTCTTTACTGCGTTTGACATATTTATCCCAATCAATCGGTTCTTTCCCAAAGATATACTTGAGGATGGTTTCTTCATGGTACGTGTTTAAATCGGTGGAAATACGTTTCTCATCTGCCGCTTCTTCTTTCGTTGCCAACATAAATTGGAACGGAATCGGATCGATCAGATATGGTTCTATTTTCTTAGCCAAAGCGACCAAATCAGGTTTCATTTGCAGCAAATCCATCGCTTGATTGGAGAACATGCCTTTTTCATCACGAATCCAAGGTGTAGATGGGAAAGCGCCAAGACTTCTTAATGCACTTGTCGAGTCCAGCTTATCTGGATTGTTTTTGATAAAATCAGTGAATTGCGGTTTGCCGTTTACCATCGTATAGCTGATGCCTTCAACCCCATAACTTTGCATTCTTGCCCCTTCTTCACTGGCAAAAATATAATCCAACCATTTGATAGCAACTTCCTTATTCTTTGCGTCTTTGCTGATGGCGTAGTAACCACTGAGAGGTCCGTATTTCTCATAGTACCCTTTCTGACCGGCGTTAGCGGGAGGTACTGTGATAATCCAATCCGTCCCAGGCTTATTAATTGCTGCTTCTAAGGTTGCGGTATTATTAACGAATCCTTGTGTGGCCCCTACCAACTCTCTTGTAATGTCTGGAAGTATCTGAGCCGGCGTTCGTTTGGTAACGAACTCAGGATCAATTAATCCCTCGGTATATAGTTTATTCAGCCATACAACTAAGTCTTTCGCTTTGGGGTCCATCCACTCGTACTTAACTTTGCCGCTGGCATCTACGGAATAATTGTTGCTGTAATCGCCCATTTTGAGGCCAAGCGCTTTACCGAAGTTCTGCAGCCCACCCCATGAATAGTTAGGAGAAAGTGGAATTTCGTCTGCTTTGCCGTTGCCATTTGGATCTTTTTCTTTAAAAGCTTTCAAAACGGTGTACCACTCATCTAGATTCGTCGGTTCTTTCAAACCTAGTTTATCCAACCAGTCTTTTCGGATCAGCCAACCCTGTGGATCGGAATAAGCCGTACCGCTTGTGTCGCTAGAGAGTGCGTATATTTTGCCGTCAGGAGCCGTAAACAATTTGCGCATATTCGGATATTGCGTGAAATACTTCTTTATATTTGGCGCATACTTGTCAATGAGTTCATCCATCGGAACGATGAGGCCATCATCGGCTGCGGCAACCGGATTGGATGGAAGCTTCAAAATATCGGGTAAATCCGTTGCCGCTGCCAACCGAATATTCATATTCGCGTTATATTGAGCGGCTGGACTGACATCCCATTTAATTTTGACACCTGTCTTCTTTTCTACTTCTTGCCAAACAGGGAGGTTCTGTGTGTAGCTTTTTGGAGCGTAGCTATTGTCAGGAATACCAATGGATAACGTCACCGAGCCATCTTTCACGATTGGCAGCGTATATGCCGGAGCTTCAGTTGCAGTAGGTTTAGTTGACTCAGCACTAGGCTTCGGCTCGTTGCTTTCTTCACTACTCGATTGGCTGCATGCGGCCAGCACGCTCGAAAGTAACACAATGCTTGCCGTTGTTAAAGCAATCTTTTTCTTTTTTGGCATATACGTGAGCCTCCCTTATTTGTTGTGACACGAACTTGTATGCGTTCACATTACTATTATTAACGAATTATTGAAACAGAAAAATACTATAAATCCGCGATCTAGTACAGTAAATGGACTTCTTTCGTTAGGGAAAGGTATACAATCGAGTTAATTGGTTCAAAAAACTGTTTTTTTATAATTTCTGTCCCTTTGAACGTAAAAAGCCATCACGGCGAACCGGATGGCTTTCTTAGCATGATTTTAGGCTAAAACTTCCCACATGCGTTCATAAATTTCATATCGAGTTGGTTCATTATGGCTGCTACGCTGAATATCTTGGGCAATTTCCAACATTAAAGCCTTGAAGCATTCTACGGAATGTCCTGCAATATGCGGTGTCACTAACACATTATCGAGCTTTGTGAATGGTGAATCCTGAACAATCGGCTCTTTCTTGAATACGTCAAGTGCGGCAAAGAAACGACCCGTCTGCAACTCCTGCAGTAAGGCATCCTCATCCAATACGGAGCCTCTCGAAGAATTAATGAGAATGGCTCCATCCGAAATCGATTGGATCAAATCCTTATGAATAAGGTTGTCTGTTGAAGGGAGCGACGGTGCATGGATGGAAATGATTGGACAACGCATCACGTCTTCTAATGAGGCAAGTTGAACGCCAAGTTTCTGTGCATGCTCCTCCGTGAGATAGGGATCATAAAGCAATACTTTGACTTTAAATGGCGCCAATAGTTGGAGAAAAGCTCTTGCAGTGGAGCTCGCGGATACGATTCCTATCGTGTTGCCTGTCAACTCGTGACCTTGGTTTCGTTCCGGAATTTCCCACCAAGCTCCTTGTTTTACTGCGCTGATGCACTGCGGAATTCTCCGCAATAGCGTTAAAAGTACGGTCAAGCAATACTCGCCTACGCTAAGTGCCAACCGAGGTGCGCCCGAGAATACCTTAATGTCGTGTGTAAAAATATCTTTGGTTAGGCACCCTTTAACGGATCCAGCAGCATGACCCACATAGCGAAGTTTGTTTGCTTTTTGCAGCAAGTCAGGCGTTAGTTTCGGCGACCCCCAGCTTGACAGCAGAATTTCGGCATCTTCCAGGAGGTGTGCCATTTGTTCATGGGAATAAGGCTGGTTGCTAGTATTCCAGACCGCATCGAAGTGTTCATTGATAAACGTTCGCGTTTCCTCTGTACAAACATTTTCTAAACCTTGACCAAATGGTAAAATATAAGCTTTTGCTTTATGACTCATGTACCTAATCCCCCTGCTCTTATGAATTGGGATGCTCATTGGGACTCTCAAAGTTGGATAGGGTCATCATAAGTCCGACTCCAAACTTTGTCAATATATGAATTAACTTCTTTTCATGCAATGGGATGTTTGATATGATGGGTTCAATGAGGTGGAGTTATGACCATTCGAAATAAGCATGTTGAACAAAAAAGTAAGCTCGCCATCCTGCAAGCGCTCCGCATGCATGGATCTTCACCTCGTGTTAGGCTTGCCACGCTGACTGGGTTAAGCCGAGCAGCCGTGTCTTCTGCGATAACTGAGCTGATGGAATCAGGTCTCGTTATTGAAAGGGAACTTCTTCAATCTACTGGCGGTAGACCCCCTATTGCGATACAGTTAACATCCCACACACATGCCGTCATTGGTGCGGATTATGAGCATCAGCAATGGACGCTTGGTGCTTTCGATCTCATTGGCCATACGATCAACTTAAACCAGATTCCTGTTGGTCAGTCGGATCCCCAATCGGCGATCGAGATGCTAACCAAGCAACTCCCTGCTTTTATAAAATCCATTGAAGCACCGATAATTCCCGTACTCGGACTTGGTATGCCCGGATTAATTGATACGGAGCATGGCATCATCGTCAGCGCTTCTGATCTAGGCTGGGAACGTGTAGACATTCGAAAGTTACTTAAAGATAGAATCGATTGGCCAACGATTGTATTAAATCGTCATCGAGCGAGAGGACTTGCAGAGTGTCGCTTCGGTTCGGGGAGTAAGAACAGCCACATGATTTATGTGGGTGTTGGAACTGGCATTGCTGCTGGTTTATTTCATAATCAGCGATTATTGTCTGGCGCTCTTGGTGGTGCTGGGGAGCTTATGGGTCATATCACCATTGTTCCTGATGGTCCCTTATGCCCTTGTGGGAATCAAGGTTGCCTGCAGATGCTTGCTGCGGAATCCGCTATTGAGCATGAATACGCCACTCTGAATTCGGACGCTTACGAAGATATGACCATGGACAAGATCTGTGAGGCAGCTGGGCAAGGCGATCCGATTGCCCTTACAGCTGTTACTAAAGCAGCTTCCTATTTAGGCATTGCACTCGCTACCATGCTGAATTTATTTAACCCAGAAGCCATCGTACTTGGAGGCCCCATTCCCAGAGCTAGTCGTCTGTACGTGACTACAGCCATGAAGGTGATGAAAGAGCGGGCTATGAGTCAGATCGTCAGCGGTTCCGACTTCCGTACAGCCGCAATCGATGAAGCTGGCGGTGCTTTAGGCGCAGCGAATTTTGCTCTGGATGAACGTTTGACGTATCCCATGCTGATTAAATAAGAAACACGGCTGCTCCGTCCTCGGAAAGTCAGAATCTAAAAAAGGATGCGAATATACATCTTTTTCCACTAGAAGAGTCGTAGTCTAATAGCAAAGATGCAATTATGCATCTTTTTCCACCATATTTACCCATTTTATAGAATATCGGTAAAAAAGGATGTATTTTCGCAACAATTCCTCGATTAACGGTCTATTCTCCTTAAAAAAGATGTATTTTTGCAGTTCTCTGCTCATAGCGAGATGCTGAATGGGAACCCAAAACCCAAAACATAAAAATTCTTATATGTTAAAAAAGGTACCCTTCCTCCGTATCGAGGCTGGGTACCTTTTTAACTTCAACTTGCATACTTCGACGTAATATAGCTGATGAATCTTTGCGTTGCTGGAGATAGAAACCGATCTTTCTTGATATGTGCGCCAACTTCCCACTTCCAGCCTTCGTCTTCGATCTGTATCCATCGCAGTCCATTCAATTGCAAACCGGTTGTTCTCGGCAACACAGAGACACCAAGTCCTGCCGCGACGAACCCTGCTACGGTAGGAAGATCTTCCGCATCGTAGCTCGTTGCAAGCGTGAAATTCATGTGATGCACGCGGGTTAGGAGCGAGTCACGTAACGAGCAGTTATGCTTCAACCCGACAAACGGCTCTCCGGTAATGTCCCTCAAATGAATCGACTCTCGATCCGCGAAAGGGTGATCGTTGGATACCACGAGAAATAAGGGCAGCGATAGGATTGGTATCCATTCGAAAGTTTCATTGATTGGTCTCTCGGACGTGATCATCACATCTGAATAGCCGTTCTCAACATGCTCTAGAATTTTTCCTTTGTCTCCCTGGGTTAGTTCAAACGTAATTTTCGGGTTGGTCTGCTGATAGTCGCGTATCAAATGTGGGATTAAATCCACACCCAAAATATTTAAATAAGAAAGATGGATGACACCTGATTCAGGGTTGGTGTATTCTTCGATTTCGTTCTTCCCTCGTTCTACTTCTTGCAAAATCTTCTCGACTCGCTTCGCAAACAGTGTACCGTATCGATTTATTCGGAGGTTTCTGCCCTTCCGCTCAAACAAGACTACACCGAGCTCAGCTTCCAACTTCGAAATAGAGTGACTCAGTGCTGGTTGCGTTATCGCTAATGCTTCTGCCGCTTTCGTCAGATGTTCCATCTGGGCAACCTTTAAGAAGTACTCTAATTGAGTAAGCTCCATATGCTCACCTCATCTATCATCTATGCCATGCATCATTTACGATGTTAGCATACATGCTATTTATCGTTCGAGCAAGTTCGCTACCAATTCGAGCCCCTCATTCATGAAAAATATTCATTGATTTTATTATTATTATAAATTAGACGTATCGTTATTTTCGGCGTAAGCTAACACTTGTCATTGCATGTATTACACATGAGATTAGTCATAGGAGGATATATCATGAAAATTGCTTATGAGAATGAATTTCGAGGAAAACGCGTTCTCGTCACAGGCGGCACCAAAGGAATGGGCTTAGCGATCGTAAAGAGACTCGCGCATGCTGGTGCTACTGTACTATCAACCGCTCGGACGGTCCCGACGGATTACCAAGTGCCTAACGTTCACTTCATCCAAGCTGATGTGACGAAGCCCGAAGGTACAACTCTTATCTTAGAGGCTGTGAACGAAAAGTTAGGTGGTATGGATATTCTTATTAATACCGTAGGAGGTTCATCTACGCCTCCAGGTGGAGCGCTGGCATTAACTGAGGAAGATTGGATAGAAACCATACAATTGAATTTGCTTAGTTCTGTCCGTTTAGACACATGTTTGCTTCCACGTATGGTTGAGCAAGGTAAAGGCGTTATCCTTCACATAAGCTCCATTCAGAGAAAACTGCCGCTCTACGAAACTACGTTAGCTTATGCAGCCTCCAAAGCCGCCTTGACCACCTACAGCAAGGGCTTATCTAAGGAATTCTCCCCAAAAGGGATTCGTATTAACACAATTGCTCCTGGCTTTATTCAAACGGAGGCCGCGGATCGCATGATCGACCGGATTGCCACAACGGCTGGAAGCCGCGAGGCTGCTTTGCAAGAACTTATGAATTCCCTCGGAGGCATTCCGATTGGACGACCAGGCCTACCCGAAGAAGTCGCGGAGCTCGCAGCGTTCCTCGTTTCAGATCGCGCTGCCTCTATAACGGGAAGTGAATACGTGATTGATGGCGGCACTGTGCCTAC
Source organism: Paenibacillus sp. J31R109 (assembly GCF_059692055.1). Lineage (NCBI taxonomy): Bacteria > Bacillati > Bacillota > Bacilli > Caryophanales > Paenibacillaceae > Paenibacillus > Paenibacillus sp. J31R109. The sequence continues at coordinate 73,861 of NZ_JCAUAR010000013.1, read as the reverse complement.
CAGTTAATAGGATTCCCATTTTATTAAAAAATACATGTTACCAAGCAACGCTCCATCATAAAAATCCCCATCGTCAAACCTGACGATAGGGATTTTATGACTTGTCCAAAGCAACGTTAATCATTGTTCGCATTTGAATCTGTTTGAGAATCCTTAATTCCATACCCAATCTTTTTCAGCATGTCAATCAGCTGAATCTTCTCTTCATCCGATACAAATGACAAATTGTTCGAAATGGTCATAACATGTTTCGGGAAAATCGTATCGAAGTAATTGCGTCCTTCTGTCGTTAACACCACATTCGTTTTACGTCGATCACCTGGAATCGGCAGCCGTTCCACGAGACTTTTCTTTTCCAGCTTATCTACGACATATGTGATACTCCCGCTTGGAATTGAGAACGTATCACTTATTTTTTGAATGGGGTGTGGACCTTTATTGTAGAGAAACTCAAGAATTCGAAAAGTTTCCATACTAAGACCATAGCTGTCAATATCGCGTTCTAAATTGGCATACAGTACGTTCACCATATTGTTTAATACCCGTATTAACCTTAAATCCAGTTCCTTACCTTCTGCATTGCGTTCAGTCATTCTTCAACCACCTTATCTAGCTTTGTTATACAAAGGATAATCGACTTCGGTTGGAACTTCAATTAAAAATATTCGAAGTGTCTCATTTTCTGCCTGAATCCTGATATCTGCCTCTTCATCCGATTGCACGATTGCAAAATCTCTATTCTTAAACTGGACCGGAGCTTGTCCTATCCTTGTTAAAGAGCCGCCTTGTCCTCTTATCGCCAATCCAGCAAGTGTGCGATTCGGCAACAACTTATGAACATACGACGCACCTGCTTCAATCTCAACATCAACCATTCTTGCATCCGCTACGAGTTGTTGGACTGGTGAGCCTTCACCCAAAATGGTTTTGACGTTTACGCCAGCTTGTCGTGTCTGTGGGAACTGCTCGTGTTTGTACAGCGAATAAGTTGGCTCTCGTCTCACCGCTTCATTCAAGTAGGGTTCGAGCCAGATCTGAAAGCTTTCGAAGCCCGCTTCCACGCTCTCGGCATGCTGCATACCTGATCCGGCTTGCATGAGCTGAATATCACCAGCATGCATTGTGCTTTCTGTACCTAGTGTATCTCGGTGAAGGCCTTGACCAGTAATCCCGTAGGAAAGGATTTCAAAGCCTTGGTGAGGATGAAAACCAACACCCCCAGCCGATGCTGCTTGCCCCCAAGCCCAATAGAACAAGGGACCCAACCTAACCGTAACTGCTCCTTGGCCTGAGAAACCTAGCGGTTTTTGCGCCCTAATTTTGCCTCTATCGAATTCTTCTTTTCCTTGATATTCAGGACCTAGGATTTGAATGTTCATGGGAATCGCTCCTTTTGTGTTCGATCGGATGTATTGTTTATTTCATTTAATATCCTATAATTATTATATCTAATAATATATATAATATATTCTTTATACAGGGATTCGTCAACATGTAAAAATAAACAGGAACCAATACACATAGCAAAAAGAATCCCAAGGTAGCAAGCCATGGGATTCTTTCTATACACTTATGCATCTTTAAATTGATTGAGTATTGTTTGTGCTTGATCTACGGTTTCTAGTACAATGCTTGCTGCACTTTGACCAGCAGTAAGCATCCGTAATCCCTGTCCTGCCCAAAGAGACATATAATCGGAATTATGTTGCTTAGCCGCAGCATTTCGGATATCTCTTGTCGCAGTATTCTGACTCGGAAACGGAAGGGGCTCTACCCCATTCTTCTCCCAGTCTTTGATAAATGTATTCGCGATTCCTCTAGCAGGCCGTCCTGAGAATACGTTGGTAATCAATGTGCTTTCCTCGTTGCTAGTAAGCAGTTTTTGCTGATACGAGATATGTGCACCTGATTCGATGGCAGTCAGGAACCGTGTCCCCATCTGAACTCCCTGTGCCCCGAGGGCTAATGAAGCGAGGAGTCCACGACCATCCATAATCCCGCCTGCGGCAATAACTGGGACATGGACGCGCTCTACAATTTGCGGCACTAACGCCATTGTGCCTATATTAGCACCCATCGGACGATTAGTAATATCAAATGTTCCGCGGTGCCCTCCTGCTTCACTGCCTTGCGCGACGATTGCATCGCAGCCGGCCTGTTCAGCAAGTATCGCTTCTTCTACGGTAGTCACCATCGTAACTATTCGAATGCCCGCAGCTTTCGCTTGCTCTGTCATGTTAGGAGGAAGTACCCCAAACGCTGTGCTGATCACCGGCACTTTTTCCGCTAGTAGAACGGCGAATTGCTCCTCAAAATGATCTGGCGTCTTCACATCATCTGCCGGGATCTGAGCTAAACCAAGTTTAGCTCTCATCACATTCAGTTCTCGTTGAACCTCCGCGGTTCTCGTATTGTCATCCTTAGCCCGAGTAACAAATAAATTGACGCCGAATGGAGCATCTGTTAATTCCCGAATGTCCCTAATGGCTGTACGGATCGCTTCAGGCTCCATGTAGGCAGCCCCCAACGTCCCCAATCCACCAGCGTTGGATACAGCAGCAGTCAAGCTCACTGTTCCTGGCCCACCAGCCATACCCGCTAAGAAGATTGGATATCGAATTTGAAAGATGCGGCAAAGTGCTGTGTTTAGGCTCATGTTCTTCTTCCTCCTATCCCTAACAAGACTACTCGATTTCCTCTATAATATCATGAGTGGATGTTAAAGGCTTGTTGAGCAGGTTTGAGTACTGTTGTCTATCTACTAAAAGGTAAATAAATTGCGCGATTAATTACCAGCTTTAATTAATTTAGCTACGGATACAGTGCGTTTTGCTTGATGTACAGCTGCATCGCGGGCATCTTCTTTAATCTTCCCATTTTGATCCACAGTTACACTAGTACCGTAAGGATTTCCTCCCGCTACAAACACGGATGGATCAGTAAATCCAGGAGTGGCTACGATCGCACCCCAGTGGTACATCGATGTATACAACTGCAGAATGGTTTGTTCTTGACCTGCATTCGGATTCTGAGCGGAAGTCATGGCGCTCACGACTTTATTGACCGTTTTGCCTTTGGCCCAAAGTCCGCCAGTTGTATCGATGAATTGTTTCATTTGTGCAGGTAGATTACCGAAGCGTGTAGGCATACTAAAGATAATGGCGTCAGCCCATTCCAAATCCTCTAAAGATACAGTAGGAACATCTTTCGTTTCCTCTAGATGTGCTTTCCAAGATGGACTCGAATCAACGACGGATTGCGGCGCCGTTTCTGGTACTTTCAAAATTTTGACATTAGCCTCAGCTTGAAGACCTCCTTCTGCTGCCCATTGCGCTAATTGATAATTCGTTCCATTGGAACTGTAGTAAATTACAGCTAGGTTTACTTTTGGTGTTGTCACTTGATTAGACTCCTTTTTAAATAGGTTTTTGAATAAATTCATTGTGTTTCACTCCGATCCCATTTTCGAAATAAGCGGTTTATTGCGTAACTAAAACTGGTTTTACAGTTTTCAAGTGATGCATGTAATCTTTCGTACTTTGTGCAACGCGCTCTTCAGTAACCGTGGAAGTATCGTTGAGTGCGAAGTGTGGCAAATAAGTACCACTAATAAATGCCGTTGTAGCTTCAATAGGACGTAATATTTCTTCTAGTGTAAAACGATTTGAACCTGTTGGTTGATAAGACTCCAATGAACCATAAGTTGAGACTGCGACACCGAATTGTTTCCCTGCTGTTTTGTTACCATCTGGACCAAATGCCCAACCGTATTGTAGGACAGAATCAAACCATTTTTTAAGCAAGAACGGCGTGCTGTACCAGAAAAGTGGAAATTGGAAAATAACACGATCATGCTCTTCGATTAGCTTTTGCTCTTTGGCAACATCGATATTTTCATCCGGATATTCTTTATATAATTCATGCGTAGTGACATCGCTTTGCTCTTGTAAGGCTTCCAACCAAGCTTTATTCCAGTTGGATTGCTCAATATTCGGATGTGTAATAATGACTAAAGTTTTCATAGTATTGTTGCTCCATTCTAGTTATCGTATTTTTTTATAATGAATAGGTAGGCCTATCCCTCAAATCAATTGTTTTCAAAGAATGCTACATTTTTCATGAAAATACTCTCTTGTTTGCTTAGTAGAGGGCCATCTAGTTCGGAAACGCGTCTCACTTCGATCCACTCAGGATCATTGCGGAAACGTTCGTAGTTCACGTTGCGCATCTCCATATTAGGGTGCTCAACGACATAATACAGCCGATTATTTGCTTCATCGCTGTCTTCCCAATACTGCGTAATCTTCATGCCATGCTTCGCAAATAAAGCAATTACGTGATCTCGGAATCTATCATGAAGAGTGTTCATTTTGCCAGGATTCACGTCATAAATGCGCAATTCATATAACATGTCCATCTACCTCCACATACAAATCGTTTTGGTTTTCTTATTGCTTTATTCTTACCATTGACCCGCGTTTTGACCGCCATCTACATGAAGAATTTCACCAGTTACGAAATGCGCCGATTCCAGATACAGAATAGCTTTTACGATGTCTGCAACCTCACCCATGCGGCCCATCGGATGAACTTTTGCTAAGAAATCGTGCGTCTCAACAGCATGCATTGGCGTCTTGATAACCCCTGGAGCGACAGCATTTACGCGGATACCCTTGTCAGCAAACTCAATGGCCATCGATTTCGTTACTGTGTTCAAGCCACCTTTGGTCAATGCAGCAAGTACGGAAGGCACGGCTTTGATCGGCTGTTCCGCGACACCACTTGCTGTAATGTTGACGATATGACCAGAGCCTGCTTTTAGCATTTCCGTCACAGCACGTTGCGTAACATGGAAGAATCCAGACACATTCGTAGACAAGGCAGATGCAAAATCTTCTTCTGTATATTCATTGAATGGTTTGGCAATAAAGATGCCCGCATTGTTCACCAATGTGTCGATACGACCAAAACGTGATAGTCCTTCTTGGATGATGCGCTCAGCGGTTTTAGGATCTGCAATATCACCGGCAACATAGGCAACTTTTGCTCCTGATGGATCGATTTCTTTCGCAACCTCTACGAGTGCTTGTTCACGGCGGCCATTAAGAACAACAGATGCGCCTTGTTTCGCTAACCCAATGGCAACTGCTTTACCAATACCACTACTTGCCCCAGTAATAACGACAACTTTATTTTCTAAATTCATAGTCAATCTCTCCTTTTTTGTCTACCTATTAAAAGGTAGGTATTCTGCGAAAAATAATCCGCCTTTATTTAACCAAAGCGGACATTAAACTACTGGTGATCTGTTCGAACTTACTGGTATCATGAAAACTTCGTGAAAGTAACTGTGCACCTTGCAATGATGCAAGAAAATGATGTGCTTCTACTTCCGCGGTGCCTTCAAACTTCAGCTGTCCCTCACGCTTGCCCTCTTCCATCACTCGTTCTAACCACGCTAAATTAGCTGTGAAGAACTTTGATAGCCCTGCCTGCACTTTGCCTGATAATGTTGCCAAGTCAGCCGAAAGCGTGACACTCAAGCACGTGCAATACTCTTGAACAGGTCCATTGTACAGTAAGATGAATTTACGAAGCTTCTCCACATTGTTCGATGTATCTGCATCGACTTGATCCACATACACAAGGAAACTTCGGAGATACCTGGAAATCAATGCTTCCCCTAAATCCTCCTTGTTCGGGAAGTAATAATGAATACTGGCATTTCGTATACCTACTTTTTCGGCGATATGCGAGTAGCTGAATCCGTTAAATCCGAATTGCTGCACAATCGCCTGGGCTGTGTCCAAAATAAGTTCTGACGTGTTTTTGTTATTGTTTTTGTTCATGAGGTTATTCTACCTTTTAGTAGGTAGTATGTCAACCCCAAAGTTAAATTTGCTACAACCCTGAGTATACGCACCCTTTCGTAACATGATCATAACCATCTCCACCATCGTAGTTTGACATAATTGAAGAAATACCCGCATAACGATTTACATCAAGAAGATGTGTACAGGAGGTTGAATCATGGAAGATAATAGAGAGTTGCCCAAGAAGCCTTCCCATCATGATGGCCGCCCTTCATGGTCAGGCGACACACCAGCTCAATTTCATTCCCAAACCGTTGGAGAACGTGGACCCGTACTGGAACAGGACAGTATGCTGCATGAAACCTTAGAGACATTCGTACATACGAAGATTCTTGAAAGACCCGTCCATGTAAAGGGGTATGGCGCTTTTGGCTTTTTTCAGACTGTGAATTCGATGGCTCCCTATACGAAGATGTGCTTTCTGCAGAAACCTGGTCAACAGGTTCCCGTCACCGTCCGATTCTCCCTTGCGGTAAGTAACAAAGGCACCCCAGACACATCCCGAAACGTGCGCGGCTTTTCCACCAAATTTTATACGGAGCAAGGCGTTTTCGATCTATTGTGTAATCACATCCCAGTCTTCCTAGTGCGGGATGCGATCCGATTCCCCGAATCAATCCAAGCCTTTTTACCCTCGCCGGTGAATAATTTGATTGATCCTGAACGTTTCTGGCGTTTTATTGCTCGTGCGCCAGAAGCTACTCATTTCCTCGTCCGATTATATTCGGATGCTGGAACCGTCAAGAGCCTTCGTCATATGCCAGGTCATAGCGTTAACACCTTTGTATGGCGGAATGAGCAAGGTGCTCGTACTTTTGTGAAATATCTCTGGTATCCGTTGGCAGGCGTTCAATATATCGATAGCCGCGAAGCAGCCAAATTAGCTGGCGAGAATCCCGATTATGCCGGTAAGGACCTCTTTGATTCTCTTGCGACAGGAAAACCCTTCGAATACGGACTATATGTTCAGTTGATGGATCCCAAAGTCGCTGAAACGCTGCCTTATGACCCGTTAGACGATACCAAGGTATGGGATGAGAGACAGTTTCCATTGATGCCGGTAGGCCGCCTCGTCTTAAACCGCAATCCTGACAACTATATGGAGCAAGTTGAGAAGATTGCCTTCTCCCCCTCCAATCTAATAGAAGGAGCCGAACTATCGGACGATAAAATGCTACAGGGACGAACGAATATATACTCGGATTCTCAGAGGCACCGGATAGGTTCAGATTTCCGCAAAATCCCGATCAATCATCAACAAAACTGGACACCTCGATCACAAGTAACCAGCGGCGAAGGTAGATTTGTAGAGGGTCGACTTGTTCGCTCTGATATCCCTGAACCTGATAATTTTACACAAGCAGGTCAGTACTATAACGTTCTCCCTCCCCTTCAACAGGAACATCTCGTAGAGAATTTGTCCACTGATCTATCCAACATCTCAGCGGATACACAACGAATCGTTCTCGGTTATCTTTCCCAAGCATCGGAAGTGTTAGCAAACAGAGTATCTCGGAAAATAGAGTTGCATCGACAAGATTAACTATTGGACTTATCGGCTGCCCATGAAGGCGGCCTTTTTGTCGTTCATTCTCCAATGTAAATGAATAATCTGGCACCATTGGATCTATTTACACCGGTTTTGAACGATGAATTTAAGCTTATTTTCATCTTCGCTACAGCTTCATTTTATATACTTAAGTAGCTTTATTCTTGTAAGGCGACTATGTCAGACACAAATTAGTGAGCGTATGTTGATAGATTCGGTGATTCGATCCTTTATCAAATAGATAAGAAAGTAGGCATGACATCCATGAAGCTAGCGGGAATCAATTACAAACATGAGCAAAGCGTAAGCTGGCTGAAACGTTCTTTATTGATCGGAACTATATTAGTAGGTTTATCGGCAAGTTTTCTATTCTTAACGCCGCCAGGAGAGAGAATCCGTTTATTCCTCGCGGACACCTTTATTGCTACCCAGCATCGTGACTGGGCTTGGATTTTCGTAGGTGTGAAGAAACGGGACGAAATGATCCAAGATGTGATGCAAATGAGTGAAACCAACTCGATTGAGAAGCAAGATTTGAACGCAATCACAATACAAAAGCATGATGGTAAGATTATTGATGTGCAAGACATCGCTGGACACGGCTGGGTTGGCAAGCAAATGTATGTCTATGACCCAAGAGCCATTCGTGTTGTTGTTCCAAGCAAGGTGGGGCAAGGGGAAACAATTAGTTCTATGGTTTCTCGTACAGGCGCACTTGCTGGCATTAATGGTGGAGGATTCGATGACCCGCAGGGGCTGGGCAACGGTTTTGCACCTATTGGGGTTATTATGTCTGGAGGTAAGATCTTGTATACGAGTGTTGATGGGACAGTGCCCCAACAAGTCGTTGCATTTGATAAGTCAGGAAAATTAATTATAGGGAAATACTCGATTGAAGAACTGTTAGACTTGCATGTAACTGATGCTGTATCCTTCTACCCGCGTATTATTGCGAATGGGAAACCACTACCTATCGTGGGAGATGGTCTTAACCCGCGGACAGCCATAGGTCAACGCGCCGACGGTGTAATCATCATGATTGTCATTGATGGACGCCAAACCAAAAGTATTGGCGCCTCTTTAAAAGATGTTCAGGACCTTTTACTGAAAGAAGGCTGTGTCAATGCTGGATTCTTAGACGGTGGAGCATCTTCTGAAATGGTTGTGGGGAGCGAGTTAATCACTCATCCTTCCAGTCGATATGGTGAAAGAAGACTGCCTTCAGGTCTCCTTATCTTTGAACATCCTGATAAAATTAATGTCCCGAATATTTGGGAAGGTGTCACTCACATTGATCCTGGTGGTGCTTATGATCATCCAGGTTATCAAGCGGAGCATAATAAGTAAAAAAGAAGCTGTCTCAAAAGTCCATTCAGACTTTTTGAAACAGCTTCTTTTTTCGTAAATGACTATGCGTAATAATCCTGCTTCCCGCTATCTAGCCGCCCTACATTAAAACGTATTGTAGACATTTTGACATTCTTTGGCGGTCGGCTCATAAAAACAGTGCTTCTTGTAGCGTCCAGCTTTCGGCTGATTATACCACGTATCCGGACATGGTCCAGGATTGTCAAACGTGCCCGGTCGAAAATACCAGAGTGAAAACTTACCTGGCCAAACCCGCTCCCCATTTACAGCACGCTGTGCTAGGCGACGTTCTCTTTCTCTTGCATTTTGATAGTACAACCCATGCTGCAATGCTTCAAACGCATGTGGTTGGTTGATCATTTGGGGAATTGTCCGGAGATTTTTAAAATCAGAGCAATTTGCTCTTATTCGATTAATGCCAACATTGCCAACAAGCAGCATACCCGTTTCGCCTTCGGTCTCAGCTTCAGCTCGAAGCAACCTTGCCAACATGTCGATATCTTGCTTTCTAGCTTTTACGACTGCCATTCGCTCACCTCAATTGAGTATATGTCTAGACCCATCATATTGTAGGTGAAGCGGAAATGTGACTTACTTCCCACGAAACGATAATTTAATCTGGTTGTCTTTCGCTCGCAGCGAAAAGGTAGAATCCAACGAGCCTTGCTGAACTTGAAACGGGCTATATTCGAATTGATCATACACCATGTGCAGTTCTCTTTCCGTTGCATGTGTGATCCGCGGCAAGCTTTGAGCGTTTGCGTCGTATTTGGGTATCCATAAGATTTGATCCGCGTTCTTATCCATTGTTATTGACATGGCATCATCTTCGAGTGTCACTGAAATCGTTCCACAGACTGCACCTGTAAATGAAAGAATGGCTCTGCCCTCTTCCTCCTGATAGGCAATATGCTCAAATGTAAGTGGCAGCTGTTGTCCGTCAACACTATAAAATGGATATATCCCTGCACGAATGTGATTGCCGCTCCATCGATATCCATCCATAATCGGCAGATTGTTAAACTGTAATTGGTTGCCTGTACACACTTCATCCACATAACGCTCGCGATAATCTTCACAAAATAAGTGCATATCCCTGATCCAAAATCGTTCGTTCTCGGTATACCAATTGATACGGTAATACTTGCTGTTGTACCAAACTGACGTACACCCTTCTTCCATCGAATCGCTGAAAGCTGCAACTACGGACGCTGGCGTTTCGGTATAGGTACGCTTAAACCAACAGCCTGTTTCGCCAAGTGTTTCAACTTCTAGAAGGCCATCACTTTGAAGTTTGGCTATCTGTTCAAATTGATACATAAGTCCTTGACTCATCTTCTCCCAGCCAAAACTGTTCTCTTGTCCGACCTGGGTATAGCCAAAAGAGAGGCAATTGCCACTAAAGTTTTCTTTTAAGTACCAATCCGTCCACGTATTTACGCCACCACCCAGCGTATGATAGACAGGTTCAAGCGTGATGACAGGCTGATGGGCAGGTGCGCCAGTCTCTAGATTCAAACCTACATCGTATTGATGAATCGGATCAGAACCCAACATACGCAGGATTGGAATGTTAATCTGTTGTTCCAGTGTTTGTGCGGGACTAAAATAGTTGTTGCGGCTGGGATAATACCCTTGATTATAATAGCCTCCCCAGAGATTATATCCGTCTGTTCCCCACTGATCCTTACAAATACATAGGGCATCGATTTCATATTTTTCGGACAAATACGTTATTGTATGAGCATCCAAGCTCCAGGATCCAATAGATCTAGGGTATTTGTGAAACACCGCATAAAAGTCATTCATAATCGTATCAATGATCTGCTCCCGTTGTTTGCTTGTATATCCGACGGTAAATCCACAATGCGCATGCCAATCCCAAGGAAACCGGCCTTTCCATGGGATTCCAATTTTGGCTGTCAACGGTTCTACAACCTCCAACCATACTCCAAGTTCTACGCGTTCCGAGTCTATTTCATCGAACAAAGACGTGTATTCGGGGCTAATCAATGCATCATATTGAAACAGAAATGTTCCTTTAAGCTCATGCTTCTTAAGCAGTTTTAGTTGCTCTACGACAGGTTTAACTAAATCAATGACTCTACCCGGCCTCGGCTCTACAGCACGAATAAAATTAATAATGTTGACAATCTGTCTTTTCAAATGAGAACCTTCTCCCGTTGATTATTTGTTTGATTTACCCAATGATATAACTTAAAATGCTTTGTAGGGAGTCAGAATCCAACGTAAAATGTGGATAAATCAACGGGAGTGATGGTATGAAGCAGCAAGCCTATTATCGCAATATTTGGGATACCGACAATGATTACGCTGTTGATGACACCTATCTCATCGTTAACTGTACGGGATGTCAGGTTATGCAGAGTCGCTATGTGGCTAATTCCGTTCGGAATGATTATTTCTTGTTGTATATGGTCAAAGGCAGCATTCGTGTACAAACCGGAGAACTTGACACATCTATGGCACCAGGTGAGTGCATTATCTTCACACCCCATCTGCCCTTCTATTTTGAAAGTGCTGGAGACCAGGAACTGGTATATCTCTGGGTTCATTTTTCGGGAAACTCGGCAGACGAAGTGTTGAAATCTTGTGGACTACCCACCGGCAAAGTGTACTATCTTAGCGGAATGGAAGAGATTATCCAAACATTCCAGTCTTTATTTCGAGTGTTTTCCCAGAGGGATTTATTTTTACAACTAGATGCAAGCCAATATGTCATTTCATTGTTGGTGTTCATCGGTCGAAATGTGCAGAAATCTAAGTTATCATCCGCGAACCTTACAAATCGAATCGAATCCTCCTTGCGATTTATCCACGAAAATTTTCATCATCAATTAACCTTACAACAGCTTGCTGATATGGAACATCTGAGCGTCAGTCATTACAGGACTGTCTTTACAGAATCCTTAGGGATGTCCCCCTATGAATATATTCTATTACAAAGAATGAATCGCGCCTGCGATCTACTTCGCAATTCACGATTAAGCTGCGCTGAAATTGCCGAAATGATTGGATATCAGGATCAACGCTATTTCAGTCGCTTATTCAAAATAAAAACAGGCATGACGCCTCACATGTATAAAAAACGAAAAAATGAATAAAGCAGCATGCCTCTGGCATCCTGCTTTATTCATTGCTTTTTAGCGCGTCATGGCGCCCCCATGAAAAATGGTCTTCGCGTATACATGGAGAATGCCACTTTTTGCAACTGCTCTTCTTGACTTCCTTCGATTCTATAAGGGATCGTCAATGGAGCTTTCAAACTAACCACATACTCACCGAAAGGAACTTGTTTTCCATCCGAATCTTTCCCATCCCAGTCAAATGTAATCATTGCACTCTGCATTCTCGTTTTAAACGTAAAATTGAGTACAGGCAGCTTGCCGCTCCACACAACTTCTTGTGAACGTTCGTAGAACGAACCTGTTACTCGCGATATTTCAATAACAAGATTGTCTGCCTGCTTAAGTATGATTCCGTCATCGCTTGCATTCATCCATTCGAAGCGAATAGGAACTGGTTGGCCATACGGGAAAATGCCATCAGACCTATTAGCACCTCGGTTTGTATCCAAGCCAATCAACGGAGCTAGTGGAAAACCACTCTTACCTCCTGTGGAATCTGGATCGTATTGGAACTGTTGCCAGTCTCCAGTCAACACCTGATTTGTAACAATGCTTGGTGGGATGTACATTTTCGGATCCGCCTCTGGTTCCGTAACATAAACCCAGGCATCCCCAAGCCAACTACTCTGTATATGATGCCAACCACTGCCGCTTTCGAACGCCGACACAACTTGCGGAGCAAGAGTTCCCCGTATGTTCGCTTGACGATTGGGGTGTTCATAGAGTGGCGTATTTTCTTTAAGCTCAAATGTTTCATCTCGTGTTTGTAAATCTTTCGGCAGCGAATACGTTAAGTTGATCCATTGTTCTCCCAACCACGTATGGATATGAAACCATTCTCGATTGATTCTTTCAAATGCGGTCACCGACTGTGAAGCACTCAAATAGCCGTTCACCTGTGCATCCCCTTCTGGAACATTAAAAATAGGAATGCTTTCGTTCAACGTAATGGTTTCATCCACTGGAATGCGATATGGAACAAGTTGATGCTTCGGTTTGATCCATTGGTAACCTAACCAAGTCTGAATTCTGTAGTATCCATTGTTCGTTCCCATCGATTTAAGCGGTTGCGGTGATATCGTATTCGATGTTTTCCCTTGCTCTCCTGGGTGATCGTAAAGGAACTCTATCCCTGTGGTTTGAATCCATTCGAAGAAGTCTTCAGGGTATTCGGGGTGTACAGGTTTAATCCATGTTTCCCCCGCTTCCGTCGATATCTTATACCATATCAGTGGATTAGATTCTTGAATAAGACGTGATTGCCAATCGGATTCGGCTTCGAGCACATTCACTAGGGCAGCTGATGTTGTTCCAATTTGTGTACCATTAGGAGCATCATACATTGCTGTTTGTTTCTCTGTCAGTATGAGCATTGTAGGCAGCTTCTTAGCTAGCATCTCCGCTTCGACGGCGGTGGCTGGAAAAGACAACAATTGCGATAAAACGATCGACGTTACAAATACGCAAGCCAGCACGATGTGCTTCAAACCCTCTCACTCCCTTTGAACATACATTCCCCGTATAAGCTTATATACTCAACCGATAACTTTACGAAGATTAATGCCAAAATAAGATAACAACGCAGCGTCAAACGCTTCAGTCGACTGTGGCGTAAACGTACTTACTCCTTCCGCGTTGAAGATGCGGAACTCTTGATTAGCAACGGTAAGCCGTCCCTCTGGTGTTCGTTTTGCCACAATCGGATATTTATTGAAAATCGAATCTGGAGCTTGCTCACACCAGAAACTCGCAAACAAATAGTCTTTCGGTAGTTGCGGTTCCTCTGTAAAGGTGTAAATACGATGCCAACCGTTGTTTTTCTGTTCGCACAGCGACCAGCCATAATCGGAGTCTTTCTCAAGCTTATAACATTCATCGCCTTGCTGTTGTTCCAATCCTTCGATGAGGGCAACCGCCCTGAGAGGCACCATGCCGCCAACACCAACATCGCAAAGATAGCTTACCCCTTCTGCTTCGACCTTTAGGACGTGATGACGCCTTTTGGGTGGCAGGTCAGCCGTGTCACGCCAAAATCGAGCAACGAAGTCCGTTACCGTGTAACCTAACTCACGAAGCAGCCAGCCGAATAAAGCATTTAGTTCAAAACAGTACCCGCCACGCTGTTGGATAACAATCTTCTGATAGAGATCCTGTGGATCGAGAGAGAGCGGTTTATGGGCTAGAATATCTAGATTCTCATAAGGAACTGTGTATAAATGCCGTTCCTGTAGATCAGCAAGTGTCTTTGCACTACCATCTAGTTCACCTTGAAAACCGATACGCGCTAAATAAATTTGAATTTGATTTTTTGTATTTGTATGCATGACTAGTACGACACCATCCTTTTGAGATTTACTTACTCTGATGAGAATTGCAGTTTAACAAATCATACCATGAGAAAGCCTCATTATCCTTCTTTTTGTCAGGACAGGACAACAAGCACAACAAAAAACCTCGTCATCCCTTTGAGGATATGACAAGGTTATTCGAATATTGATCTATTTGTTTCCTTCCAAACACAGCTTAACCAAATCATCCACATGAGCGGTTGCCAAGCACTCTACTGTATCCGCTGCACCGTAGTAAATTTTTACTTCACCATCATCTTCCAGCACCATGCCTCCTGGGAAAATAACATCATTACGGAAACCACCATCAGTTTCATAGCTAACTTCCGGAGCTAGTAATGGCTCTTTATAGAGGCCGATTACTTTCTGCGGATTGTCCAAATCAAGCAGCATAATACCGGCTGTATAGCGTTTTTTCCACGTGTTCTCCCAGCCATTTTTACCGCGGTTCGGATCAATATCAACTGCATGAATGGTCGTCAACCATCCTTTTGAAGTACGGATTGGCGGTGCAGCAGGTCCAATTTTATCATTCGCATACGGAACATGCTCGACACCTAGGACGAGGTCAGTTTCTCCCCAGTACTTAAGATCAGGTGACTTGGAAAGCCAAATATCAAATTGATCTTTACCACGGCTGTACACGGGGAATGGACGCTCTAGACGCACATAATTACCATTGATTTTCTCAGGAAAAAGAACCATATTCCGGTTGTCTGGAGCTGACATCGAGAGGATTTCGAAGCGATCAAAGTCATCCGTCACGGCAATGCCGCCTCTGACACCATGACGCGTATCAACAGCGAAACACATGTATACGCGTCCATCCATCACAGTTAATCTTGGATCATATACGCGTGTAATTTCCTCATCATAAAGTTTCCAGCAAGGGCGAGATTGCACATCCCAGTGGATGCCATCTTTACTGTAGGCGAGTCCTAAATCTGTTGTATGTGACGGTTCTAACGTTTCATTCTGGACGGAACCGTGATCATTACGGAACACCATGACATACTGGCCTTGGAACTTGGTGACACCTGCATTGAATGTAAGCGCTGTCGGATAAGGCACGGAATCTGCCGTAAGAATGGGGTTAGCTGGATGTCTAGTAATAATAGAGCTTGATTTTAATGAACCGATGGTTAAAGTCATCTGTGTTCCTCCTTCAATCTTATCTGACTTTAGGTTACAATAGGTGTGCTAACTATACTTATCATTCCTTGAACAAACCTCTCATTTCTTGAATAGGCAGTGATTCTATGACCTTTCCCATGAATAAGCAGCTATCGGATTATCCCAATATCGGATCCTTCCCGTTTCATTTATCGATTAATCGGGTTGATCAGCATTTCCCAAGCCATCGTCATGATTTTCTGGAATTTTCTTTGGTTGTAGAAGGCCTCGGATACGAAACCGTCAACGGTCATACGCACCCCATGAAACCTGGAACTTTTACATTACTGCTTCCTTATCAAGTACACGAAATCACTGCAGGTCCTGGCAGTCCTTTAATCTTGTTCAACTGTATGTTTGGCCTAGAGTTGCTTGGTGACCCTGCTGAACGACTGCTTCTTTCGGATCATAATCCGTTCCAGACTCACTATGACCTAGGCAAGGAGCAATGTGAGTTCATAACTCAGAAGCTTCAATCTATGCTGCGCGAATATGAGTTGCCCGCTGATATGTGGCAGCCGCTTCTCTTGAAAGGTGAGCTCCAGCGAATCCTTGCCTACTTGCATAGGCTTCAGCCTACTCCTTCACGTCAGCGGGTTTCGGAGACGCCGCCCAAGACGGCTCTGCCTTGGACGATTTTGCGATATATTCATACGCACTATCGGGACCCGCTGACGTTGGAGCAGATCGGCGCTCATTTTCATTGCCACCCGTCTCGCGTTACTCAAATATTATCCCAACATCTAGGCGTAACCTTTGTTACGCTGCTGCAAGAGACACGGATTCGTCATGCTTGCAGTTTGTTAACTACTTCTGAGATGAAAGTGACTGATATCGCGTTTGAAGTTGGTTACGAATCTTTTGCTAGCTTTAGTCGTAATTTTCTGAAGCTTGTAAGTACTTCTCCTACACAGTATCGAGCGTCCATGCGAGAGAAGTTGAAGTGAAACTACAAAAAAACCGACTGAGACGAATCTCGGTCGGTTATTGTTTGTACTGCACCTATACAGATATAAATCGGATCAAACCTAGTAGGGCGAAAGAGAACAATACGATGCCAGCACCTATGCCTGTAATCGCGCTGTTCGCCACTTTGAGTTTAGGAGAAACGACTATGGCAACCAGCGAGACGGCTAACATTAACGCGGCCAGTATCCACAAGCTGGGATCTTTAAAAACACTTTTTAAACTAATAAAATGAATGCCGACGATAAAAGCGATCCAAGGAGCAACATACGCTTGACGTTTTTTCCTGATGAGGACAAATGCTCCTGCACCGCCTACAACAAATTCCGTATAAAACGAAAGTAAATAATCACGAAAAGCAGCCTGATCATTCAATGCCGAGGGTTCCTGCCAGTTCTTCACGCTCAAATATACACCTAGCAAGCAGACCAGCAGTGCTATCCCGGAAGAAATCCCCAGGTAAATTCGCCAACTTGCCCTAGGATTCTCTTGTGCCCAACCGAACCAGACGAAGCTAAACAGGCCAAATACAGATGCATACATCGCATAATCCCTTATGTATTCCAATCTCATTCCCTCCTGTCCGTCATTTCGAAGCGAAGTGTCCCCCTCAATCCCACAAGACTTCCTAGAGAACTTAATTCAATCTTCGCACAGGTTCACCGGTCAAATAAGCTTCAATATCTTCCACAACGTCTCTGTAAAATGCTTCATAATTCGCTTTCGATACATAACCGATATGTGGTGTTGTGAGCAGGTTTGGAAGCGATCTATAGATATCATCTTTAGGCAAAGGTTCCACATCGAATACATCTACCGCGGCACCTGCGATTCTGCCAGACTGAAGAACATCTGCAAGTGCAGCTTGATCTACGATTGGTGCACGTGATGTATTAATTAGATAAGCTGAATGGCGCATCCGATTGAGTTCATCTGCCCCAATTAAACCTCTAGTTCGATCGCTTAGGACCAAATGAATCGATACGAAATCGCTGTTTTCCAGAAGTTCCTCCTTCGAAGCGGCTAATTTCACGCCAACCTCATCGGCCCGCTCTTTCGTCAAATTCTGGCTCCACGCCATGACATCCATCCCGAATGCCTGACCGAATTTCGCGATCTTACTGCCAAGTTTACCAAGTCCAAGTACACCAAGTGTTTTACCGTACAAATCTGTTCCAAGCGTACTCTGCCATTGACCGCTGCGAATAGCGTTATGCTCGACTACGATGTTTCTGGCGAGTCCTAGTAGCAATGCCCACGTGAGCTCCGCTGTTGCATTGCCTGCTCCGCCCGTTCCACAAACAATGACGTCTTGTGAAGCTGCAGCCGTCATGTCGACCGATGCATTGCGCATGCCTGTAGTGATCAGCAGCTTTAAATTCGGAAGCTGAGCAAGCAGCGATGCATGGAAAGGTGTCCGTTCGCGCATAATCACGATAATTTCACAATCAGAGATCTGTTCGAGCAGTTCCTCTGGTTGATCAATATGATGTCCGATACTCTTAACCTCAACCTTATCCAAAATCCGCTCCCAGTTCGTGGAAGTTAACGCTACTTGCTGGTAGTCATCTAAGATCGCACAACGAAGTTTCTTCATATTTTGGTCTCCTTTATAACAAATGATCATCCAGCGATCTAACGATTGAGAAACTGTGACCCGTGTCTGCCATTTCGAATAATTTGCATCTTGAATCCGGCATTTTGAATGGCCGATGGAGGATGAGCATCCAGGTTCCCTCGAACGTTTGGAACATCATCCCGTGCCCACTGTCTTCTTTCACTAATGGCGGGAGCTGTTCCCAAGGACCTGCTAGCCTACCCGTTGTCGAGCGAGCAATGGTCTGTACGTAGCTGTCAGCTTCATAACTCGACCATAACATGATGAGATCTCCACTCGACGTTCTGTACAATTGGCAGCCATCCGTTACATAAACACGAGTTTGATCGTCAGTCGACTTCTCTTCTTTAAGCCAAGGTGCTTCCGAAGCGTTGAACAGATGAACCGGCTCACCAGCAGCTTCAGTTAAATCATCAGACAATTGTACGGCCTCTATGGTCCCATCGATCGTCTGGATCCACTCATGGCAGTACACCATCCATGGGATTCCGACTTCATCCACATATAAGGTGCCATCGAGCGTCATCATCGTTTCCGGCAGCACATGTGCATGTGTATTTACTAAGTTAAATGGCCCTTCCGGCGAATCGCTGACAGAGATGACAGTGCCTCTCCAATGCTTAGCATATCCATGAATAGGCTCACCTTCCAGTTGACGATCCTTATTGTGCAACGTAACGAATAGGTAGAATCGACCTTGATACGCATGGACTTCAGGCGCCCAGGCACCATGCTGGGGATGAGCCCAAGCGTCATCAGGAACAGTGAAAACGGTGTAAGGTCCTTCCCATTCCGTTAAATTCGTGCTTTTGTAAGTAATAATGCCATAACGTTCCAACCCGTGCAACCTTGGCGAGGCTCCTGTATACAAGTAATACGTACCTGTACGGCTATCAGCAAAAATGAAAGGATCATGTGCAGGAATATCTGCTAATCGGTGACCTTGTTGTGGCTGAGTAACATCGCATGTTAAGTGATAGACAGTCAACTGGCGTCAACTCCTCTGGTATTCATGGATTGGCAACAAAAAGAACAGGCTGTTAGGGTACCTGCTCCTGCTACTAGACACTCTTTTAACCTATTTGGAATATAGGACGTTCTTTGATGTAATGCACGGGAATGTTAGGGAATCGAGTAGCCAGCTTATGCGCCAAAAGCTTCATCCCTGGTTCTTCACTCTCAGCATGGCCTAGAACGATTAATGCTTTATGCTTTCCTTGGTAAACAGCGTCCCTTACATATTCAGGTGTTTCCCATTCAGGACCTTCCCCGTAAATAACGAGATCAAGTTGTTCCTTGGCAAAAAGCGGAAGCACGTTCTGAGCTCCACCTCGATAACCCGCGAGCAGCCCTATTTTCGAACACTCCAATCCCAAATCACCTACTACTCTTACATACGGAATTTCAAGGCATTTCTTCACATGTTCTACTAGGCCACTTACCGTTTCAGTAGGAATATGCAGGACGGAGGAAGCCGCATGATGCTCCCTTACGAAAGCCAGCCAATCAAGTGCTTGAATCAGCCCTTCCGTAACACCGTCAGGTTTATACCGGTGATAATAATCATGGAATCGAAATAGCGCGATACCCGATGCTTCAAGCAGCTGTCGTTTTTCCTCATAGATAGGATCCTTATGCAGGATGGCCGTATCATCATGATGTGAAAAGAAAGCTCCCTCATGAGCAACGATGAGGTTCGCTCCCAGCGCTTTAGCTTGCTCGATTACATATTGCGTAGGCATGAAAGCCGTAACGATACCCGTCACTTCTGTGTCCAGATGGCCAAATTTCAACGTATCTACGGTCTGCTCGAGCCTTCCTACTGGGGCTATTAACGATTCGATAACGGTTTGTATTTGAACACGCATGGATTGTCCCTCAAGTCATAAATGTACTTACTGCTTACTAACTTCTCTACCGTGCAAAATCTCAAGCAGCGCATTCATCATATCATAATGGACCAAATGGCTGCATCATATTGTCGCTATTTATCTTGAATTTGGCGCATCGCACCAAGAACTAAATTGTACCCGTCAGGATCTTGTATGTAGGCATTTTTGAACTCCCAATTTCCATGTGCCCCCGTAAAGGGCTCCGTTGCAATCCTTCCACCTTTGCCACGCACTTCTTCAATCAACGCTTCCAAATCTTCCCAAGTCACATGAATAAAGGTATCCCAAGCCTGATCCGGGCCTTCCCATTCAGTCGGATAATTGGAACGCTTTTGCGATACACGATTGGGCTGAACATCCTCTGTTGAGACCGCTTGTTGTAAAAGAAAGCACATATGATCGCGCTCAGCATGACCCCATTCGTCAATCCTGCAACCCAGTACATCTCTGTAGTAGGCCTGTGATCTTCCTAAATCCGAGACCAATCTCACCTGGATAGTTTGACCGAATTTCGCTTTCTGATTTGCTGCAATCTGTTGTTCAAACATTGTCGAGTTCTCCCTTCGTTCTCAAAGTAAGTCATAGCATAGTATATTCGAGTTACTCCCATAATTTCCCTGTTTAATCATAGTTCAATACAGTGATACCACTCCAAAAAAGTGGTTTATCCTGGTAATTTACGATGCAACCCTCTGAAAACCGCAAAAGAACAAGAATACTATACAGACGTGAATACCACCTCCAAGCTGCGCCTTACTACAATCTAAGGAGGAAAAAGTAATGTTCAAACAGTTTGATAAATTATATGGGATTGATTTAGGTACTTCCAACACCGTTATTTTTGAAAAAGGAAAAGGTATTGTGCTCAACGAGCCATCCGTCGTCGCTTTTAACCTACAAACGGGTGAATTACTAGCGGCAGGAACGGAAGCACAAGCGATGATTGGTCGAGCCCCTGCTCATGTGGAGATCACGTACCCTTTAATCAATGGCGTCATTGCTAATTTTGACAAGACAAGCATCATGTTGAAATATTTCATCAAAAAGATTCAAGGCAGATCCTCGTTTTTACGTAGTTCACAGATTTACATCACTGTGCCTTGTGGTATTACCAACGTACAGAAGCGTGCAATTGAAGAAACCATTGTTCACAAGGGAGCCAAGAAAGCGATCGCAGTTGAGGAGCCGCTTGCAGCAGCGCTTGGAGCTGGACTTATGCTCGATGAACCCATTGGCCATTTAGTACTTGATATCGGTGGAGGCACATGTCAAGTAGCCGTTTTGTCCCTTGGAGGCATTGTCGCAAGTCATACGATTAACCAGGGAGGTCTCTCCATCGATCGTGACATCATGGAATATGTGAAGCGGCAGTACAACCTAGAAATTGGAGAACGAACCGCTGAACAGATTAAAATGGAAATTGGAACTGCCAGCACTTCAACGGAGGAGCGAACGTTAGACATTCGTGGACGTGATCTAGTTGATGGATTACCCCGTTCCATTCGTTTGGTCTCCAGTGAAATTTACACCGTCGTCAATGAATTCTTAGGGTCACTCATTGAAGCGATTCGAGCTACCTTGGAGCTTTGCCCACCGGAGCTTGCGGGTGATGTCATGGAGCAAGGGATATTGCTTTGTGGTGGTGGCGCCTTGTTGGAAGGGATTGATGAACGGATTCGTGCCGAGACTGGCGTTGCCGTGCATATCGCCGATCAACCGCTCATCTGTACGGCACTCGGGACAGGTCAGATGCTTGGCGTATACAAATCTAAAAGCAGACCCCTCACACATGAACGTGAACCTGAAGAAAAAATAGCGGTCAGTCAATAGAAAAAGCTTAGTCTGTGAGCGTCGGCCCATAGACTAAGCTTTTTTGTTATTTACAGCTTCCCATCCATAGTTACTCTCGTCCAGAGCGGGATGATCACCTTGATTTCGGTACCTAGAAGTTGAGTTAACCCTTCATTCCTAATTTGGCAAGATTGTTATAGCTAATCTCCAAGCTTTCGAAGGGATTACGGTCATAACAGTCATCCTGCTCTACCGCTGCCCACTCTACCCCAATTTCCTCGCAAGCTTGAATAATACCTTTGAAATTCATGTTTCCTTCACCGATCTCGGCAAAACGTTGCTTGCGATCATGGGTAATCATCATATCTTTGAAATGCACGACTTTCATTCGTCCATCTACTTTGCGGATCCACTCGATAGGATCTGCGCCGCCTGCTTGCACCCAATAAACATCTAATTCGAAATCCACAGCTTGTGGATCGGACTCTTCCAATAAAATATCCATGCCTGTTTTCCCATCATATTTGGCAAATTCGAAATCATGATTATGATAAATAAACTGTAAACCTGCACTTTTCAACTGTCTGCCAAATTCAGATGCTTGCTTGGCAAATGTTGCATAACCTTGTCTATTTTCCCGAAATTCCGTAGGTAAACCGCCTAACCCTACGTATTTGCAATCCCATGCCAAATGTTTCTCAATAACGGAATCCATATCATTTAACAAATCATTGTAACCGATGTGAGTTGCACAAATGGTCAGGCCTGCCTGATCCGTAAGCGCTTTAAATTCATGAATACCGATAGGACCAACACCTGATGCCTGTACGGAATTGTACCCTATTTGCTTCACTTTCTTCAAACTCTCACTAATGGCCTCTGGTGTTTGCAGAAAACTTCTAAGCGTATACAGTTGTGTTGCGATTTTCATTTCTCTCACTCCATTCAACAAATTTAGTTCTATTCATATATATCATGGAATGGGAGGAAGGGCTATATAAATCTATTAACTTTTTAACTTACATGTTCCTACGGTACTGCCCTCCTACTTCATATAACGTTGCTGTAATCTGTCCTAGCGAAGCAACTTTAACCGTTTCCATTAGTTCTTCGAAAAGGTTCCCCTGATTACACGCAGCTAGCTTTAAACGTTCTAGTGCTGCCGGGCAGGACGATTGGTGTTGCTCCTTGAAAGCTTTCAATCCGAGAATCTGCGACTCTTTCTCTTCAACCGTTGAACGAGCGAGTTCAATTTCAACTGCTGAACTATCGACATGAGGTTTCACGAATGTGTTGACACCAATAATCGGCAACTCTCCTGAATGCTTCTTGTGTTCATAGGCGAGCGATTCATCTTGTATTTTTCCACGTTGATAGTGTGTTTCCATGGCACCGAGCACACCGCCACGAGCATGAATGCGCTCAAATTCAGCCAAAACGGCTTCCTCCACGAGATCGGTCAAATCTTCTACAATATAGGCACCTTGTAATGGATTCTCATTCTTGGTTAATCCAAATTCCTTATTGATGATCAATTGGATCGCCATGGCTCTGCGGACTGAATTCTCAGTAGGCGTCGTAATCGCTTCATCATAAGCGTTCGTATGCAAAGAGTTGCAATTATCGTAGATGGCAATGAGTGCCTGCAGACTTGTTCGTATATCATTAAAATCCATTTCTTGCGCATGTAAAGAGCGTCCAGATGTTTGAATATGATATTTCAGCCTTTGACTTCTTTCATTGCCGCCATAACGATGTCGAACGACAGTTGACCATATGCGACGCGCGACTCTCCCCATGACCGTATATTCAGGATCAAGACCATTACTGAAAAAATAAGAAAGATTCGGCGCAAAATCGTCAATTCGCATGCCACGGCTCAAATAATATTCCAAATAGGTAAAGCCATTGGCCAATGTAAAAGCTAACTGCGTGATAGGGTTCGCCCCTGCTTCCGCAATATGATAGCCGCTTATGCTTACAGAGTAGTAGTTGCGCACATGATGATCTATGAAATATTGCTGCATGTCACCCATCATTTTCAAGGCAAATTCAGTTGAAAACAGGCATGTGTTCTGTCCTTGGTCTTCTTTCAAAATATCAGCCTGAACTGTACCCCGAACCGTGTTGAGTGTCCACGTTTTTATTTGCGCATATTCCTCGTCACTTGGTTGACTACCCTTATGTTGAACAAACTTCTCCACTTGCTGCTGAATCGCCGTATTCAAGAACATGGCCAGAATCATTGGAGCCGGCCCATTAATGGTCATCGATACGCTTGTAGTGGGATGGCACAAATCGAATCCATCGAACAGCTTTTGCATATCCGTTAACGTACATACATTTACACCGCTGTTTCCGATTTTCCCATAAATATCAGGGCGGTAGTCCGGATCTTGGCCATATAAAGTTACACTGTCAAAAGCCGTTGATAATCGTTTCGCCTCCTCATTTTCGCATAAGTAGTGGAAGCGACGGTTGGTGCGCTCAGGCGTGCCTTCTCCGGCAAATTGGCGTTTTGGATCCTCACTCGTCCGTTTAAATGGAAATACACCAGCTGTATAAGGAAAGTGGCCAGGTAGATTTTCCAGCAACAGCCATCGAAGAATATCCCCCTCATCTGCGTACCGAGGTAAACTAATTTTTGGAATCTTCGTTCCTGAGAGTGATTCGGTGTACATCGCTGTTTTCAGCTCTCGGTCGCCAACTTTGCTGATTCGTTCATCTTGCTGATAGGAGTGTCGAACTTGCGGCCATTCTTGAAGCAGCTTTCTGCAAGCGGGATCCATCAGGGTTGTATAATGAGTAATGCGTTCCTGCAGCATGGTCATGACCATTTGTGAATCCTGTTCATTTCCCATATGATCGGACATTAGTATGTCTTTCGTTCCACGCAGCTGGTAGAGCTTTCGCGCTACTTTCGCCTGCGCATCTGTGAACTTTCTATATTGTCGGACCGTTTGCACAATCTCGCTGAGATAACCGGTGCGGTCTGGCGGTATGATGACATTTTTCGTAGTAACAGGCTGTCTATTCGTAATTTCGGTCACTGGCCAATCGCCGCCTGTTTTAATAGAGATGACCTTCATGAGTTTGGCAAATAACCCATGTGTACCAGGATCGTCAAATTGACTAGCAATCGTACCGAATACAGGCAACTCCTGGACTGGTGTATGAAATAAACCATGGCTGCGCTGAAATTGCTTGCGAACATCGCGCAAAGCATCCTCCGAGCCGCGACGGTCGAACTTATTAATGACGATGATATCTGCGAAGTCAATCATGTCTATTTTTTCCAACTGCGTTGCGGCGCCAAATTCACTCGTCATCACATAGAGAGACACATCGCATAGCTCTACGATTGCTGAATCACCTTGCCCAATACCGCTCGTTTCCACCATCACCATATGGTAGCCAGCAGCCTTAAGGACTTGTATGGCTTCTTTCGTAGCTAGACTTAATTCCGACTTAGCCCCCCGAGTTGCTAAGCTTCGCATATAGACCCGAGGGCTATTAACAGCATTCATTCGGATACGATCACCAAGAAGAGCTCCGCCCGTTTTCATTTTTGAAGGATCAATAGAGATGATCGCAATGCTTTTATCCGGGTATTGCTGCAGATAGCGCCTTACCAGCTCATCGGTTAATGTACTTTTACCTGCTCCACCTGTCCCCGTAATCCCAATAACGGGTGCGGTAAGTGACATCTGTAGGTTTTGTATAATAGGTAATATTGGCGCTATGGGTCCACTTCCAGCGCCTTTTTCAACTGCTGTAATGGCACTGGCCATGACTGCCCATAAACGTTCTAATGGTAACGGGAGTTCCTCCGGAAGTTGCCTTGGTGTTGGCTTGTCTACGGCTAGAATCATGTAATTGATCATGCCTTGTAATCCCATTTCCCGGCCATCATCTGGTGAAAAAATTTTAGCAATCCCATATTGCTCTAAGAATCGGATCTCAGAGGGAACAATGACACCTCCGCCACCAGCAAAAATTTGAATATGGTCAGCACCCTTTTGCCGAAGAAGATCATACATATAAGTCAAATATTCAATATGTCCGCCTTGATAAGTGCTAATTGCGATCCCTTGCACATCTTCTTGAATCGCTGCATGGACAACCTCATCAACAGATCGATTATGGCCTAGATGAATCACTTCAACGCCCGATGCTTGCAAAATCCTTCGTATAATATGAATGGTAGCATCATGCCCATCAAACAAAGCCGCCGCCGTAACGAACCTTACTGCATTCTTGGGCCGATAGACTTGTGTGTTCACAGGTAACCCACCTTCTCACCATGACGTCGTAGTAGCTTAGCTAATATTACGTTTTATCCGATTTCTATGCAGTTTAACTTCGATTCATGTGCATACTTACTACCACGGGCAAGCAAATCTACTGTTCGTTCTAGGGCATTTTTCCAGGCTTCTACTCATAAGCTGTTAATTGAACCACGTAACCATTCTTCATGAGGCGGGTGAACATAATGTCCAAGCATGACGATCATGGTGCGAAATATTTTGAAAATATGCTGAATATCATTGATGTCGGTGTTCATCTGATTGATAACAAGGGAATCACTATATTTTATAATGAAAAAATGGCTGAAACGGATGGTTTTAAGCGTGAACAAGTTGTTGGGAAAAACGTCTTTGACCTCTTTCCCTCCCTCACGAATGAAACGAGCACTTTTATGAAAGTACTGCAAACCGGCGTTGAAATACGGGAAAAAATTCAGACATACGTGAGTGTAACAGGGAAACGGATCACAACCATTAACAGTACGTATCCGATCATCGAAAACGAAGAAATCATTGGAGCCTTAGAAGTGGCCAAGGATATCACGAGCATTGTTCATTTGCATGATCAAATCCTAGATCTCAGGCATCAAATTTACGAATCACCGTCCAAAGATAAGAAAAGTACTAGTTCTGCTCGCTACCATTTTAGTGACTTAATCGGCGTAAGTGACTCCTTCCAGCAAACCATTGCTTTTGCCAAAAAAGCATCCCGTACGAGCTCACCTGTGCTGTTGTCGGGACCTACTGGCACCGGAAAGGAATTGTTCGCTCAGAGCATACACAATGCCGGTGCCCGTCGCAGCAAACTGTTTATTGCTCAGAACTGTGCCGCAGTTCCAAATGAACTGATGGAAGGTATTATGTTCGGAACAGCTAGAGGCGCATTTACTGGCGCTATCGATCGAGCGGGATTATTTGAGCAAGCGAATGGTGGCACACTTTTCCTCGATGAGTTGAATAGTCTTGATTTATTCCTGCAAGCCAAATTATTGCGTGTTCTGCAAGATGGGCTCGTTCGTAGGGTTGGTGGAAGTCATGAACAACAAGTTGATGTCCGAATCATCACTGCCATGAATATTGATCCCAAAGAGGCGTTAGCCAAGGGATTACTGAGAAGTGATCTTTATTATCGGCTCAATGTCGTCAATTTGCAGCTCCCCCCACTCCTGCATAGAAAAGATGACATTCCACTCCTCACTTCACATTTTATTGAGAAATTTAATGGGCTATTTGGCATGAAAATAAGTGGTATTTCCCCATCCGCATTAGCTTGCTTAATGAACTATCATTGGCCCGGCAATATCCGGGAACTTAGTCATGCCATCGAGTCCACCTACAATATGATGGAACTGGAGTGTGAATGGATTGAAGAAGGTCACCTCCCAGCATACCTTATGGGAAATCCTAGCTTAACGCCAACGCTTTCCCTTCCAGCCACGATGTGGCGTAATGAACCAGAGGCTATTGCTACAGGTCGATTAACGGATAAAGTGAAGCAAATGGAAAAAGAGACCATTGCGGATGCACTAGCTTTTCATCAATACAACATTACACTCACCGCGCAAGCACTAGGTATTAAACGTCAAGCCTTACAGTATAAATTGAACCGCTATGGTATTGTGAGGAAACCTTAATTGGGAAACTGAATAGGTAGAATCTACGAAATTGCACAACGAATTAAGAAGAATATACGAAATTGCACAACAAATTAAGAAGAATCTACGAATCTACCAATCTTCTTCAAAAAAAATGCAAAACGACAACGATTTTCGAGCAACATCACTCCTCAAATCCTTTACGATATTAAAAAGGATTCATAGAGAGACTAGATACTCTTGAAATCCATTCGTTAAAGGAGGAAGTAACGTGGCAACCAAAGTAATCAGTGATGAAGAATTGATGCTTCTGTTATCCCCCATTTGCCAAACCACTGCCAACGAATTACAAGAAAAGCCAAAACTTACAATGAAATTATTATATGAACTTATTAAAAAACTCAAAGAAGAAAACATGATCCTCACAGATCGTTTGACTGAATATGAACAAAAAATCGATCTGCTGCTGGATAGCAAAAGCGAAGTTGCTGCCAGCCTAGCGTTGCCGCTTCTGGAAGAGCGTGGCACGGCAATTGAGATTAGCTCTCAACCTATTTCCTTAGCACCGTCGAGTTATCTCGTCCCTCGTTCCATACGTCATCCAGAGAAGAAGAAAACACCCATGTGGTTCTTATTCATGAAATCGTCTGTTCGGTTTCTGTTTCGGCGACGGAGGGGAGTTCTTTTTTAGACATGTTGGCATAAAAGTATTGAACTCAAGTCAGTTGGCTTGAGTTTTTTTCATTTTCCCCGTGTTTCGTGGAAAGTTGGCATCCTTTTTGCATCTTCTATATGTGAGAAGATATCCATGCTGGAGGTGCAATAATGGAACAACGACGTGACTGGAAGCAAATTGCATTATGGCAGAACGTAACAGATGAACAATGGAATGATTGGCTTTGGCAGCTGACGCATACCATTCGCACATTAGATGATTTGAAAAAAGTAGTCCATCTAACCCCTGAGGAAGAAGAAGGCGTACGCATTTCCACGCAAACGATTCCTTTAAATATTACGCCTTACTACGCCTCTTTGATGAATCCCAATGACCCGCGATGCCCGATTCGCATGCAATCAGTCCCTATTTCCGCTGAATTATTGAAAACGAAATATGATCTTGAGGATCCACTTTTTGAGGATGAAGATTCCCCTACTCCAGGACTTACCCATCGCTACCCTGATCGGGTGCTATTCTTGGTAACGAATCAATGTTCGATGTACTGCAGATACTGCACACGTCGCCGCTTCTCCGGCCAGGTGGGGATGGGAGTACCCAAGAAGCAATTGGACGATGCGATCGCTTATATTCGCAATACGCCAGAAGTGAGAGATGTTCTACTTTCAGGCGGGGACGGATTGTTAATTAATGACAATATTTTGGAGTATATTTTGAAAAATTTGCGGGCGATTCCCCATGTAGAAATCATTCGAATCGGCACTCGCGCTCCGGTTGTTTTTCCACAACGAATTACGGAAAATTTATGCAACATTATTAAAAAATATCACCCTGTATGGTTGAATACGCATTTTAATCATCCGTTGGAAATTACGGAAGAAGCTAAAAAATCCTGCGAAATGCTAGCCAACGCCGGCGTTCCGCTAGGCAATCAATCCGTGATCTTAGCTGGTATCAATGACAGCACCTATATCATGAAGAAACTTATGCATGATTTGGTCAAAATCCGTGTGCGTCCCTACTACATTTACCAATGTGATTTGTCCGAAGGTATCGGTCATTTCCGAGCCCCTGTTTCGAAGGGACTTGAAATTATTGAAGCTCTCCGCGGCCATACTTCTGGGTATGCTGTGCCTACACTATTTTTTATTTGACGCTTGATTGACAAAAGAAAAGTCAACAAGCATTATTAGCCCGTTGACTGTTGGTTTGACCGACTTCTTTATAGAGATTTAAAAATGCTTTAGCCAGTAATGAATAGTTCGGTTGATTCAGTTCTGTAACCGTGCCTTTGGGACGCTGTTCGGGACGTTGTTTGACCATGATGCAAAAACTCCCCTCTTGATGGATAATATATGGTATGATTTCATGAGTTTGTCTGATGACATACTTTCCGCTCCATAATTTGCATTTACCAAAATGGCATTGACAGTGAATAGCGGTGACTAGTTTATAAGTGCTTAACAAAGTGAAGTGATACCTTTCTTTTAATCCCTTTAGTACGCCTTTGTTGTAATAATGACAGTTCTTGCACCCTGCTCCCTTAGATACAAAATTTTTGGACTTGATCAGAATGTCATGACCATTGTTACACTGTCCTTTGATCTTCTTGGAAGTAGAGTGGTAAGCACCGATCAACGTATAACCTGTCTTCTCAAGACGGTCAACGAGTTTGTCGATGGCTTTAACCAGTAAGATACCTCGATATTATTGCATTATTAACTCCTCCCATTTTTTGGTTCTCTATCCTCATTTGGTTCTTCTAACACCGTCCAATCATCGGGTCTATATTCGATCAACCCTGTTTCAAGCATGTCTAGAAAATATGCGCCAGTGAATGTGAAAAGTCTTTGATAATGTACCGCTTGCCGAGTAATGTTCAACAAGCCTACAATCTCTTCACGAGTGAATCCTGCCGAGTGGTATAAGCCGAGTATCTTATTTGACTTGGAAAATTTATGAACAGTGACTCGATCTTTTCTTTCAGGACAATGTAAATGCTTTGTTTCCCATCTAGTCGACGTCCCCCCGGGGTTTGGAATCGATTTCCGCCTTTTCCACCGCGACCGCACTCTGTACATGATTCAAAAAAAATTCCCTTAATCGCATTTACTTCTTGACGCAGCACCGTGCCAGATCGTGTAAAATGGCATGAACTCCCCCCTTTTCCAGTGACGGACCGGGGGTGTTCAAAAGGTGTTCAGTTACGGATCAGGGGTGTTATTTGCTGTACCATGCGTCGGGTGTATACTTCGTCCAATTCCCACTATAGAAAGTTCCCGGATAGTTCGTGGATGCCAGTTTTTCATAATCACCGATTACAGCTAGGACACGATCTTGTTCCACCAAGCACTCGGACGAAGACATATTGCCCTTTGAATAACTGCCCTTGTACAACACTATCTGACGCTTACCTTTCCAAGGGATGACTCTCAGGGTATACTCATCATTCAGTTGCCATACAAGGCTGTACCGCCCTCGTCCGTGGTGTTCGATTGTGTAGCGGGAATCCTCGTTTACTATGTGTTTAATCCATTCTAGCCATTTCATTAATTGACTCCTCCTTTGATGACAGATAGTTGGGGTTGGTATTCGATTTTATATTGTTCGATGGCGAAGCCACGGAATGAGATCAAGTAATCATCGGATTCGACGTATTGCTGCTGTTCATCGTCACAGATCATAGCCTTGCCCATCGAGATCAGACACATGTTATGTTCCAAGTCCGACAGATGCACCCAAGGATAGTCACCCACTGGCACGTATTTCAGATATGGCACTAGCTGTGAATACAGAATCTCGTTCTCGCCTTGATCGGCACAACACTGGAAAATGGCTTCGTAGGTCTCCAATGTATCTTCCGTCAAACCCTCGTTGATATTTGTCACGATACTCTTTACAGCTTCCTCGGTTAGCCAGTTGATTAGTTGAATGTTTTTCATATTGTTTTTCCTCCTCATATGTGTGTAAAATGTGTTACCTGTTTGTAACCGACATGTTACCGAATGTGTAACCTCCGTATCCCACGTGGGAGAAGGGTGTAACTGTTGTAACCTCTTTTCCCGAAATCCGTGTTCCCCAGAAAGCAGAAGCACAAAGCAAGAAGATTATCGCTAGAACAAAGAACTTGGAAAAACAGGTTACAACGGTTACACCTTACTCTCCCAAGGGATGTTGAGGTTACAAATTTAGTAACACTTTAGTTACAAACAAGTAACAGATAAGTTATACTCCTTGCTTCAGTTGGTACACCTTTGCTACCTTTCCTTGGACACGAACTGTCCCAACCTCTAGTCCACGAACCCTCTCGAGTGTGTCCTTAATCATCTTCTTGCTGTGGATTGTCAGTCCATTCTCTTCTACCCAGATTTGATAAAAGTCATAAACTTCTGGAGGTCGCATTCCCACGAAATAGTCGTTCTCGTATCCTTCGATGAACTCAAGGACGTTATTGTTATCCGCGTGATATTCCTTGTTATGGTTTGCTACCACTTCTGGAATTTCGATCTCTCCACTGTGGTGCAACTCTTGGTATGCTTCAACGATCAGCTTCATCCAGTATGCCTTTGCTTCTGGTGTGGTCAGCTTGGAAATGAACTTGGGGTCTTTCTTGGTCGGCTTTGAAAACATAGGCAGCCATACTACCCGCCTTTGGTACGCTTCACCCTTCTCAAACGATTTCAGAGCATGATTACTCGTGAAAATCATGGACGTGGTCAGAACAGCATCCTTGGATTGTTTGAACAGCATCCTTGTAGCCACGTAGTCACATGTTGCCACATTCTTGAGTCGCTTCATCTGCTCGTGGTCAATCGGTTGATCTTTGATGTCATCACCCAGATTGAACAGCTTACCCTGCATCCCCACGAAGTAGCGTTCATCGGCAATCTCCTCAATTGAATTGGATGAACAATTCTCTTCGCCCAGTAACAGACGAATGATTGTCAGCAGCGTCCCCTTGCCGTTCCCACCGTCCCCGATTAGGACGAAGAACTTGGCGATCTGTCTCTTGACTTCTGGATTCGTGATCAGACCGTGTGCAATCATTTGAAGGATCAGCTTGACGTAACCTTCATCACCTTGTGACAAATGTTGCAAATAGCTGTCCACAGCTTCCACGGCCTCTGTATCCTCGTTGTACTTGACATCAACGTAATAAGGAGTGAACTCATGTGAATCCAGCTCAATGAACTTACCGCTCCTGAGAATGCCATTCTTGAGTTTGATGTCCCAACCGTTGACAGGTTGTTTCACGTTGCGGATACGCTTGTCCATCTGGCGAATGACCTCTTCAACGTAATGGGTCTTCTTGTCGGGCAGCTCCTCGTACACTTCTTGAATGAACTCGTCAGAAACAAATCGTACTCCGTTGAACGAGTATAACTGCTCATTGTACTTGACAACTTTCAGCTTCTTTTTTAAGGACTCTGCAACTTGTGGTTCTTCGTTATCCTTGGCTTCGATCTTCTGATCTCGAGCAACAGTGTCGAACTCCT
Source organism: Paenibacillus sp. J31R109 (assembly GCF_059692055.1). Classification (NCBI taxonomy): domain Bacteria; kingdom Bacillati; phylum Bacillota; class Bacilli; order Caryophanales; family Paenibacillaceae; genus Paenibacillus; species Paenibacillus sp. J31R109. The sequence continues at coordinate 41,060 of NZ_JCAUAR010000013.1, read as the reverse complement.
TCTCGTCCATTGGTTCAGCAAACACATGCTTATTGATGAATGAAAGCACCTTCTTGTGTTCTGTCACGGACATGATCTTGAACTTATGGGAATGTAATTTCTGATTCCGTCCATCACCTTCGCCCAACCCATCCAACGATTCCAACTTGGTACGGATATACAGAAAGTCGGGCAAATCCTGACGCACCCCTGCATTCACTACATCCCGCAACTTTCCACCTCGTTTGATCGTGATTGCCTTGGTGTTGGCAATATGTTTGTACTCTACGTCAAAGCCTAGGGGACATACCGATTTCGATCCCTTGAATGCTTTGGGCTTCTTAAAGTAGAGATGGACGCCACGATCAGTCCAGACGGTCTGTGTGATGATCCCAAATGTCTCGATCATCTTCTCGAGCATTTCTCTCGGCCTGTCGTCGATGTCAACGATCAGATCGTCATTGGTCAACACCCATCCTGCATCCTTGAACGATTCGTGCATTGGTGACTGATCGGCAATTACACTTGCAAATTTCTGCCCATCTTTGAACTCGATGTACAATTACTTCAACCCCTTTCAATTTTTTCGCAAAATCTCTGCCTCTTACAATAAAGATGTCGTAGGAGCACCCTGTTGCGTTTTGTCTTACATAATGACAATCACATCAAAACAAGAATATTCACAACAAGGGGCAAAACTTTCTCAACAACTTGTTGCGTTTGTGCCTTACACTTTCTATGTCGTATCGAGAATGGTTTTTTCACAACAAGGTGCAAAAAAAATTTCATTAACTTGTTGCTTGATTGCCTTACATACAGACAATCACAGTGAGACAGAAATTTTCACAACAAGGGGTAAATCTTTTTAAATAACTTCGTGTAAATAGAATCTCGATGATTGATGCAATTCTCCTTACACTTGTATAAGGACGCTTTGATACCAGAAATCCCAAATGGGTATGAAAAAAAGACAATCTCCGTCTTGGAGACTGCCTATCTTCTATTAAATGCTTCTATTCCAACTGTCTATATCGTATCTCAAGGGTTGACGCGTCATCTGTTCGATGTAATGTTTTCAATGAGTTGATTTTGCTTATCTTGTGATCTGAACTTCATAGTAGAGCGTCCTCCTGGATGATGGATTTAAATGGCTTTTGACCAGTAGCGTACTTCCATCCTACTAAGCCGCTCGTATTTTTTACAAAACTGAAATTTATCCATCTACAGGATTCTAACTGAAACGATAGTTGAATAAGCACTGCTGCGATTACAAAACCGGATTCCCTTGTAGAGTAAAAGGCGACCGTTTTTTTATGCAACGAATTTGGGCGGAGGTCATTGAAAAGTGTAAGAGCGTTTCTCTCCTACTAAACAATCCCCTAAATTAATTGGAGGATTATGGTAACCTCTGTCGAATAAAACATAAATGAAGTATGTATTCTTTTGTGAACTTATTTTAAAGGAGAGAATTAAAAATGGAAGAAACCGTTGCTGTGGTTACCCCTTCAAGTCCAAATTCACCGGTTACATCAATTATCGACTATTTAGAAAAGGTACAGGCTCATTATCAAGATAAAGAGTTGTTGTGGTTTAGGGGTCAAGGTAAGGATTATGAAAAGTTACAACCAAAACTGTTACGGAACACGAACGGAATCGATTTAGAAGAGAGTATATTCTATAGGTTTCAATCTCAGGCAATCCCCTTACTGGATGCAATACCCAATTCTTATTTTGAATGGTTATTTGTTATGCAACATTTCGGTTTACCTACTAGACTCTTAGATTGGTCTACCGACGCTTTGATTGCTCTTTCATTTGCTGTTATGAACCGGAGACAAGACCAAGATTATAATGCTGTTGTTTACTGCTTGGAACCCTATAAATTAAATAATGAGTTCAGAGTGAACTATGAAAAACCTGAGAAGTTTCTTCCTAATATTATTATGTCAGAAGTTGAGACTATCTTTGGTTTGAAAGGTACAAAGCATTATAGATTCCCATTAGCTTGCGTGGGGCCATTAAATAATATTAGAATTGTTGCACAAAAAGGAGCCTTTACAATTTTTCCTGCAAGAAAAAATGAAGATATTTCGCTAAAACATCTCTCTAATTTAGGGAATTTCATTACTTCTATTGAAATAGATAAAGCTTATATTCCTCAAATCCAAAGTGAGCTAAGAAAGCTTGGAATAACACAAAATTCAATATATCCTTCCTTGGAAAATCTTTCATCTATGATTTCTCAAGAGTTTAACTTGTGAGCATGAGGAGGGGAACCGAAAATGTTTGATATAATACCAGCAAGAAGTGATGGAAATCAAACAATATTAGATTGGTATAGAAGAAAAGAAAAAATAAATTTTGATCCTCCATATCAAAGAATAAGTGGATTATGGGATATAAACGCAAGACAACTATTCATTGATTCCTTAATTAATGGATACGATGTTCCAAAATTTTATGTACACAAACCATTTATTAGTAATGGAAATCACCTATACTCGATAATTGATGGAAAACAAAGATTGCAGTGCATTTTTGATTTTATGGATAATAAATTTTCACTTTCTAATGACTTTACATTAGATGAAAATGATTCAAAAGATATTGCGGGGAAAACTTATGATCAATTGGCAGTTAAGTTTCCAAAGGTAATTGACCGTTTTGATAAATATACTCTTGATGTGGTTCAAATAATAACGGACGATGAAGAAAAAATTAGAGAGTTATTTTTGCGACTAAATGAAGGTGTAACATTAAACAATTCTGAAAAGAGACTTTCAAAAGGTGGTTTCCTTAACGATGAGGTAATAAAACCCGTAGTTTCAAACCACGGCTTCTTTAGAATGTTACGTTTTAAAAATTCTAGATTTTCATACGAGGAGATTTTTACAAAGATCTTATTACTTGAGTACAGTAACACATTCACCTCACTAACTAAAAGTAATTTAGATAAGTTTGTTGAAGCTAATAAAGAGCAGAATCTTGAAATTAACCATATTATAGATGAGTCTTTGTCTGGCCTCGATCGAATGTGTCAAGTTTTCGACGGTACCGATCAGTTATTGGTACAAAAATCAATAATCCCTATTTATTATTTGTTTATAAAAAAATCATGGGATCGAAACCCTAAAGAACTTAAAAACTTTTTGTTTAAATTTGAGACAATTAAATTGGAAAATCGGAAAATGAATTTTGATCGATTGAACCCTATATTAAATGAGTTTGATAGGTTAAATCAACAAGGAGCAAACTCAAGCACTGCAATAAGAGAGAGGTTTAGTATACTAAGCCAATATTTTAATATCTATGAGAGACAAGGATTTATTGATATCAATACTGTTATTGATTCAAAAGAATTAGAATTATGGGAATAAATGAAACTTATAGCACTAGTTTGTCATACTTCGTTGTTTAAGTAATCATGGATTCCCACAAATCTAAAGTCCGAAAAAAATGCTATGTAATCCCCTATTCTGCTAAAATTTAAAACCAAATAAATCAACCCGTAGGAGAAAGATACTTCGGGTTTTTTCTTTGTCTATTGATTTTTTGTCGCTTCTTGTAGTTTCTTGTTTTAAATTGCGTTGTTCCAATCGTTCATACAAGTTACCATTACGAAGGGAGTCGACCATAGCTGAAATGTCCGAAATGCGAATGCCGTGAGTAAGGTACATTTTAATAGCACAATGTTCCTATACCGAGATTGTTAGAGTTGAGCAGTTCTTTTGTAAATTCGATTTGGCTAAGTGTATCAGAAATGAAATGAATTTTTCTTGCTCATCGAGTGCTTGTTGCTGAATGTGTTGCTTTTCTTTCTGACCTCTGATCGCGGACTCTTTATGTTGAGGAAGCATCATCCAACTTGATTCCCGTAGGCCATTCATTTCTAGTTTTTTGCTCATCTATAATGCCCCCCAATTTTACCATCCCTGTCCGTTGCCAATCCTGCTTTCATTAGACTCGAAGCACGAATGATTGCTGTATTACCAAAACGGTCTTTAATGCCATCCACTACACGATCAAGTTCGCGCAATTTCGTCACATCTTCGAACAGGTCAATTTGAGTAACATCTTCCTCTGCAAGAGTTCCCAGCGTAACGCCTACCTTTCGCACGGGCAATCCGTTCCAATTGCGACGAAATATTTCACGCACCGAGTCGTAAACTTTCAAGGTATGATTCGTATTCATTGGCATCTTTCGTTGTTGACTGAAACCTGTTGGAGAGTCATACGGCGAGCACATACAGAAAACATGGACCGTTCCACTTGTAAACCCTTTCGACCTAGCATCGCGGCAAACTTCTTCCGTTAACTCCAACAGTACTACGTCAACCTCTTCAACCGTCAAATAATCGCGAGGAAGCGTCATAGCGTGGCCGATCGATTTTGGTGCGATATCAAATGTTCCGGGCGTAACAGGACTATCATCTAGTCCGTTTGCCGTTCTCCACATTACTTCCGCTTGTATATCCGATTGCTTTCCGAACCGCGCACGGAATTTCTGTTTTAAAGTCGCTAGTGGGGTTTTAGCAACATGACCTATTGTGGTCATTCCAAGAGCGACAAAATGCTTCGTCATTCGTGAACCCACCCCATACATCTTATCAATGGATAGTGGCCATAGGAATCGCTCAACGTCATCTTTGCCAAGAGTAAATATTCCATTAGCATTCTTCTTAGCAAAATTATCTGTCGCCTGTTTGGCAAGTATTTTAGTAGGTCCAATACCGACGCGAATTCGTACGTTCATGGACGCGGCTACTTTCTGTTGAATCATTACCGCGAGTTCATCGGGAGTGCAGCCAAAATGATTGAGCGAACCAGTAACGTCCAAAAATTGTTCATCGATTGAAAATACCTCAACGAGATCAGTATACTTTTCGTAAATATCTGTTATCGCGAGCGATACGTCAATATATCGCTGCATGTGAGGACGCATTACAATGGCATTTGGACATAATTGCAGCGCTTCTCCCAGTCGCTGTGCTGTGGTAACCCCAAAACTTTTAGCTATCGGGCATGCCGCCAAAATAATTCCTGATCTCCTGGCCGGATCCCCAGCAACAACCACGGGGAGATTATCAAGGCTTGGATGAGTCGCCTTTTCAACGCTTGCGTAGAATGACTGGCAGTCGGATAGGAATATTGTCCTTTCGCCCTTCTTGCTCATCTAAACGCGCCTCTGCATGTTCATTAGTGTTGTCATTAGTTCTGCTTTAACCAAACTTCGAAGCATGGTGAAATAATAGATGTATCCTCGCACTTTGTATTCTACGTTAATACCGAGTGCATTCGTGGTTGTGTTTAGCACTTTAATATCACGCTTCTTCATACTGTTCTTAATACTTTGTATTTTGGGGTAAATAGAGGTTTCGACCTCTTTCAGATAAAAAAGAACATGATTATAAACGATTTTATCCTTATATATCTTCAGCTCCTCCATGTCTCTAGTTAACATATCGAGCAAAATGGGTAATAACGTGTATTCTTTGATAATTTGAATATCCTCTGCATTCTCAATCCTTGAAACAACATTCATACTTCTCACCGCCATTTACGAACATGTATTCGTGATATTCATTATATACTGAACACGTATTCGTTATGCAAGTGAATATTTTTAATATAGGTAAAAAATAAAAAACCCAAAGGGTGCTACCTCAGGCTTTTTTCAACCAGTTCTTTGCGATTTTCTATCTAATCACAAGTCAAAAGTAGGCAATCCCTAGAGGAGTGCTCAACGCTTTTCAACATCACAGCCATATTCAGCGAATCCTCGAAATAAATCCGGACGGCCTCGGCGATGTGCTCAACGCTTTTCGGCATCACAGTCATATTCAGGGGATACTGGTGCAGCTTGCCGATTTCCTTGCAGCTGTGCTCAACGCTTTTCAGCATCACAGCTATTCTCAGGCCTCCTCCAAGTTGACGAACCCTGGCTCCCCATCGTGCTCAACGCTTTTCAGCATCACAGCTATTCTCAGCATCTACAAAAAAGATATTGTGTACGGACTATGGTAGTGCTCAACGCTTTCCAGCATCACAGCCATATTCAGGTTATAGCTACTTCTACGAAATTCCCATACTTTGTTTCGTGCTCAACGCCTTACGGCATCAATGCTATTAGAAGCCTCTGCCAACCGTGGCGTACGAAATCAGGAATACTGTGCTCAACGCCTTATGGCATCACTGCTGTTAATATTTTTGCCGATAGTTCGGCCTTCTTCTTTGTTTTTCTCGTGCTAAACGCCTTACGGCATCACTGCTGTACACAGTAACCCCAACTCATCGGCACCATCGGCTCCCATGTTGTGCTCAACGCTTTCCAGCATCACAGCCTTATTCAGTGATATACGAATGGATTCATCTTGGCAGCGACAGGGTGCTCAACGCTTTTCAGCATCACTGCCATATTCAGCGGTTGTTCATCAGGCCAATGCCTTCGGCAACAATCTGGTGCTCAACACTTTACAGCATCACAGCCATATTAAGGATACCTAGCTCATCCGCACCATCTGCCTCTATGTTGTACTCAACGCTCTTCAGCATCAAAGCCTTATTAAGGATACCTAGCTCATCCGCACCATCTGCCTCTATGTTGTACTCAACGCTCTTCAGCATCAAAGCCTTATTTAGAAGTTAACGAAGCAAAGTTAGCCCTCATCCTGCATGTGCTCAACGCTTTTCAGCATCACTGCCTTATTCAGCCCAGTGCGTTGATGTTCAAGATGATGTTTGGGTAGTGCTCAACACTTTTCAGCATCACTGCCATATTCAGAAACCCAGTGGTGGCCCAAGTTGCCTGGGTTGGTCGCGTGCTCAACGCCTCACGGCATCACTGCCATATTCAGGCAAGCTTTACGTTCGGTCTCTTCTGTACCCTTCTGGTGCTCAACGCTTTTCAGCATCACAGCCTTATTCAGAGCACCCAAAACAAACGTAGGCTAATAAAGAGTTCATGTCAATCCATTTCAAGCATCTCTGACGATTCTTCATATTGCCGCTAAAGATTATCAATTCCACACTCCAAGCACCAGGGCGATGTATCCTGAAAAGTGATACCTCTTCCATTTCTAAAACTCCTCCATCTTCCGGTTAATTACTAGATTACCAGTTTAAACCAGATGACAAGAGGAATATTCGCGAGTATTAAATCCTATTTCCAATCCCGAGGACGTATTTCGGTCCATCCCCACTGAGAATCGCCAGGGGTGTAAACCAATTCTACCGGCTTATCGTCCAAAGAGAACCTCTCCCAGCATGTATTCGCGCTGCCCAGATGATCTACCCAAACCGGCAGTTCCAACGAGCCGTTTGCGTTTGGCACCAACCGATACCAGACTCCTTCCGCTGTGTGTATGAGGCTAACATCGTTTACCTGATCGTCGCTTAATCCCAAACTCAATACTCCGTATCGGTTGACGGATTCCGGGAGGTGAACGGCTTGGACTATTCGCTCCTCAAGTGACTTATATCCTGTCTGCCCTGAGTATTGTTCTCCTGTCGAGTCAACCCAGCACAGAAATTGCAAACCGCAAACCGTTTGTACAAAATCCGGGGCATTACCCAATGTCGATTGCTTGGAGGGAACGCCATATTTCAACCGACTTAGCTTATGAAGAGTCACGGCAATTTTAGGAATCCGTTTATAAGCAAAAGCTAATTTCACCCCAGCATGAGTCATGCGAAATCGCTCGCCTACCAATGAAAGGAGCATACCGTATACTGTAGATGGTGGAGGTAGCAAGTAAGTCTCAGCATACGATCTTGCAAAAGATTTGCGGAAGTTGGAGTAAGGCGCATCAATGTATAATGTAATCAAGTCAATCCCTCCGCTTCTTACTGCTCCAGTACCATGAAAGCTTCATCTAATGAGGAGATTCGGCGCAGGGCATCTTTCGCGGCAGCCGCCACCCCTGCATAAACTAAAACTCCTAGCTCTTTCAATTTCCGTCCATAAACCGTCGAGACTATATCACCGCCAATAAATAATTCCCCTGCTGGGATATCTCCACTTTCAATTCGTTGGATGAGTCTTGATACGGTATATGATCGTCTCTCCTCATCATGTTCGAAACAGTTTTGAATTTTTGGGGAATGTGCACTTGTAACTCTCAGGATTAAGGAAGCTGGTGAAAAGTCAAAAGCGAATCTAGCATGATTACCTGCCACTGGCGGCATGTCGACAACTGCACGAACCAAGTGGGCAATGTTCTCCTTATGCAGAACGTCTATTAAGTTCAAACCGAATGAGTATTGGTACTCAGTCGTATGCATTTCCGCGCTGTAGAGGGACAGCTTGCCCTTCTCCTTAATTCCGCTCACAGCATTAAACGAGAACTCGCCACGATACGGCCGAAGCGATACGGCTCGCCCAACGGCAAGCGGACTTTGTCTTCGTGTTATCTTCCCCTTCACTTTGGCTGGTTTCTTCCCTTTTACGGTGCCTTCTTCTTCCTGATCTTCCTCTTCTTTTTCCACTTTTGCTGCAGCCGCATCCATGAACCCCATTAAGTCATCATCGATATAAACTTGCTGCCCCCCGCCCCAGTACAATCTTTTCTCATCCTCAAAGGCTAACTTACCTTCCATTGCTTCGTAGCTTCGGTTTACGTCTAATCCTTCCAATTGAAACCTATAACGTATCGCGAATCGGATCGATTCCGCAGATACGCTAGTATGCAAATCGTCTTGATGAAATACCTTTTGCAGTGTCGTAGTATTGCCGATGTTGTCGCCTCTGTTGTTTGCAGCTACTGCTTCCCCAGTCAATACAGTTCCATACAAGTAGTATGTAGTCATCTCTATTTTGCTCCTTCAATTTTTTCTTGTTTATTCGGAGATTCATAGCTTAACAGAGCAAACATGCATAAGTTTTGCAAACGTTCGTAATTCCTGCGGTCAGACAGCATGTTCATAATCACAGCTTTGTTCCGGCTAAACGCCCGCAATGGAGCTCCTTTCGTACTGTCTCCACCAAATTTGTAAAACCAACCTACCAGCCCATCCATTGTTTTCAATCTTAAAATCGTATTTCGGATCTTCTCTTGCTCTACTTCAATCAGCCGCTCGAAGTTAGCCCCTTCACTTCTAGCCCTTTCTCCAATCTGTCCCAGCCTTCGATTCCATGCTTCATGAAACGAATCTACGATTGCTCGGTCTTCTACGTTCCGAATTGCTTGATTCATGGCTTGAAACCCCTTCCTTAGAAATAAAAGCTGTTTAAATTCCTGCTGTTCCGACACTAAATCTAATAAACCGCGGCTCCAATGGTCTCCCGCTGCAAGATTAGCAGCGATCAAGGCAGGTACCTCGCTTGCCGGGACGACTAATACTTCATTATTTTTTAGGGGTATTTTCCTCCGTCTAGCCAGATTGGTACCATTGGCAGCACGATATATACCAAGATCTTCGTAATCAGTTCGAATGGATTGGACATAGCTGCGGTTGATCTGATTGCCGTCCCAAGCAACTTTTCCCATTGCAATGGACAAACATCCTCCTATGCCACCGTCTGATGCCTGTATCTGCTCCTTATAGGTAATGTCTACTAGATACCGCAGACCCGCGTCTTCTGCACCTCCCACAATCCGACAGCCGTAGTGCATTTGCGGTCGATCACCTATCATCAGAGAGCCACTAATTTCCTGGATGGTTTCCGCGTACGCTTCAAGGTCACTTACGTCAGGCACCAGCACGCAATACTTCATTTTTTCCTTATGTGTGCGGGAACGGATCAAATATATGGAACAGCCAACCATCAAATATAGGAGCAAGAATACCTCCTCCGACGAGGCTTCCAGACTCAGCGATCCGCTCATCGCTCCTGGTACAACCGATTGCGGGATTTTAGCCCGTGCGGGAAGGTTTCCGGTCTTATCAAGCAACTCTGTACCTTGAGCCTTCTGATGTGCATAGCGGTCGATCGCCTTGTAAGAAATCAACTCTCTCTCTTCATCTCCGTTGGCGATGTTGATATGTCTTGTTCCAGACTCCCCTGGACGCATCTTCGGATGCTGCAAGAACGTCCCTGTAATCCCGTTATGCAAAGAAACCCTAACTGAGTCGTCATCTGGCCTGAGCCCCCATCCTGGCAAATCGATGAGCTTCGTTTGATCTGTCAGTAGAAAAGACGCCTGTAGAATGCGTTCAATCGCTTCCGTATCCTCTAGATCATCCCCCCATTCCAATTCAACAGAACCTGCGCTCATTGCAAACCGGATTCCTTCGGGAGGCCGATAATATCCCTTATATTTCCAGGCGTATAGCGTCGAAGCTAGACCTCCAAGCGCGGCACGATGGTAAATAGTGTACCCTGGATTGTTCAAACGATAAACTAACTTACCTGCCATGAAGCTCCCGTCCCCCTCCTCGTCGATTCTTCATAGTCGTATACCACTTCTTCCTTTGGCGCTACAGGAACGCCCAAAATGCGCTTCCATCCGGCCACTTGTCGCTTGAGGGGGATGGATACTTCATATTTGCCCAGCCAACCCTTATCCGGCTCTGCGTAATTTTCTTGCTTGAACTTCCGAACATCTTGTTCAAGAACTACATTCACCGTATACCCTTCTTCACGCAAATTCCCCACAGAGGTTTCCCATTTCCCGGAAAGAAACACTGCATTCTCCTCTGCCTTCTCCAGACTGAAACCTTCCTCTTCCTCGTACCGGATAAAGGCGTCTGCCAAATCCCGTTGAGACAGCGGTCGGTTCACCTGCCGAAGCTCTTCAATCCAGGTCCTAGCTTGCTGCAACTGTTCCTCATCATATGGCTTGACATCTGCAACCTCTGTAATAATGGCAGGTTTAGGAAAGAACGGTTTGCCGGTTGAAATCTTTCTATTTAACCTACCCAACCGTTGAATGAGGGCAGGCACAGGAGCAAGCTCAGAAATTAACAAGTCCGCTGACAAATCCAAAGACATTTCCGCTACCTGAGTAGCAACCAAGATCATAGGACATCCACTATCAGCCTTGTCAGCGAATGCATCAATCACTTCTCGGTGCCGAAAGCTACGGTCACCATATCTCAATCTGGAATGATAGACCTGTACCCAAGCCATGGTTTCGAATCGTTCTCTGCAGGCACGGTAGTACTCGTTCGCTCGTTCTACTTGATTGCACACCCACAGCACCTTGCCTCCCACTTGCAATACCGCCAGAATCTCTTCGAATAGCTGCTGCTCGTCGGCCCCGTTAACTAGAGTATATCGGGGCAACAATTCATGCTCGGAGTGCTCCTGGCAAATCTCTAAATCTGGCCGGATTTGATCAATCAGAGTCTTACGGCTAGCTGGCAACGAAGCGGTCATCAGCATTACAGGAATTTCGGGAAATGACTTGAGAAACATGAGAAGATGTCCAAACATTCTACAGTCCATCGCATGAATTTCATCAAAAACAATCAGGCTGTTCACGATAGCGGGAAAGCTGTAAAGCGAACGTCTTCCGTTCACCATCAATCCAAGCACCGTGTCGGCTGTGCATACCAAAAGCGGAGAGTCCCATAATCGGAAGGACTCGATTACGTCTTCTTGTTGCTGCAAGCATCCTGCTTCCCCCACCGAATCTTCTTCTAAGGATAATCGCTCCCGAAGAGCGGCTAAGTCGATATCCGCTTTTGAGTGAGCCAACCATACGTCGAGTCCCGATGCGAAGGCATAATCCTTAAACTGCTCTGTTGCGGTCCCCATTGTAGGCATGCAGAATATTAATTTAGGCGCTTGCTTGTCCTGCTGCTCATATCTAAGACACCAATTGCGAGCCCAGAGATAAGCTCCTACACTTTTACCTGAGCCGCAGCCAGCCTGGACAAGAGTTAATTTTCCAGTCACTTCTGACATGCGAGTCTGAAATGGTCGCGGGACAAACGGCAAGGGAATTTGCTTTTCATCGGTCCACTTGTCTAATAATCCGTCAATGGCATCGGAGCTTAAGCCTTTATCCAGCAAGTGCCGTTGGATGTATGAATTCAGACTCTGTTCCGAATCTGTCCCGAGCGGGGCGAGAGCACTTGCGGATACATCAGCGACAATGCAAAGCGCTTTTGCCGCAGCGATCAGTTTCATCACACCCTCGGGCAACCCGTCTCGGCTCCATCTGGCAAGCTCCCGGATTAGATCACTTATAAGTTTCGATACGTTCCAAGTCTTATCCGACTCATCAAACGAGATGAACGTATCAGTGTTGGTCCCTGCATTCTCGAAGGGATCTAGCTGAAGTTCAATCATTAATCGCTCAATTAGTCGACTGAAATCGGAATGTCCAGTATATACGACTACATCTTCAGTCTGCTTAGGTTCATGGTTTTGCCGAGAGAATTTACGATGATGGCCTAGAATTACGCAGAGCAACAAATATTGCTGTTCCTTCGTGAGTTGATCTAAGAGGTGAGAGAGAGGTGAGTGGTGACGCAGGAGTAGGACTGAGATGACTTCATGCCGCAACATCTGTGTACGGTACCGTCCTTGGAGCATTTGGATGAACTGGTTGTTTGCTTTCCCCAGATCGTGGGTCCAACCGAACCATAGCATGATCGTCTTCAGATCTTGTATTGCCTCTGATATACCCATCTGTTGCAAAGTAATAGGTCCCAATTTTTCAAACCAAACTCTGCTAGCACTAGCAACTACCAATGCGTGATGAAACAGTGTGGCATACTCGGGAACAGCTTCACCTTCTGCAATACGGTAACCTTTGGCTAATAAGACAACTGGGACTTTATGCGTTGTCATGAAGAATTACCTGCAGTAGGTTTCGAGACTCCCTTGTCTCCTACTTCCGAGGTATCCACATAGGTACCAGGGTAAAAGAAGGCGCTTCCATATTTGCCTCTGCCTGCGGGCGGCGAACATTGAATTTGCAATGACAAGGAGTCTTCAATTATGTCTGAAACGATGACTCCAAAGCCATAAATCCTCTTGTCGTGAAGCGTTAGAATCCGTCTTCGTTTCATGTGCAGCCGGTAATCCCGATTGTGAACAGCTCCATAATGTATTTGAAATTCGGATACCAAATAATCAAACAACTGCTGTTCTGATTGTTTGCCTTTGACAATTACCATTCTGGCGATGAGTATGTCGGCAGGAGTTAACGCATGAATCTGCGGAATTCCGACCTGATAGCGCTGAGAATGTAGTTGTATACTTCTACCTGCAACCTTTAATAAATATGGCAGATGCTCGACAGACGCTTGAATCCAGAAATGGCCCTGCTCACCTATTATCAGTTGCTTCCCAATTGAGTACATTCCATGAATAGGCGATATCCGAAGCTCCTGACATTCATGAATAAACGTACACTGCTTAGATAATGCAGCGTATAAACTCTCACCATGATCAATTTCAACTTGGAAATGTCCCTTGATGGGGAATTGCAGCCTTACTACACCCATGCTTTCGACATCCACTTGTTGCTTCAACTCCCTTCTAATGTAATGTTATTATTTCTTCATTTGCTAGCTGCGCACGATTAATTAATGCAGTAGAATAAAGTTTGTTAGAGAAAGTCAGTAATTCCGCAGTTTTCACAATTATTAAAAAATAAATTAAGTTCGTTAGTTAAATGACTTTTTCAACAATTGGTAATGTAAAAGTGGAAAATAGAGTTCGTTTGATTGAATCGTTTAATTCCCTTTGGCTCTCGTGATTTCGTTTGTATAATTAGTAATACTTCGGATATCATTTTCCGCTTTATGTTCAAGGAATATTTTAAACGCTTTGTTTGCAAGCTCTCTATCTGGGATGTTTTTACAAAATTCAGGATAAGGCAATCCGTTCGGGTATTTCTCGCACATCCAAAATATATACGATGCTATTTTTGCATGATCCTCAGTAATAAACAAATTAGGCAAGTTGGCCTTGATCCCTGCTGCTAGGTCTGGATAATTCAGCATTTCGGATAAAAGTTTGCGTTCTGTATTAACAAAGGCAGGCTCCGAAGATACGGGTTTTCGCTCCGATTCCGACTCCGTTTTTCTCTGTGTACCACTTTCACCATGTTCGAACCGCGCCGATCTGGCGGACTTGTACGCTTCGACGGTTTCCATATTTGGAAAAACGGCTTTAATGGAAATTGCTTTAGGGTCAAAGAATGCGACAATTTGTCTTACCGTCGCTTCGGCTAGGCTGATGGTTGTGCTGTTCATCATTAATTTGTCTTGGTCTTTTTCGGTATCAACGAAGTGGGCTAATACGAAACATGTTTCAGGTATTAAACTAAACAGCTGATCTTTCTGAATCATAAAAAACCGTATTGTAAGCTTGCCTCCTTCATTTGTAATCCCTTTATGCCACTGCATGCCTTTAACGGGTTCCGGCACATCTCCAAGCAAAATCAAACCCTTGCCTTCATTGAATCTCGGTAACGGGCAGCCGCCTTCAAGAAATTTAGCAAGTTTGGTAGCCTCTTTTGCAGTCATGTCTCCTTTCACTTCAACATAGTTGCCATGCTTGGGCAAATAAAAATCCGGCAAGTATCTTATCTTCTCCCCGTCAACCTCTTTTTCAAAACCTTCCTGCTCATAAATCCAGTCAATGCCCATTGCATCAAAAAATACAGCCCATCTTGCCTCAAGGCGGCTTCTAAAACGATAACCCTTGTACTGAACTTCAATTGCTTGCATGATACTGTATCCCCTTATTTTTTTGATTGTTTACTTCTCGTTCGTTTTGCCAAACGGATTTATTTGGATACTTTAGCGGTGCTCTTCTTTTGTAACTTTATAAAATACTTTGTTTTCCCCATGTCAGCCGTACTGATCTTTATTTTCCACTAACGGACTTCTTTTCCTCCTCATACCGGACCTAAATTCTAAAAACCCTTGCATAATATCGGTGTCTCAGTACACCTACTGTTATTGTTAAACATGGAAAACAGCGGGATATGATCTGTACAGAAATGTGGTACATGTTACGGCTCCGGTTGCTCTTGTTCTCTTGGTTTGAACAATCCTTAATAATCTAATCCCATTTAGCGAATCTGCTCACTTAGAATACTTTATGACTTCTTAAACTGATTTCGGACTCGTTAACTAAGTTAAAGCCGCATTAGCGTTTGCGATGCACCGAATTGGATGTGATCTTCTGGACTCCTCTACAATATGTTAATATCTCTATATTGTCAATTATAGCCAATTAGATAAATTTGGCAACTATTTTTCATAAAAAAAAGAGCTGGAAGATTCCCCTTCCAACTCCTTGTATTTAAATTGTAATCTAATATTGATCAACTAATCTATATCCCACCCCATTCGAGCACACTGTGGACAACCACTGCCACGATATCGATTATATACTGCTGCTTCCCATTCATGACCATTTTTACATTGCCACCATATTTTACGGTTGGAATTAGGAGCAGTGTGCTCTGGCTTAAATTTTCCGTTCCTTATAGGATGCCATTCCGTCGCGAGTTCTGGACTTAACATAGCAAGTGATGTCGAATGAGTTACTGATCTTCCTGCACAAAACGGACAGCCTCTTCCTCGATTTCGGCTATTAACAGACGCTTCCCATTCATGACTACTATTACAAAGCCACCATACCTTTTTGTTAGTATTCGGAGAAATATTGAATGGCTTTAAATCACCGTTTTTAGTCGGATGCCACTGTGTAGCAAGCTCTTTATTTTGCGCTGCCAGCGATGTTGTTTCTGAAACCCTTCTACCTGCACAATAAGGGCAACCTGTGCCGTAATTTCGATGTACTATTCTTGCTGTCCATTCATGTCCATTTTTACATAACCACCAAACATTTTTGCTGGAGCCATTCGATACCAAATCAGGTGTGAGTTCACGATTTCGAAATGTATGCCACTCTGCCGCTATTTTATGATTTTTAAAAGATTGTCGACTTGCTGGATCCAATTGGTAATCACACGACTCTTCGGCTATATAAACTCTATCTTTGAATTTTTCAGCCTCTAGAGTTGTGCAATAAGGGCACCTCTTGCCTTGATTTCGGCTTACTACAGTCGCTTCCCATTCATGACCTTTCTCGCAAACCCACCATGCTTTTTTATTGGAATTTGGCAAAACTTGATCAGGGGAGAATGAATTGTTTTTTGATGGATGCCACTCGGCAGATACTGAAGGATTCATCGTAGCAAGACAAGTTTCTTGAGTTGTGTATCTACCTGAGCAATACGGACAGCCTCTTCCCCGATTTCGGTTTGCAATAGTTGCTTCCCATTCGTGCCTATTAGCACACTGCCACCAAACTTTTTTATTAGAATTCGTAGTAACTTGTTCAGGTGTAAGGGTGTTTTTCGTTAGATGCCATTCGGCCGCTACCGAGGGATTCTTTCTCGCAAGGGAAGTGGCTCTCGTTGCGTACCTACCTGAACAATAAGGACAGCCATTGCCATTATTCCTACTATTGATTGTTGCTTCCCATTCATGGCCTTTCTCGCAAATCCACCAAACATTTTTGCTTGAACCGCATGTAACTTGATCAGGCTTAAGAGGGGCATTCTTTGTTATGTGCCACTGCTTTGCCAATTGTGGATTTTTCTCAAACAGCGTCACTTAAGTCCCCTCTTCTTTTCCTCATTTTTTATACCAATTTGTTTGTAACACGTATAATACTCTTTCCAAATTTTCAGTTTAATGCCCGTCGCTCTCATGTCATTTAATCCTCGACACTAACAAGAAATAGTCGTTCTTTAAACCCTCCACGCTCTTCTTTTTTTGCCAATCGCACCTTTTCGAAATCCTCAATGCTAACTCCCTTGTTTTGCAATATTGAGTATACAACTTCAACAAGATCAGCTAACTCTTCTATTTGTTCTTCTGCAATTGCATTAGTATACTCAAGAAATTCCTCATGAAGTTTCTTATTAAGCATTACTGTATATTCAACATCAATTAACACTCTATATGTAGCTTTCTTCCCCTTTTCTTCAATAATTTGAGGAATCTTATCACGAACTAACTTGTTATATGTAATCACAATTTCAACCCTCTCACGAATGATTTATAGAACGTATCTGTTGAAGGGTTATAGCCCATTATTCCATCCCAAGTACCTCCAAGAACAATTCTTGCATCTTCGAAAACACTAATTATATACTTGCGTCTAGCTGCTTGAGTTTTACCTAACTTCTCAATTAATTTATTAGAAATAGGATGGTTACTTTTAATTAAATGTTCGTTACGTTCATTTAATTTCTCTATATACTCCATACCTGGTAAGTAGTCACTTTTGCGCTCGTTACACAATCCATGCGCTAAAGCCAAGTTCCATATTTCATCATGTTGAAGTAATTGTCTCGGGATAACATGATCTACGTGAATATCCTGATGCATTTGTTCCCCACAGTAAAAACATACATCTTTTTGATACCCATTCAAGACCGGTATTGTATTTGTGATGTTAGTTCTTTCGTAACCTTTAGCAAGATAAAACCGTCTAATATCATTTACAAGCTCATTGTCTTCACGTTTTATTTCAAACGCAGCTTCAAGTAAATCCCAACGTGAGTTTAACTCTTGAGTTAACATATTTCCGTTGTTTTGAGAAAAGACTTCAAAAATATTATCAGTAAGTATTAACCCATTCGGTGAATGCTCCTAGAATTTAGGAATCTCTAAATTCGCAATATTATGAAAACGTGGGATAACATGTTCAAATGCTTCCTTCTCAACTTTTTCTATGGCTGCTGTCCTTGTTATCTTTCCTAAATTGTATAAATCTACAATCTTCTCCATTACTGTACGTTTGGTTGGCATATTTAGTTGTGGCTTATTATTCTTTAAACGCTCATGGTACAAATCAAAAAAGGATACAGCTAGTTCATTCATTGAAATTTTTGTTTTCCCTTGTTTCGAGAAATCAATAAGGCATTGACCTAATGCAATCTTGTAAGTTGCTGCATTTAATCCATAAAGAATTAAGGCTCTCCAGTAATCACTTTTCTCAAAATCGTTGATGTTCATTAAGTCCTCCAGGATAATCTTTGGTGTCACTACGATGTCTTGGTATTAATTTGACTATTTCCCTCACAATAATGCATTCTATCCCCATTTACGTATGCTTGTACCGAGTCAACTTATTATGCTTTTGACAAAAGGCCATTCTACAGTTCCAACTTACAATCCTCACTATACTCACTATTCCACACGACGAATATTTTCTTTAAGTAATTCTAATGAGAGCATGTTTCATTGTGTTATACGGCCAGCTCGCTATACTTTGGCTTCGTTCGTTGTTCTGAAGGTAAATCCAATATGTATCTTATCATCATCAATACCTAAGTTAATTTCTTTGTATATACCATTGTTACGATAGACATTAAATTGCTCAAGATTTCTTAGGTATTTAAAACATGCTTGGAGGTTTTCAAATTCTCTTTCTAGAAGATCATTTTCTTTAAGGAAGACAGGAACCCATCTTGGGTTTATTTTTGACAAAACAGTCATCATAGAACCATCTCAATCTCTACTATACGAAATCGTCATTTCATGTTCAATTTTCTAACTATTAAAGCCAACTCTTCGACTGAAACTATTGGTTTCCTGTGAATCATACGATGACAATTGCTACACAGCATTGCAATGTCCGATACTTTTGTTTTGTCTTCATCTCTCATTTGAGAAACAAGGTTCGTATGATGGCCTTCAATAAAGCCGTCGCCGCGTTCACCGTATATCTTAGAAAAATCAAACTCACAGACTTCACAAAATAATCTACCATTCTTTTTAATGAAACTTTCTTTTGCCTTCTTTATGACTGCAGCATTTCGCTCACGCATAATATGACTACGATAAAACTCTTTTCCTTCCGAATACCCCTGTTCCTCATCTTCATCAAATCCAACTTGTTTTTCTAAGTAGCCGCCTTCTATAGAGATAATTTCTTTATCGTTTTTATAAAGCAATTGAGACCAGCTAACCGCATAACTACCCCAATCTACAATTAATTTATCGATCATCTCATCAAAAAGGTTTATCCTTTTTAACTCATAATGGTAATAAGACTCCTTATTAAATGCTTTATCGAATGGGAATCCTGTTGGAATGATTAATTTGTTTTTATCAAAATCAGTTCTAATCCCTACTTCGTATGTACCAACAAAGGTAGCAGAACTACCTACTCCGCCTACAAAAGACAAAATGTAATCACAATCTTCAAATCTTCTTTTACTCTGAACGCTTTGATAAAAATCTAACATTCCTTGCTTGTAAAGATCGTAGACTTTATAAGCTGTCTCTTTTCGCTCTGCATGTCGAACGATTTTTATTCGATTAATATCAATTCGATTTGATTGATTTAGTAATTCCTTTTCAACAAGTTCTATAAGAGTCATTAGAACCTCCAAGAGTTCTGCCATTTCGCTGCTTCAAATTCACTATGAGCACTATGGTCTGTTCAACCTACCAATCAATGCATTGTATTCATTTGTTAGAATTTCCAACTCACTAATTGCTTCTAAGTGAAGACTCTTTTGTTGTTCGATAGTCCAGCTATAAAAACCAAATGTTAATTCATAGTACTCATCTATGACATCTAACAGATTAATGGTATTTTCATATTGATTCATATACTCTTTGCTTTTTGCCTTCCACCCATCCCATTCGCGCATTTCAGAAATATTTAAATTAATGGATGAACTGAATCCAGAAGTAACACTAAAAGAAAATGTCGTCATTGTTACTGGCAGTCCTTTATGAACGGTATAGTTTCGTAGGTCTTGAATAAATTTTGCAACTGTTGGCACTCACGATTACTTCATCTTTCTTCTTGATATAAGTATCTAGAAACGGATGATTTTCATATAAAGAATTAATATATATACCCTTGTATGATCTACTAATGACATTGCTGAAGATACGAAATTGTGAAGTAATCGAGACACTTCAAGTTGAAACTTATCTAATTTCTTGCGATTTCCTTCTGCCATCAAGTCTAATGCATTTAAATCATCTTTAAAATACGATAAAACCCTTTTAAGTTCAAAATGATTCGTATTTAGGGTATATATACTTGCGTTGAATTGGTTAAATTTATTGAGTACCTTTTTTCCTTCTGATTCATTTATTAGTTTCCTCAACTCAATAAGTCTATCTTTGAAATCTTTGAATGACACTTGTTCCCCTCCCAAAACGTTTTGTCACCTATCCATATAAAACCTTTATTTCATCATCTTTTGATTTCAAGTTTCTTATAACATGATATTGCAAATTGAGCGACTCTCAATGTCCTATAAAATCAAACTCATAGCACATATAAGGTTTTACTCTTTTTCCCCTTGGGTGAATGCGGTCATTTTTATGTTTACAATTTAACCAATAGCTAATTTTGCTACGTCATTTACAAACGATACAACTTTTCCATGTGAAATAGGGTACCTATCTAAATCTTCTTCATATATCACTATGGAAATCATATCCCATTTTTCTGTTTCTTTCGCTTTTTTTATTCTAACTCCGCTCTTATATTCATTTTCTGTTCTACTTGGCATATTCAATAATTCAGAAAGTTCTTCTAAATTGTAATGATCTATAGGAACGTTTAAATCAAGCTCGATTCTAATATCTTTTTTGTGCAACAATCCCCATTCTTTTTTATTTCCGTTGTACCATTGAATTGGAAAATGTGATACAAGCGAAAATCCAAATCTTCTATTTTTTGTACCGCAGCCAGGAATATTATTGACAATTTGCTGTAATACGTTAGTTTGAGTTTGAATATTCAATGACATCACCTCAGTCATTAAAATCTATAGTTCATTCTGTTGGGTATTTGCAGCATAATTAAACACCTATCTTTCTCGATTTTACCACCATGAAACATGCCTTTTATTGAGCATTCTTAACTATTTTATTTAGATAATTATTAACATCAGATGCATTTCTCTTACAATGATGTCCAAAGCCGTATCGTAAAAAGCCATAACTAAATTCTTCTTTACAAATTGGGCAGATAACTCTTGTTGGTTTTATCACTTGTGACTTACCTCCAATTTACACCAGTTAAAATAGCCATTTTATCACTTGTACATCTTAGAGAAATCCGAATCATAGTCATCGAAACGATGAATGACATCTAATCTGTATGTCGTTTTATTCATCCATAATCTTTGAATTTCTCCGCCTATTCCAACCCTATCTTTTTTGACGTCATCTTCTGCCTTCTGCTTTACCATTAGTTGAATTAAAGCTTCATCTAATCCTATCTGATCGGCAACGGTTTCAATATCAAGTCCAAGTTGCGGCTTAATTCCGAAGCAATGCGGAAACTCCTCTTTCTCAAAGTTACTCGTACTTCTAAAGACAAATCCCTTAAATGCTTCTTCTTCCTCAATATATCCAAACATATATAATGTACACGTAGCTTCTGTTGGATATTGACTATTAAGATTTTGTAGCCTTGATTGAGCAACATTTGCCACAACCGAAATATCTTCAGCATAAATATATCCTTGGATATCGACAAACCATTTTAATATTAAATCAAGATTACCAGTTCCACAAAGCACACTTCTGATATGAGGCAATGGAAAAATCTTTGTAAGAAATTTAACTGGAGAGTAATCCTCTGCACTTATTGCTAATGTATCCATTGCAACAACGACTTGATCCTTAAAATAAGCAAAATTTAAAGCTGTCAAAAAACTTCCTCCCCATGACATAACCATTTTATCTTAATGTAAATGTCTTATATTGCTGATGCAGCTCAAATCATAAACAACTATTTCATTACAATCAGTTATATGTACGCTTTAAAACCACGCTCTAACGTGAGTTTCCTATAGCCAACTTTAAACCCACCCAATTCGAGTACATCATTTCCTATGTCATTATGATTTGCTCTAAGTATTGAATTTACATCTATAGATACTTTAAGGAGCCATTCACCATATTCTAAACACTTCTCAATATTATCTGAAAAATTTACTCCTTTTCCACGCGAAATTGCATAAGACTCGTCTAAATCGAAACCGTTTTGTCTTATTAACATTGCATTGATCCTTGTTGTTTCATGAAAAGCTTCGATTACAGACAAAATTCAAACTCTCCTAACATTTTATTCTATTTGACTACAGATCCTTCTTTATTTCCACTAGATAGCCATCTTTCTTCAAATCTCTGCCTAAATTATTAGCCTCATGCTTAGTGATGCCTGCTGTATTATATACTGACCAATTTTCATGTTTACTTTTTTTATAAAGTACATAGTATGTATTTATATCTAGATATTCTTTTAACCATTCAATGGCTGCTATTTCAGCATCGTTTAAATATGCAAACTCTTTTTCTGTAATTCTTGAATCATAAATAATTTCTACTTGATTTCTCGCTTCAATCCAGAAGGAATCAGGGCATTTATGTATATGCATTTGTATACCATTACTAGTCTCCGCAACGTATTGTGAAACTTCACCATTCAACCATTCAGCTTCTTGGAATATAAGCATACTTATCACCATTCCTTTTCAAATGAAATAGAATAAAATAACCCTATTATTCAGTAAGTTCAATATCATTTCACTGCCAATAACTCCGTTAGTACATGAAAGTGAACTTTCATTTGACTCTAAATAATTGGTGAATGATACAACATATGTGCGAACGGTTGCCCTTGTTTTCTGAGTTCATCGCATGTCCAGTTCCAGTGGTCTTGAAGTATTGTTTCGTACAGTTGCATTCCTAGAAGTTGATTCTTAATGTATGAAAGATCAGGTGCATCAAATTGTTTCTTAACAGACTGATTTTGAAGGACTTCCTGAACTAAATTTTGAGAATCAATCTCCTTATCAACCAACTGTTTATATTCATTAACTAATTTTTCTATTTCCTGTTGTGCTTCCAAAAACAGGTTACTCCTATGCTGCTTATACCGTGAATATAAATTCCAATGGTCTCCTTTTCTATGCGAAAGCTTGTTCCTTCCATTAATCATGAGATACACCTCTTATCTGAATGAAAGTCAGTTTTTATAGAATTACATTAGCCTTCTGCATTCCTCGCATTTTTTAACCTTTGGATATTCTTTTGCCTCAAAGTAATCTTCTGTGAAGTAATACTTTCCATTTTCATTGGAATTGTCGCTTACCTTTGTTCTGAAATGCGAAATATCTACTGCAGCACAACGGTTAGAATGTAACATTCGTCCTGTCGTATCTGTGATGATGAAGTAGCCTTCACTAGCATTTCTTGAAATCCTCAACAGTTAGAATTTCAATCATTATCACCATCTCAATTACTGAGATCAATGATACAACTCTTTTAATGACTGAAAAGATAAGCTTTTATCCATTTAATAAGTCTGACTAGTTTAGACGTTGATTTCTTCTTAATCTTTGTTTGTATTCCCATATTTATCATAGTATGCTTTTGAGAATCCTAGTTTTGTTGTGTTATTTGTTGATTGATTTGACTTACCAAATGTTCTTAAAGGTACATTTGTCAATGGTCTTTCTGTGCCATAACCCCTGCCATAATTCCATGTATACGTCTGTTGGCCATCGTAATACCCTTCGTCGTAACCTTTTTTGAACTCATCTTTTAGTCCATGTATCAAATACTTTTTGATGTTTTGACAACCATCATGGTATCCAGCACCAAAGCCGTCACTTTCATTTTCTTTTCTGCAAAATGGATGCTTTAGTGCTTGAATACCCCCAGCAAATTGATAGTTAGGTACAATCGCATTCTTTAAACCTAAACATTTCTGACAATTAATCTCGCCTTGAACCCTATTTGTATGCATCATTGTCGGCTCAGAGTTACAAGCGATAAACAGGAATCCTCCCATATAATTACCAGATAAAACCAATATCTTAATGTGTTTTCTTCTCCCAATTTACGAACTCTCCAACTGGGCAATAGAAACGAACCAAAACACCGTTAACCTCTAAAACAATTCCTTTATCAGTCTGTAAAGCAATTCCTACTTTCTTGGATAAGTATGTTGAGTATGCATCTTTCCAAGATGATTTACCGCTTCTCGATCTGTAAGATTGAAATTGCTCTCTTGTCATTGCCTTTACCATTTCAGCCAATTTATCCATATTATCTGGATTGTTAATCGTACATTTTCCAGATTTATATTCAACACTTGGTTCAACACAATTATTAGAGGTCTTCTCATTATAAAAGCAGATCACACCATTCTCTGTGTCAGGGAAAGCAGCGTACCTAACTACTACATCAATCATGGTTAATCCTCCTCTAAAATCTCCGTATTATTCTGTTTTTTTGAATCTAAAGCGTACATGAATAAATCTACTTTTATAAGTAACTGTGTTTCCGCAAGGACATTTACTTGTTTCGGTATCATTAAATGGTGCATCATTATCTCTCAATACTATTGCATATTCTTTTCCACACTTACTGCACTGTTCAATTTCTATATAATCTGCTTCACTTGCTTCTTTTGTCGTGATTCCAAACTCTTCATAGTTCATTCAATTTCATCCTCCCAATAAAATCAGTTTTTTATTTATTCGTTCGACTATTGGCCTTATTGTTGTATATTGGTTTGAATTTTTTAATCCAATATTCCTCCACTTCAAGCCTACCAACATGCACCACAATCGAAGATACTGTCAAATGATCTGAAATAAATTTATTCAATAAAGCCTCGATGCTTGGCGCAAATTTCTTTTTTGAACTCGAAGGATAATAATCTGGATGATGACCGAAATGAAGTTTCCCTATATTTCTTCTCAATGTATGATTTTGAGTGTTCTTTAAGTCTTTATGCATTCTATCCTTTATATTGGCTGTCTCGCCAACATAAACGATCTTTTCATTATTTCTAACAATGTAAATACCAGCTTGGGAAGGTATCTCTTTAGTCCAATTTTCGGAATATATTCTATGCTGCTTAGAGTTTTGTAACTCAGCTTCAATTTCAGTAATTAGACCTTTAAGTGTGTCATTACAATTAAACATAATTTAACTCCATGAAATCTGAATTTTATTTAATCTTCACTAAGCAAAGCAGAACAAATCTTTATTGAAAATTCGCCTATCCAATCTCGAAAATTCGTATTTATACAACAATTGTTCAACTACAATTCCCAAGTCTTATAGACCATATTACATGCCCCAAAGGATAGAAGGCAATACAAATATTTCCTGAGCTTATTAGTGATATAAACTTTGTTGAGCCTTTATATTTTAACGCAAAAAAGCAGCATCTAATGATGCTACTCTTTTGAAACTTCTCTGTATTGAACTATGGTTTCCACGTAATCTTTACTTCTCGCACGCAACTCCATCTCCATCACGATCAAGTTTATTACTGTAACCTGGATCATTTTTAAGCAATGGAGCTTTACCTGCTGCTTTTACCTCAGTGCAATTATTGTATAAAATATTCTCTGAAGGATTAGGTGATACCTCTGCTGGTGTAGTTATAGGAGTAGGAATGGCCGACTGCTCTGAACCCACCCATAACCCACGCTTTGCCTCCCTAGCATTGGTCTGTAAGTATTTGAACAATTCCACCCATCGAACGTTTGGCGGGTATGTAGCCAATTTCGCGTAGCCTTCTCCATCCAAAGCTGCATTATAAAATGAAACATCTTCCATGTACACATACCCAAGCAGACGACCATATTTGTCACGCTCTTCAACATCCAGTTCCACATAAACAGTCTTCCCAGTCAATTGTTCTTTCGAGAAGTTAGATGCCTCTATCCCACCTTCTTGAACTAGCTTAGTCGGATGAACAGTTTCTGGAGTATCAATACCTATGAAGCGAATCTTCTCTAGTTTATCATCCCAGGTCACCTCAATTGTGTCGCCATCGACAACACGGTTAACTACAACTTTTTTCTTTGGTGCAGAACTAATTGTTATTGTACGTGAAGCACCTTCCCATCCGACTGTTGCACCGAGTGCTTCCCCCACAAAACGGAGAGGTACAAGTGTTGAGCCACTTATAACCTGACCAGGAACCGGTATAGTAGCCACTTTTCCGTCTTTTGTATAATAGTCATGTCCGACTGAATAAACGATTACACTTGTGTCCTTCGTTGCAGTGACCGTCTTTGTTGCTTGTTCCCATTCAACTTTAGCACCTAATGATTCGAATATCTTGCGCAACGGAACGAGTGTACTCCCATCAATTATCTGAGGCTCCACTTCAAATACTAATTGCTTACCGTCCAAAAACACAGCAGGAGCAGAATTCCCAGCTGCATTCAACACTGGAACAGCGGTTATTAACATTGCTACACATAAAATTAAAGCAAATAATTTTTTGTACATATTTATAAGCCATCCTTTCGTGAAATCCCCAATACTGAAAAGTTTAAAGGGTTTTCTATACTATAATAGCATAGTTCCTAACCTGGAATAATTTGAAGATTTTGGAAGTGTCGAATCTCAATTGCACTTTTGCAAAATTCCTCAGGAGGAAATGAAAAAGCACAACCTCATGGATTGTGCTTCAAATGAAACTTCTCTTTTATTGAACTCTTTCCCCGTTAATTGAACAAGGCAGCAGCTTGCAATTTGTTTGCTCCATCATTTAAATAAGATAATGACTTTATTCTTCTATCATTCTAACAAACCTTTGTAATCTTCTTTAAACATCCATTTGAATCCATATGCAGACTTCAACTTTCCCTTACAACACACTGTTATTTGATACTTTACCTCAGAAAATCCAACAGAAATTGAAGCATTTAAAACACCTTCATGCTCTGATATGTATTCGTTGTCTTTCGTCAATTTCACTATAATTTTAGGTCTAGTGTCATTAAATGGTGGCATTTCAATCTCGCCATTGAGATATTTAATATAATCTTCTTTGTACATCCATTTGTAACCACCAGCAGCTTTTCTATTGCCTAAACAAACTTCTGATATATTTTTATTACTAATACCTAAAACCTTTTGAACTTGAGGCGCACTCTCCCAATGTTTTCTTACTTCTCCATCTAGAGTTAATTGAACAACCTCTTTTGCAAGTTTTTCACCAATAGCCTTCCCAGTAGCAAATCCATTTAATTTAATTTCTTCCATCGGATCATAATCACACCAACCTAAAATTTTACCTTGTTTTAAATACCTTATAACCGTGCTTCTATCTGATTTTAAAATTTTAGCAATTTCAATTGTTTTATTGCCCTTATCCCACAAATCACAAGCAACTTTAACTAAACTATGACAAGCTGATTCATGACATTTTAACCAATCAATGTGTTCAAGGCTAAACATGGTTGATAACTTGCTTAATATGATAATGTTTTTGATGTGTTCCATTTCTGATTCTGAACAATCTAACGGCACAGGTTCAATTCCATTTTCTTTTGCGAGTGTTTCTTTAAGCCTGTCATTTTCTTTTTCTTCTTCTAGTGTTCTGCCGCGATTGGTTTCTTTGTAATGTTGTCCACCATGAGTTTCTATAATACAATTTAATGATTGTATATAAAAGTCATATTGTTTATTTCCAGACCAATTAAACACTTTATGAAATTCGAAATTAACATCTAACTGGTTCAATAATTCAAAAACAAACTTTTCTGGATAACTCACCCCATCTGAACATTTCGGACATGGAAAATTGCTGTATTTAACCATATCACCAACAATTATGCCTTTTTCATGACCACAACGCTCACACTTAAATATTTCTTTTTGACCTCTTCCAAAACTAATTTCATATCCTCGTTGGTCATTTTTCAGCAATTTGGCTATGTGAGAATGTGTCGTCCATAAATCATTAAATCCTTTTAATACTTTTTGTCCTGCACAATAAGGACAATTAAATCTCTTTCTATCGCTAACATTCATTTCATATTCATGTTTATATTCAGGACAAATCCAAAAATAAAATTCTCCACTTCCATGCGAAATGTTTTTGGGAACTTTATTATTTTTTGGACTAAATTCTGATAAGAGATATTTCTTATCATTGGTTATCGCGTAATACTCTAATGATTTTTCATATGGAGGGTTATCTTGCCTAATCATTCCTGCATATAGAGCGCCGCATTGATGGCATCTATATTTCCCATCAGAAATTCTTAATTTACTATTAAAACTTCGATTCGGAAGTGTTTTTCCACATTCGTCACATATCCTAGTTAATTTTACATTTGATCCTTCAGTTAAATCTTCTACTTTAACCAAAATGGATGTGCCTCGCGGCGTTCGCATTTGTCCATTTTTTTTAACTTTGGGTATTACATAACCTAATTTTTCATAATGAGTAACATTTCTCGAACTCAGAGTAACCCAAATTTCTTTTTCCAATATAGCCAATTTTCCCCCTCTTTAACTATGCGTATTTATGTTCGCTTTAATCTTAATGTTGCTTTACGCGGCAATTCGATTTTATAACTAACTGGGGAGCAGTATTAATATTTACTGAGTTATGCTATATTTTTCCTTAGAAAATTAGAGAGGAGATTAATTCTTTGAAACGCTATATTACTATTATATTAATCTTAACTCTTGCAATTAGCTTATCAGCGTGTGGAAGTAAAGAGTCGGAAAAGACAGTTTCTAGCCAACCAATCAAATTATCTGAGCAAAAAAGCACTTCACAACCAACAATACAACCTAAAGTTGTGGCAACGTCCACACCTATTCCAACTCCTGAATTAGCTAAAGTCGATAATTCTAAAAAAGAAACTGACTTTAAAAATGCTTTGAAGAAATACGTTGATGAAAACTTTGGAATGGATGGATTCAAAACGTCTTGGTACGACTTGATTAAAGATTATAAAGTGAGCATTACTGACAAGGAAACGGTTGTTTCAGTAATCGTTAGTTTTACTGCTGATGCTAGTAAAGCACCGAACATTACATCGACTGTTCTTGGTTTCGTTAACGATCAAACTCAAAAAGAATACAAAGCTCAGAGAGTAATAATCATTGCACAAAACAACAAAACTCTTTCCGATAAGGCTAACCCAATCAAATAATTATTTAGGTCTCCCCTTGGGAGGCTTTTTTATTTCTTCTATGAAATGCACGTTTCATTGTAATTTTACTATATCATTAAATAGCAATCTTTAATTACGCGGAAACTCAATATCTTTATGAAAATAACCAAAGTACCATTGTTTATATCGCAACTTCTCTTCGATTGTATATAAAAAAGAATGTAAATGATCCAATTCATATCGAAACTAGCACCGATGTATTTTATAATCTAATATGATCTAATTGGAATTCAATCAAATGCTCTTGGCACAGACCTAACATTAGGCTCATAACATTGCATCCAGCTGCTCTGCATTCACGTTGAAGAAACTCCTTTTGCTTCATTAGTGACCTTAGCTCTGTGGAGCCTGTTCTGAACTGTCTTTGATGATGAGTTGCACATAATCCCTTTGCTTTGCTAGGTTTTCCACAGTCTTCTACAATGCATATATCACTATCAACTGATTTGGTGCGTGCCATATCAAATACCATCCATTCGTGAGTAGCCAGCCAGTTAGCCCATAAAACTCTGATTTTGTTTGCTGTAACGTTGAATTCAAAGTGGTGCGAATTTTTCTCTCATGAAGATTTAGATTTAGATTTTAACAAGAAGACAACAACAATTGTTACACAAACAATGAATACAGAACCTAAAACAGTCCAGTTTAGGTCATTCATATTCTTCTGAAATGTTGACTCAGAATTTTTAACGGTACTCGTAGTTGCCTTTGCTTCTTCTGATTTTACAATAAAGTTTTCGTACTCATCTCTCGATACATAATGATCTTTATTTTCATCTGCTTTAACTCTGTCATAATCGGTTTTTAGTTTGTTAGCGTAGTAATCATTGCTAGCCTGTAATTCATTTCTCTTGTGAGCGTAATCAGGGTCGTTCTTATTAAGTCCATCAGCATCTAATTCTTTTAGTCTTACTACTCCTGATGTTTCTGATGTTTCTGATGGTTCAATTCCTGCAGCTTTCCTTAAATCATCAAATTTACTAGGTGATGGGCTTTGTGTGGCAAATGGCATTAAGTTAACTTCCTTTCCTCTTTTGTGCAAAAATTACCACATAATAGATTCACTTTATCGCAATTTTTAATTCTGGCTTATGCTGCTTTATTAAATCGCTTTCCAATTCAACTACCTTTTGTTTATCTGAAGAAGAAAATGGCTCGAATGAAATTAAAAAGTTATCTTTAATAAATTCTACGGACTCTACGCCAGCTTGTAAGCAGAAAGTTCTTGAAACGTTTTTCCTAAATGAAGATTTATCAATTACTAATTTACCTTTACGGTAAATAGGGTTTTCTAGTTGATAGGTGTCTTTAGATCTAAACTTCGCCGCTCTAGGTTCTAAATACACTGGATTAAGATGTTGAGACCAAATCCTTTTTCTTAGTCCTCCATTTCCTGTTGCTTTTCCTATATAGGCTAATTCGCCGCTATTCTTCGAAAACCAAGCATATAAGCCAATTCCAACTGGAATTTCTTCTCTTCTTAATGTTTTAGGATCATATCTTAATTCCCACATGAAATCACTCTTCCCAGAAACAGCATGTTATTTATATATACGTCTTATAAAAGACATCTTTTTATATAAATTATTATTTAATGAATTCAACATTCCTAATTAAATCTAAACTAATCTTTCCAGTTGTTCCTTGTATTAATCTTTCTTTATTATCTATTTCATTGTCGTATTCATCCAAACGTCTTCTATTCAAATCAAAAATAAATTCCCAACTAAATCTCTTTAGTTCTTCCTTGCAATTTTCATCCTCAGCATAAAAGTAATTCTGATATTCTTCATCATGAGGTTCATATAGTGAAAGATTATTAATAACATTTTGATAATCGTATTGATCTGACAATAATACTGCATCTTCTTCTAACTCAATCTCTAAAATTACATAGCCAGATTCTGCTTGTGGCATTGAAAGATAGAGCCAAACTGGGTATTCGCTATTGTAATTGTGTAGTCTTTTTCTCATCTGTCCCATCATCCACTCATATGCTTTGATGTGAGTTGGTGGTATATGCTTTGGATTGCCTTCTAAATAACCAATTTCTTTCGCATAAGTCCAAGCTTCTTCATTTTGTCTAGTCCAAAATATACTCACATGCTCACCTTTTCATATCCAATTTGTTTCCTATCAAAGAATTGTTTTATTTACTGGTTGTACAATAAGCCTAATTTCGTAGCTGTTTCCATATGAATTTCTGGACATTCAATATAAGCTGATTTGTCTTCCTTAACCCACAGCTTAAGAAAACCCAAAGAATCTATTGTGCGTGAAATATCATTTAAAACATTTTTAATTCTGGGGATGTCTGGATTTGCTAAAATTAGTATTATTTTATTTGATGAAGTCTGATATTTCTTAATTAAATAATACAATTGAACACCAACATGTTTCTTTATCTGTCCATTTCCAAAAACATATTCATTTTGGTTGTTAGCCATTGAGCCTTTAGATTCAACAATTAAAGTATATCCGTCTTTTTCCCTAGCACATCAATTCCCGTCTGTGTGTTTATTGCACACCTCTCTACTTCTATGTTTCTCAGATTAAAGAAGGCTGAAACTGCTATATTAACATCGTTTTCGTTCATCATAAAAGGATCTGGGCTCTTGTGTATGGGGATTCCACTTTTGTTTACCTTCACACATTTTCCTCCTATGAAAGTATTATTTTATCGCTTTCTTAAATTTATCTAATTGCGGTTTCTTATCCTTATCTTCAATAACTTCACCATTAGATAAATGATCACCTAAAAACATTCGCTCAAGGTACTTTTTAACATCCTCAATGGGATTATTACTTAACTTTTCTTTACTCATATCAGCCACATCCATCCTTAATGAAATATTTGTTTATTTTAAATGATAAATATATCTTCATGCATTTAATAGTGTATGCCCATTTTGTCTAAGTTCAGTTATAACCAAATTCTCGATTAGTCTGCGGATACTAACATCTGACAAACTATCTTCTGTATAAATTCTATTGTTAAATATAAATTTATTTATTTTCATGATTTGAATATCTATTATGTATTTATCAATTTGATATTGGGTGAACCCAGCGTTCATTCTGATGTTGGTTTTCTGAGATGGGCCTGGCTTCAAGTAACCCTTTAAACGATCCGCAAAATTTTGAGTTTCTCCAATATAAGAAATATTACATTTTTCTGAGTGCTTATACACATTCCAACGATAAATGACAGGCTTTTTATAAACTTTTCTCATATGAGAATTTATGTCATTGGGGAAATAGTATTCTTTGTTCATTTCTTCATGAACTGGAATCCATTCAAAATCAAGTTCTAAAGAATACATTTTCATAGTCAACTCCTCGAAAGTAAAAAAATTAAATAGTTGTTTCATTTACTACGTAAAGCAAAAAGTACATGTAGTCATTTTCTTAAATTGGTTTAAACCTTCCTTATAGTCATCAGTGAAAAAATATGATCCATTCTTTTTATTGCTGGTTATTACTTTTTGTAAAAAATAACTTTCTTTAACCATGCTACAACTCGAATGATGAACACAGTTCTTTGCCAGATTTTTGTCAGTAATTGCAATGAATCCTACTCCATCACTTTTTATCGTATTGAATTGAACAGCGTTTATTATCTCATGCATCAATCGATCACCATCCAAATGGAATATATTAAAATTATCTTTTCATTTAACTTACAAAATCTTCTTACCAAGTGAAACCGAAAATTACGTTCCATATTTCACCATAAAAAGCATAACATTATCAATAAGTTTGGTCTACGTTCAATCAAATGAAAACTACATTTCATCGGAAGAAATACCCTTTAGTTTCAAATCTACGCTCCATTTGCTTATAACTACGTATAGTAGAAGTAGATAAAACAAAAACGCCTGTATAGACTCATATAGCAATACATACAACAAAAAGAGCCTAAGAGATTTATCCTAGACTCCACTCAGAATATAAACAGCAGTAGCACATAGCGTACAATCAATTCGAATGAGTGCTTCTTTCAGAGGTGTTTGATCATAACAGCTTTCGCAGCTTAACCCTTGGGAGATTTTAATTTAGAGATATTCCACTTCTCCCTCTTTTCGGAAGAACAAAAAACCTACCCAATATTACAGGTAGGCATGTGTTTCACATATGTGACTCTTTTATTGCTCATATGATGAAAGAGTTAATACACTCATCTATGAAGCTGAACTCCATTAAGTTAACCCAACTTTTCGAAGTTTGTTAAGAATGTCGCTTCGCTGCTTTAGAGATAGACATCTTTACGTTACAAACCCCCATGTACCTCTATATGCTCAAATATCGGTAAAAACAGCCAAAACATCCCTACTTCTACTTCATTACGCGGTACGTCATCTGCCGTTTTATATAAAAAGTTAGCCGTTGCCCTTACGGCGTCTGGTAAAGCTGCATCTAGCTTAGTGGCAAAATCTCCATCGCACACATAAGGTAGGCGTATCTTACGGTACAAGGCGGGATTAATATCGGCTATTGCGTCAAGGTTTTTAATGCTTCTCACCCCCTTCATGTCGTCCTCGTACCACTTAAGTCATCATCGTCTTCGTTTGACAAATCCGTTTGGTCTCAAATGTGAAAAGGAAGAAGAACTAGACATGCACTGTAAAAAAGTGGGGCAGTCGATCTTGATCAGCTAAGCAAAAAACCTATCAATTCTTACTTTTTTTTCGAGCCTTTCGGGTATTGGATGTTCCTCGAACAGATACTCTACCTGGACGAACAAAGTATCTCCAATCACTGGATCGAAATTAATAAAGAAACGAGGGTGATTAACGTCGTAAGTAAATTGAACGTCTGGAAACCCCTGTACTCTGAAACTAATCTGCTTTTTTTCCTCGTACACTCCATTAAGTTTATAAATCTGCCTTATTTCCTCGTTCGCTTCATATAGCTTGATGATACTTTTCCTATCATTAATATGACTAATGACACGTAATAAATCTTGTACTTTTGGACTTTGTAATTCATCATTAACCATTGTTTTAAGTTCTTCTTTATCTATTAGTGGAATTGTCGTGAAATACGATTGATCTAGGTCAAGATGCATGATTTTACCGGTTGTATCAATTAAATATACAATTTCGGCGTCTTCATCATATAGGATATTGGTACTTTCATCTTCATCCCAAACTTCACACGTTAGTGTAATAGAACCTGTGCATGTAATCTGTTTAGGTTTTTGTTCATCAAAATGTAGTTTAATATTCATTTAATCTCCCCTATTATTCTTTACTACATATCATCATTGTCAATTCAAGAGTTATTTAAACTCACTGTAGTTTTACATGTGTGTTTATACTGAACCAATAGGGTGGGTTACTTGTTACTGCAACATTTGGACTGGACATTAATTCATTTAATAACTCATGTAGCCTGAATTTTCGGTGCGGTTTCATATTCTCTTCGACCATCCAATTCATTCTCGAAAAACTCTTTGCTCATAATCATCAAAAACGGTTCGTCTTTATTCATAAAGCTCCCATTGCTGAAGTAATTAAACGGTACTCACTGTGATTTTTCGAGTTTGACCACTCCGCATAACATACGATACTTCAACTCAATCATTCGGGTAATATATGTGTATAAAAATAAAACAAGCCCAGTGCTGGATGTTAGTACCGGACTTGTTCATTATATTTTTATGGCAATCTAGGCATTTATGTCTATAACTTCCCAAACATCACTTCTTCAAGACGTTTATGCGCGAGCATATTCATTGTGACGCTATGAGCGAGAAGCTGATCGAGATTCAAGTTAAAATTTAAAATCACGCGTTGTCCTGCTGCATTTTCTCCCACGAGCGCAAACTCGCGTAAAACCAAAGTTTCGTCATTCATTGAAAGTATTGCGAGTTCCTCGTTTTCGACTGAATCCGCTGCAACTTTCTCCTTCGTCCGCCGACCTCCATCAAGAGCAATCACTTGAGCGACCAGTTTCTCCGATAAGTCTTTCATGAAAGCACCCCCAGTATATGTCAGTATAAGCGAATTTTCATTTCATTATACACAAATATTCGTTCAAGGCATTATGAAGCCATATCGTCATCAACTGGATCACTTGGTAGATCGTTTTGCATTATGAGCCATTTATTTATGGCTTCATCTATATGTGTGTACGTGGGAGCATAGACTGAACCAAAGACACGTTGGGAATTATGTTTAAAATTAGAACCCGCCTCTAATAAAATATCGTCGCATGTTACTCCTTCGCTACCTGTAACGGCAACTCTTGCCCAACGATCTATTTTTGGAAAATAGAGGAATAGGTCAATCTTACCATTCATATCTCCGTTCGCGTCGCTCCTATAAACATCAAACTCGAAGTCTCCTTTTGTGGATAACGAACGAAGCATATCTCGTGTAATAAATTCCTTTACAAATCCGTTATAACCACGAGCCATTCTTAACAAAATACATAATCCCAGTATTGGGCTAGCGGAAATATTGGGATGAGGTTCTTGAACCGAATTAAATAATTCCTCCCATCCTCCAGTGGAAATATACTCAGAAGGATTCCCCATTTTTTTATAAATTTCTACTTGAAACTCCAACCATGGTGTTAGCGATACTCCATAGTTAGACGAAACAATTTCATGCAATCCAGGTAACCTTGAGCTTAAATCAATAGTATGCGAATCTTTAATGCCGAGCTCATCGCATGCAGCATATATACCGGTGTATTTGATTTTACTTCCGTCAAAATTAATAGTTTGTCCCTTATTGTTTCTCCTAAGAATGGATTCGTACCAAGGAATGATGTCCTCAGGATTTACAGTAGTCAATGGTGCTTGCCAATAAATATTAAAGTCATTTAAGCCCCTATGATTTAGAACGTTTGAAAGCTCTGGATAAAATGGCTGGAGAGCCTTAATATTGAGAGCGCCATCTGGTGAATGTTGCAATTTTGTAAATAAGTAACTAATTTTCTAAACCTCCGATTAATCAACCAGGTCTAATTGATAATTTGCCCGCATATATTTTTCTGAAAGGAGAAATTTGCGTGGAGCAACTTGATCTGGCTGAATGGTTTGATATAAGAAAGATACCTTACATGCAAAGGGCGGCAAATCAATCGAAAGCAAGACCGAATGATGATAAAAGAAAATCAAATACAAAAACAGAAGCATTAAAAGTCCAGTCCTCTGGCCCCTAAAATTAGGGGTTCTTTTTTATTATTATAACCGTTCCCATTTTTTACATACTCCAAGCGCAATCCTAATAACGATTTTTGTACAATGCTTTGGATTCATCTACGCTATCCACCTGAAGCAACATGTAAATGCGTATATAAGCCCACGTAAATCTTTAAAAGTTGCCTAGAGATTGAAACCCCTACACTTGCACCATCAGAAGCCCATACAAGCCATTCTGTTGGCTTACAGTGGGCATTAAAGAAGACACCCGATTAGGTGTCCTTCAATGAATAATATTACTCGATTACCATGTTACGGCCCAAGGCTTAGATTAGTTTCGATTCTGGAATCCCTAGCAGCGCTAATATCTTTCAAATATCGAGTATCACCTTTATTCTTTCTCGCCTTCGACATCGAGATTCAATTCATTAAACGCAGAATCGAGCGCATGTAGAAACCCAAAAACTACACGATTCCTCTCTACTCATCCCAAAGTTATAATCAGAGTAGAGATGCTTATTAAGAAATCCTCGCAGAATCATGACTTGCCGTTGGTTCATTTTGAGCGTCAATTCATTATTGTTTGATGGTGGCATTGGTATCTCTCCCTTTGGTTTAAAAAGATTTTATCATGTTTTTGTATCCTCAAATTAATTTAGTAGGATTACCCGACTCCGCGATTCGCGAATCCGTCGAGCGTGTCCGTTCTTTCATTAAAAACTGCGGTTTCACCTTCCCCATGGACCGAATTACTGTCAATCTAGCTCCAGCTGATTTGCGGAAGGAGGGCTCCTCTTTTGATCTAGCGATTGCGGTTGGGATTCTCATTACGACAGGTCAAGTGCATGTAGAGAGCTATCCTTCCACGTTATTTCTAGGTGAACTTGCCCTGGACGGGTCCCTCCGACCTATTCCTGGTGTACTCTCCATGGTTCACGCCGCCAAAAAGATGGGAATTAAGCGAGTTTGCTTATCAACCGCTAACGCACCTGAAGCCGCATTAATCCAAGGTGTTGAAGTATACGTTATTTCGAATCTTTCCGATTTCAAGAAATGGAACAAAAGTTCGCATCATGAATTTATGTATCAAATAGGTGATCGAGAAAGCAACGAGCCATCTACCACACCCAATCAACAGGCTAGTTATGCGGAATATTACGCCAATGTTAATGGGCAGCATCTGGTAAAACGCGCAATGATGATTGCTGCCGCTGGCATGCATAATTTAATGGCGTTATGCTATTTATTCATTTGCATTACGGAACTCAATCTTACTTACTTGTATTCTTGGATTCATTATTTCTTCAATCAAAGGATCATCTGGATACAGGTTTTTTAGGAGGTGATAAATGGCAACTTCGACGTCTTTAACATATTGTTCGCTTTCCTCAAAGCTAATGGTAGCCCTTAACGGTCTATGTACAAGTTCATTCCTGATTCGGGCAGCATTATTAAATATTCTTACTTTTGGTGATTTTTCGCCAATAAGACTTTCAAGAACGTCGCCATATAAGCGATCTAATGGAGGGGAAGGAACATACTTTAACAATGTTTCCAATTCTGGTTTTAACCTAATAAGAAACTCTTTAATTGCTAATTCTGCAGCGATAGTCGCATCAATCCACTTATGGCGGACATCATTTTCGCTCTTGGCTCGGTGGAGATGCTTAAGTGCGATAAATGGTTCATAACCAGTATCTAAATAGGACTGGATAATTCCAATCGTACTCTTCTGTAAATATTGAGGTAAATAATTAGTATTAAAGGTAAATCTCATTGTGGCAGGGAACGAATGCCATTCATGTTTATCGAAAGACCATTCACAATTGACACATTGTATACTTTCAACAGAATTTTGATTCAGACAATACTTCAACATTTCGAATATGCGAGAAGCAACTTTGTCCACTTTATTTACATTGTAGTTAAATTCGTCTTTAACCTGATTTTTAAAATCAGATGGTTCACTACTTGTTTTTAAACGTTCAATTAATAGATCAGAGGCTATAAATTCATACCATAGATTAATGTTATGTTCACTTACCTGTGCTACCACCACATCGCTTTCGAATGGCACTTTCAATTCATATATTTCCTCTATACCGACTTTAAAATATCCTTCTGCTTTGTATTCCAAATGCAGATACATCTTCATATTTACACCTCTTATTATTACAAGTTTTTCTTAGTTCAAGTATATACTATAGAATAATAATTAAGTTAGTCTGTTCGTTCGTTAACAAACAAAAAAAGAGCTGCCGCGTTACTAGCTCCCACGCTACAGCTCCCGTTAATTAAAAAACATGAGTTACGACTATACCCGCACAATGTCATAAAACACGCTCAACTCATATGTGATAATAGGCTTGACCTTCGAAGATTCGCGTTTGTCTTTCTTCGTAATAGAGTGTAAATCCATATCAAAAGATTTCCACCGTAAAAACTAGGATCGGCCCCAGACTAGATCTGGTACGGTTTCTCATCTAATTGACTCTTCCTTTCATGTTAAAAAATTATGTATTATAGTAAGTGTCCGTGCTATTGGGGAAGCTTTGCAGGATATAATTCTTCCTTTTTGTGTTTCCATAACAGCTCTTGAACCCGTTGGGAAAGTAGACGTTCAGCGGTTGCAAAAAATGTATCTCACAAAAATCCCTTATGTAATTCTAGTAAAAAAAACGTCCCCGTGTTGGGAACGTCCTGTTAATAATATTCAACGCCTATGTTGTATGGAAAGTCTTTTCTAATCGGATTCCTTGTTGATAGTTTGCGAATATCTTGGGGCATATTCCTTGTAAATTGAATCTTGCGAATTACTTGCTTCAGTGTTCTGTTCTGTGATTCTGTGGGCAAGGTTTCAAAGCCGTTCAATAATTCCAATACGTGGGTTATCCTTTCAACATGCGATTCAACATTGATTGTCTCACTCTGTTGCGATAACTTGTCACGGCTCTGTTCCAACACTTGCCCCATGTCGATCAAAGCTTGTCTTTTTGCCTTTAATTCATCATGCGTAAAAATACCTTTCACGGCTAAGTCAACTAGGGTGGCTTGCTCTCTTTGATTCTCGGTAATCTGAATATCAATATTTGAAAGTCTTTCTTTCAAATCGGATTCAACATGGGTCAAGTCTTGTTGCTCAAGTAGGTTCAACTCTGTTCGTAATTGTTCGCTATGGGCAACCAGTGTGTCAAGAATGTCCATCTCTACATATTCCATCTTGATACCATTGTTTGAACACTTCTCTGCACTATTCAGCAATTGATATTCACACGGCTTAATCGAATAAGTTCCATTTGGTTCTTTCCGAATAACCAACTTACGACCACAGTTTCCACAATAGAGCAGGTCTTTCAGCATCGTTGCTCCTGTCTTGGGTGCAGGCTTGTCACGAAAAGCCCTAGCTTGATCTGCACGATGTTCCCGATCTCTGTTTGCATTCTCCCATTCATTAGCGGAAATAATAGCAGGGTGAGCACCGTGAGACTCGTAGATGTTCAGAACCTTGAACACGTACTTACCATTCTCTTTAACTCGCTTACGATCTTGGAACATGACTGAACCCTTATATGTAGAATTTTGGATAATCCTTTTCACCGTGGGCAACTGGAATGCTTCTGTTCGTTGCGGTTTGTACCCTTCTCGGTTCAATGTGTCAACGATCTTACGACTTCCTAGCCCCTGTGAATGAAGGTTGAAAATATAACGCACTACCTTTGCTTCAGGTTCAAATATTTCAAGTTTCTTTGTCGTGGTATTTCGTCTATACCCATATGGGACACTCCCTGCAACGTGTAGCCCCTGCTTGACCATCGATATTTTATTGTTCTTGGAACGCTTTCCAATGAGCGCATGCTCTTGAGAAGCGATTAGCGAACCGAAACGGAATGTCAGAACGTCTGTGTTATTGCTTAGGTCATACGTCTTATCAACTGTCAAAATGGGCTTGTCATAGTCTACACAATATTTCAAAACCGTCTCTGAGATGTACCCGTTTCGGCTAAGGCGGGATAACTCGATTACAAGTATTCCATCGAAGCGTTCAATATTGTTTAGTAGACTTTGCAATTGGGGGCGCTGCTCCATGTCAGATGCTCCACCGCTCAGAACCTCTGAAAACTCTTCAAAGGTATGTCCATGCTTTTTACAGAAATCGAAGAGGATGTTACGATGATTTAAAAGTGTTTCTACGCCTTCTGTCTTTTTCTCTTGTGATATACGGAGATACATGGCTAAGTGCATTTCGTTCACCTCGTAAAGTTGCTGATACATCTCAATATATCACACATACAATAAAAAATGAAGTACCTACATTTGTTGTTGATGCGCCAGGCGGAGGCGGTAAAATTGCACTGCAGCCTAACTATCTCATCTCACAGAGTCAAGATAAAGTTATCCTGCGCAATTATGAAGGCGTCATCGTCGGCTACCCCGAGCCGAAAAACTACGTACCCGGCCGGGCCGACGAATATTTTAATGAAATGTACGGCATCCAAAAACAGCCAGAAAGCACAGGCATTATCGCACTCATGAAAGATGAAAAATTCAACTTAGTGCCAGAAAATTTGCGCCGAATCGGTCGAAGGAAGACGTATCAGGAAACACCGGAGCACATGTCACTCAAAGATCGACGGCCAGCGAGAGATGAAATGAAAGACAAATTAATCAAAGCACAGCATAAAGAGAAGATTGTGAGCGCTTCTGAGATTCCTGAGGAGTAATGAGGCGCTGGTGACGAAAGGCCGCGAGCTGCTGCCGTAACTCGAATTTTTCGAGTTGCAGCATTCAAGAGGCCGCGAGCTGCTGCTGTAACTCGAATTTTTCGAGTTACAGCGCCTAAAAGGACGCGAGCTGCTGCCGTAACTGAACGAGTTGCAGCGCCTAAAAGGCCGCGAACTGCTGCCGTAACTCGAATTAATACGAAAATAAAATGTTGCAAATTGGATATAATGATGCGTATAGGCAAAAAAAAGTCCCACTACCTGAAAAACTAACTTTTTCCGAAAAAAATTAGT